>JAFSAR010000018.1 GCA_017442225.1 Clostridia bacterium
ATAAAAGCAGGGCGCAACTTTGCTATTTCCTCAACGGCCGCACGCACGCTTTCAAAATTGTAATCGGTTTTTGGAGGAAAGACCTCAAAAGAAATTGACAGGGTATTTTTTTTGAGAAGATCGGCGATTTTCATTTCCCCACTCCTTTCAGAATCGTCTTTATTATATCACAAAGTATTTAAAAAGTAAATTGCCGCAGTATAAATCTCCTTGTTTTACAGATACTAACAGTACAAATTTGTAAAGCAAGGAGTTTTTATATATGAAAGCAACAGGAATAGTTCGTAGAATAGAGGCTTGTGTTATAATAACACAAAAGTGCTATAAAGCATTATAAATACTGGGGTTTCGGGAGTTTTTTGATGAAAAATTTTTGGCGAAAAACAGCACATTTTGACCTATACATAGCAAAAGCGAGGGGAAATTCCCCTCGCTTTTGTGGTTAGTTATTGTTTAATAAAGCTTGATTTATGAACTTGATAACGCCTTTATATCTGCTGATTTCTGCTAAATCACATTCGCCATAAAGAGGTGGAATCATAATTTGATTACCGACAATAGCAATATTTATGATACCCTCAACTCTGGTTAAGTTTCGATTGGCATTTTGGGAAAGAAATTGATATAATGCATCGTTTAATACATCGGTGCAAATGATATTAAATCGCATCATATTGCCTGCTTCCATTCGATTTACCCACTGCGATATATTCAACTCTTTATTTGCCTTTTTATTGATGCGGTCTTTAGCGTTATCAAAATCTTTCTTATTGAAATTATCCGTTCTATAAATTACGGTTCTTAATTTGAAACTTTTCTTTAATCGGAAAAATCGAACATTTTCTGATGCAGATAGTTGATTTTCTTCATTTGTTAAATTCTCAAAGATACTGACGATTTTTTCAAAAGTTAAACTCTTATCAGCATTAAAAATAACAGGTCTATAAATGTTTTCTTTTGCCTCTTTTTTAGCAGTATGACTACTGTGTATGAGATATACAATGCAAATAGTAGCAATAGCGAAAAAGATGATAGCAACAAAAGACGGAACAAACAAAAACAAGATTCCAAAGCCGATTGAAATTATTGCCGATAGGATAGCAATTAAGGAAAGTGTTGATCGTCTCTGGAGTTTTTTAATATGTAATTTAAGTTCTTCGTTCAACTAAATCACCTCATTTAATTTATTATATCACAACCGATTCAAAAAGTAAATCTTGCGGTATATTTCTCCCACAATTACAGATAATAACAACACAATTTGTAATTTAAGGAGAAATGTATATATGAAAGCTACAGGAATAGTTCGTAGAATTGACGACCTTGGTCGTGTGGTTATCCCAAAAGAAATCCGCCGCACGATGAGGATAAGAGAGGGAGACCCGCTGGAAATTTATACAGGGACTGACGGCGAGGTTATTTTTAAAAAATATTCGCCGATGGGTGAAATGATTGGCTTTGCGGGTGATTTTGCGGTCGCGTTGGCGGGCGGTTGCAATTTAGCGGTTATTATTTGTGACCGTGACCGATGCGTTGCGGTGGGTGGCGCGTCAAAACGCGACCTGCTTGAAAAATCGGTTACTCCCGAGCTTGAAAAAATCGTTGAAGACCGAAGACTTTTTGTAAACAAAGACGGCTCCTCGCTTTTTGCGCTTGCGGGGTGTGAGCAAAAAATCTGTGTTGCGGCGCCTGTTATTGCGGCAGGCGATATTGTAGGCTGTGTAGTACTGCTTGCGACCGAAAATGCCGACAGCGCCACCGACAGTGATATCAATCTTGCAGAGGTTGCGGCGCGCTTTTTAAGTATAAGAAATGAATAGTAACACATTTGACAAAAAAACAAATGCAGAAAACGGCATCTTACCGTTTTCTGCATTTAAATTTGCAAGTTAATTACATATTTTCCTGAATATATTCAACAACCTGACCTACGGTTTTGAGGCTTTCGATTTTTTCGTCAGGAATTTCGATTTCAAACTCATCTTCAATAGACATAAGCATCTCAACAACGTCAAGACTGTCGGCTCCGAGGTCGTCAGCAATGTCGGTTTCAAGAGTGATGCTGTCTGCATCTGTATCGAGCTGTTCTGCCAATATCTTTTTCATTTTTTCAAATACCATAAATATGTCCTCCGTATCAGGCGAAGTCCCGCCCGGTGTTTTTAATTTTTTCTTATATAAAAATAATATGTGTTATTACGCTTTTTGTCAATAGTTTTTTGTAAATTTTATATGCAGATACCAAAAAAGCATATTGCTTTTTATTTGCTTTTTTGATAAAATATAAAAGGAATAATATTACAGATGGAGGTATTTTTATGAAAGCCATCATTAACGGGAAAATCATCCTAAAAGACCGTATTGTCGAGAATATGTCCCTGCTTTACAGCGACGTAATCGAGGGAATTGTGCCTACCGATATGATTCCGTCTGACGCCGAGGTTATCGACGCGTGCGGTGGATATATATCCCCAGGTCTTATTGATATTCACATTCACGGTTATCTTTCAAAAGACGTGTGCGACGGCGACCCTGATAGCATCCGCACCATAGCCGGCGGCATTGTCAAAAACGGTGTTACAGGATTCTTGCCCACCACAATGACGGTTGATATGGCGGTTATTCGTAAGGCGCTCGAGGTTTGCCGTGATTTGAAGGAAGAAAGTAAATCTTGGAACGGTTCGGCTATTTTGGGCTGTCATGCCGAGGGTCCGTTTATAAGCGAGAGCAAAAAAGGCGCGCAGGACCCCAAATACATACTCAAGCCCGATGCTAAATTTGTAAAAGAATATGCCGATATAATCAAAATTATCACACTCGCTCCCGAATGCGATACCGAGGATTTTGCCGCTATACGCGAAATTGCGCGCGATACCGACGTTGTAATCTCTATGGGGCATACAAGCGCCGATTATGACACCGCAATGGCAAGTACAAATGTTGGCGTGCGCCATGTAACCCACCTCTTTAACGCTATGACACCCCTCGCGCACCGCGCACCTGGTGTTGTTACCGCAGCTTTTAACAGCGATGTTACCTGTGAGGTTATTGTTGATACCTTCCACGTTAACAGTTGCTTCTATGATTTGCTTTATAAAATAAAGGGCAGAAAGCTCTGCTTTATTACAGACTGCTTACCTGCAGGAGGCCTGCCCTATGGCGAGTACACCTTGGGCGGTACCAAAATTATTTATAACGATATTGTTTGCCGACTCGAAGACGGTACAGTCGCAGGCAGTGTGTTGCCGCTTAATAAGGGTGTTTGGAATGTTTATACCAACTCAAACATACCACTTAATGAATGCGTAAACGGCGCGACACTTAACCCTGCTACTGCAATTGGTATTGCTGACCGCAAGGGCTCGATTGAAGTAGGTAAAGATGCTGACATTATTATTACCGATGACAGCTTTAATGTACAAAAAACCATTATCGGAGGAGAAATCAGATATGAAGCTTAAAGTAAATGCAAAACTTGACCCAAAATTTGCCCCAATGTCTATTGTTTGCCGCGAAATGCGCGAGGCAACCAAAGACGATGGCCAAGACATTGTTATTGCTGTAGAGCGTAACAAGGGTTACACCACTACATATAAAACCCGTATCTTCAAAGACGGTACAGGTAAAGATGACCAAAACTATGCTTTTGTAGAGCGTATTGTAAAAACTCTTTTGTGGGTTGCAGGTGGTTTCAAAATCATAATTGCAGGTAGTGACGTTGTTGCCAACAAAATCAAAGAAGCTTACAGCTACGGCGGCGCACGTGATTTTGACGTTAAGTTTATGGAACGTGTTTATGAAGAAAAGTTCAGCGTTGAAAGTGTTGCTCTCGCCGATGCGCCAAAGGATAAGTCATCTGCATCTCCTGTTGGCCGTCATCTCGACGGATGCCGTATCGGTTTTGATGCGGGCGGCAGCGACCGTAAGGTTAGCGCTGTTATTGACGGCGAAAGCGTATACTCTGAAGAGGTTGTTTGGTTCCCCAAGACCAATTCCGACCCTGAATACCATTATCAAGGTATTTTAGATGCTATGAAAACAGCCGCTTCAAAAATGCCACGCGTTGACGCTATTGGTGTTTCAAGCGCAGGTGTTTACGTTGACAATCGTATAATGGTCGCTTCCCTTTTCTTAAAGGTTAACGACGAGGACTTTGAAAGACGAGTTAAAAATATGTACATTGATGTAGCACGTGAAATCGGCGAAAATATTCCGATTGAGGTTGCAAACGACGGCGACGTTACCGCGCTTGCAGGTGCTATGAATCTAAATGACAATTCGGTTCTCGGTGTTGCTATGGGTACTTCTGAGGCCGCAGGCTATGTTGACCCACAGGGCAACATCACAGGCTGGCTTAACGAGCTTGCTTTTGCGCCTGTTGATTTCTGCACCGAGGCAATGGTTGACGAGTGGTCGGGCGACTACGGTTGCGGTGTTAAGTATTTCTCTCAAGACGGCGTTATCAAGCTTGCTCCTTACGCCGGTATTGAACTTGACGAAAAGCTCTCACCCGCTGAAAAGCTTAAGGTTGTACAAGGTCTTATGAAAGACGGTGACGAAAGAGCGGCAGCAATCTACGATACCATTGGCGCATACTTTGGTTATGCAATTGCTTATTATAGTGAGTTCTATGATATTAAACACGTTCTTATAATGGGACGCGTAACAAGTGGTAAGGGTGGCGAAATCTTACTCGAGCGCGCACAAGAGGTTCTTGACAAGGAATTCCCCGAGCTCGCAAAGAAGATTAACCTTAACATTCCTGATGAAAACGCACGCCGCGTTGGTCAGTCTGTAGCAGCCGCAAGCTTGCCGAAGATTAACTAATAACCATAAGCTAAAAGGAGCAGATTTTTTAAATCTGCTCCTTTTTTACTTTAATTTGATTTTGGATTATTTGTTCTTCCTAAAATATAATCAGTAGAGGTTTTATAAAAATTTGCCAAAGCAATAACAAAACGTGTTGGTATTTCTCTTTTACCTGTTTCATAATTGCTGTATACCCTTTGGTCTATACCGAGATATGCGGCAATTTCCTTTTGTCCAAGGTCTTTATCTTGGCGCAAATCTTTTAATCGAGGATAATACATTTTTAATCACCGTAATTAGTATATTTTACTATCAAATAATAGTATTGACTTTACTATTGTTTGATAGTAAAATATCTTTGTAGAATTATTTCCCTATATCACAAAAACTACAAAATTACAAGTATTGCAGTTTGCTAATTTGCAGTGTAGAATAAGTATATGCAATACCAATTAAAAAGGGGGTTACAATATGGAAAAGAAAAAACCATCAACCGTAAAAAACAGTTTGTATTTTCTACGGATTATTTGGCACACGTGCCCAAGTAGCATATTTGTACATTTTATAGTTTTTCTAGAGTATGGCATGTGGGTTTTTAACTCGGTAATATTTATGCAATATTTATTCGGCGCAAACACCGAGAACCGTAGTTTCGGCGAAATACTAACATTTATTTGGTTTGCTACAATTCTTAGTATTATTGTAAATATATTCTATTCTTGGCGTTGGAAAAATGCGTTTCCTAAAATGCTTGCCAACTTAACTTACGGACTAAGTAGTAAACTTTTCAAAAAAGCACAAACCGTTGATATTTCTTGTTATGAAAACCCCGATTTTTATAATACGTATACTCGCGCTGTTGGTGTAGTAAGTCGGAATGCCCGAGAGTTTCTTAACCACTTTTCAGTGTTTTTTGCTTCGCTCTTTGCTGCTATTTATGTAATTATTGTAATGGTAAAAATTACTCCGTGGGCGCTGCTTTTTATTGCGTTTCCCATGGTGGGCAATATTGTATTTGGCAAAAAGATAGGCAAGATAAATTACGACATAAACCAAGAAAACACTTCTGCTAATCGCAAAGCCGATTACGTTAATCGTGTTGCATTTTTAAGAAACTATGCAGGCGAACTTCGTGTTACAAATATTTTTTCTGTATTAAAAAATGCTTTTATAAATGCTGTTGATGAAAGTGTAGTAAACGATAGAAAACACGCTACAAAAAGATTTTGTTTTGATATGCTTCGTAGCATATCGCAATTTGTTATCGGTTATGAGGGTATGTGGCTTTGCGCCGCAATACTTGCTATAAATGGAACTATTAATTTAAGCCAATTGGTTGTACTGCTTAACTCTATCGGCGCGGTTAGCTGGATGCTTCGTAATTTTGAAAGTTCTCTTACCGGTCTTTATACCGATTCTCTCTTTATTGAAAATTTAAAAACATTTTTGAATTTTGAACCCAAGATTGATGAATCAAAAGGGGGGTTAACACCACCGAAAAAAATAGAAACTATAGAACTTAAAAATGTATCCTTTAAATATGACGAGAAAAAGGATTATGTTATTAAAAATATATCATTTACATTGCGCGCCGGTGTACGACACGCATTTGTTGGCGTTAACGGTAGTGGTAAATCAACACTTGTTAAATTACTGCTCAGATTCTACGATCCACAAGAAGGTCAAATTTTACTAAACGGCGTAAATATTAAAGAGTTTGATATAAAGAAATATCGTGAGTTAATTGGTGCCGCTTTTCAGGATTTTGCAATCTTTTCGGCAACTGTTGCTGAAAACGTTATGTTAAAACCGATTTATAACGATGATGAAAAGACGATAGCGGTACAGGCGCTTAAAGACAGCGATGCTTACAAAAAGATAGAAACTTTACCGAATAAAGAAGATTCTATTTTAACACGCGAGTTTGACGATGATGGTATTGAGCTTTCGGGCGGTGAACGACAAAAGATTGCTATCGCGAGAGCCTTTGCAAAGTGTAGTCCTGTGGTTATCTTGGACGAGCCATCAAGCGCGCTAGACCCTATTGCCGAGCATCAGATGTTTGAAACGATTTTACGCCTTTGTAAGAAAGATAAAAAACTTTCGGTTATAGTTTCTCATCGTATGTCGTCTGCTGCTGTTTGTGAAAAGATATTTGTTTTTGAGAACGGTTCTTTAGTAGAAGAGGGTTCTCACAAGCAGTTATTACAAAACAATGGTGTTTACGCACTACTTTTCAACAAACAGGCAAAAAATTATCAAACGGAGGTGTACGACGCTTATGAAGGATTATAAACCACAACACAATACATTTTCTAATGTATGGTTTGCTTTTAAATGTCATTTCAAAGCGGCACCGTGCTATACCGTTTTTACACTCTTGCAAACCATACTGGGCGATTTGATAACACTGTTTGAGCATGTGTTTTTACCAGCACACATAATAAGTTGTGTTGAGAAAAAATCGCCTATTAGCGAGGTTTTAGTTTTTTTAATACCTATTGCGTTAGCGGTTATTTTAAAAGTTGGCCTAACACATATAGTAGGCAACTATATTGCGCCGAAATCACTTGCTAAAATAAATAAGTACATACACCTGAATTTATACGAAAAAGCCGTATCAATGGATATTGCCAAGTATGATGACTCAAAATACTATAATGATTATGTTTGGGCAATGGAATATTCGACATGGCATTTGGATCAAGCGGTAAATCAATCTCGCCAATTTATAAGTAATATAGTTGTTGCGCTTGTTTCGGGTTCGTATGTAGTGTCGGTGGATATACGGGCTTTAATTGCATTGCTTATTGTTGCTGCGATAAACCTTACTGCTAATATCATTTTAAATAAAATAGATATGAAACAATGGGAGGAATTAATGCCCATTTGGCGCAAACGTAACTATTCTAACCGCGTTTTTTATCTTTCTTATTTTGTAAAAGACTTGCGAATGGGCAAGATGAATGAACGATTAGAAAAAGATTTTAGCGAATGTCGGGATGTAATTAACAGCACAACGGACAGATATTTCAAAAAGTTTTTACCATTTGAATTACTTAACTATCCTTTACACGATATTGTTTTAAAAGGCGTTTACTTAAGTTATCTTTTCTATCAGGCATTTGTTAATAAATTATATGGTTTTGGCATGCTTTACGGCATTTACAATGCAGTAAGAAATATTAACGATAAAATTATTAATTCTATGCGCATTTTCCCCGAACTACAATGGGATAGTAAGAACATAGATAAAATCCGAGTTTTCTTAGATGCAAAAAATGAAATTTTGGATGATGGTACAAGTAAAATTTCAAGCAGTGGTGATATTGAACTCGAAAACGTTCACTTTACTTATCCTGGCAATGACACACCTACTATAAATGGAATTTCAATGAAGATAAACCAAGGTGAAAAAATTGCCCTTGTTGGCTTTAATGGCGCGGGCAAATCAACGCTTATTAAGTTAATTTTGCGCCTTTATGACGTTAATAGCGGTGTTGTAAAATTTGATGGTAGACCAATTGCCGATTATCCACTACAAAAATATCGTGGTGTATTTAGCACACTGTTTCAAGATTTTCAAACTATTGCCGCTACAATCGCGCAAAACATTACTATGGATAATAGCGAGCTTGACGTGGATAAAGCGCACAATTCGCTTGAAATGGCTGCTTTTAAGCAAAAATTTGACACACTGCCAAAAGGATTTGAAACCCAACTTACAAAAGAGTTTGATGACAACGGTGTAAACCTTTCGGGCGGCGAAGCACAAAAGTTGGCGGTTGCTCGTGTGCTTTATGCAAATAAAAACATCATCATTCTTGACGAGCCATCGAGCGCGCTTGACCCGTTAGCCGAGTATCAACTCAATAAGACGGTAACCGAGCTTGCAGGTGAAAAGACTGTAATAATTATATCACACCGCCTTTCTACCACGCGGTTTGTTGATAAAATTTATATGCTTGAAAACGGTCAAATTGTTGAAAGCGGAAATCACGATGTGCTCTTAAAACAAAACGGTAAATATTCCAAAATGTTTAAATTACAAGCGGAAAAATATCGATAATTTCTACAAAATAAAAACCGAGCAAATTGCTCGGTTTTTATTTGTTTATATTCTCGTAATTTCTTATTATTAACCTTTCGCCGCGCCATGTATATGGGCGATTGGTAGTGTCTTCACCTAAAATATATTCGTTACGATAACTATCTATAAATTTATTTATATAGGTCAAGTTGGTTTGCTTATTCATAGGACAGGCATTTTGACAAATATCACATCCCCACAAAATACGGTTATCCTTTAATTTTTTTAGTTCTTCCTCGGTGACCTGTTTTTTCTGACTTGTGTTTGACAGGCAGCTTGCTTTATCAAGACCTATCGGACAGGCGGCTTTACATTTGCCGCAATGGTTACATTCGTTATAGCCGTTTTTACAATTAATTTCAAGGTCGGTGACAATCTCGCCCAAAAAAACAAAGCTTCCGTAATCTTTTGTAATCAGTAAGCCATTATCCCCCTTGACACCTATGCCCGCCACAGCGGCGGTGTGCACCTCAGGTATGGGGGAATTGTCACAAAAATGCTCAAATTCATTTTGAGTATAAATTTTCTTCAATTTTTGGCAGACTTGCTTTAGTATATCGCCGACCACCGTATGATAATCGGTGACTGCAGCATATCTGCTTAAAAATTTGGGTGGTTCGTTCTTTACTTTATAGGGGAAGGCGCACATTATAATCGTTTTTGCTTTTTGTGGTATGCGATTTTTTGCTCTGCAATCAAGCAAATGCTCTTTTACATCACTAAAAGCGCAAAAACCGACATTTTTAATGCCGTAATCGCCTAAAATGTCGGTAATTGTTTTTTTTGTCATTTTCTTACACCCTCAAAAAATTCGGTGAGTAGTCCTTTGCACTCGTCTTCTTTTATACCGCCGTAAACTGTTGTATCTTTAGCAAACGGTAAGTTCATTAAATTTGTAACCGAATCCATACATCCCATTGTTTTATCATAAGCGCCAAAAACAACCTCTTTTATTCGCGCGTTAATAATTGCGCCTGCGCACATAGGGCAAGGCTCCAAAGTAACATAAATTGCGCAGTCGTCGAGCCGCCAATCACCAAGCGTGTTACAGGCTTGATTTATTGCCTCGGTCTCGGCATGAGAAAGCGCGTTTCTTTTTTGCTCGCGCATATTATAACCCTCGCCGATTATCTCGCCGTCTTTAACAACGACAGCGCCTACGGGCACTTCGCCGTGCGCGGCGGCGGTTTTTGCAAGCTCTATAGCCCTTGTCATAAAACGGCTTTCCATTTGAAATTTCTCCTAAATTACAAAATAGCTTAAAGATTCAATGAAATTAAATACAACGAACAGAATTATTGCCAAAGAGGTAAAAAACCACGTGTATTTTTGTTTTTCTGTGATTATGTCGTCCTGCTTTTTAAGGCTGTAGTTTTCTTCGCTGTTTTTTGAAAGCAGTAAAACGCCCACAATCGCAGCAATAAGACTGATAACAAGATATACAAGATACAAAAGATTTTGCATATTTACGGTTATTACACTTTCTAAATAAGTAAATATTACCGAAACCGCATTGTTTGCGCAATGTACTGCAACGCTAACCCATATGCTACCTGTTTTTACATAAATATAGCCTAAAATAAGACCAACCATTACAGCAAAGGGAATTTGCTCAAAATTGCCGTGCATAATACCAAATACTATAGATGATGTTATTATAGCAAAGCCCTCACCATATTTTTTTAGCAGACCCAACACAATGCCGCGGCAGGCAAATTCCTCTACCAAAGCGGGAACTATTGCCGTTGCAATAAAGGTAAGCAAAAAACCAAAAATACCTTGCGGATTATCGCCAAAATTGACATCATAATCTATGCCAAAGCCCTCAAATATTGCAGACGAATAATTCATAGCAATATTTGCAAACGAGCAAAAGCCTATACCAAAAAGCACAAACGGTAAACCTGTGCCGCTTTTTGCTTTTCCAAACTGTATCGTTTGGTCAATTCTTGCTCCCACGCATTTTGCAGCAATAGTGAACGGTACTAAAAACATAAGGCATGACAAAATTATCTGCAAGATCTGTTGCATTGCAGGATTTTGTGACAATTTTATTGCATCGTTTAATTGCATACCGAAAATTTTAGTAGTAAAAAACAGATATACAACTGACCACACAAAGCCTATTACTGAAAGGCAAATCGCGGGTATTCCCACAACAAGAGCCAAACGGCGAATATCCTTTTTTTTGCGGTACTCTTCGGGTATAAAACCGTAAGGATTACTTGGCGCTGCAGGTATTTCCTCCTGCGGCGCCTGATTTTTCTCAAATTGCGGTTGCAAATTAAAATTATTGTTTTCTTCTAACATAGAAATACTCCTCTTGAATATTTCCTCAAAACCTTAAATTTATAAATATTTATTATTCTTCATTTTCTACCGTTCCCGCATCTGCGTCGGCTTCTTCGGGGGTGTCGTTTACTTCTGCTTCGTCGTGCTCTGCTTTTGCAACCGACAGTATACGCTCGCCCTCAGCGACACGCATAACTCTTACACCCTTTGCAGGACGCGCAAACTCGGATATAGTATCACCGAATATACGGATTACTATGCCGTTAGAAGCAATCATTATGATATCCTCGTTTTGTTCAATCGGCAATACTGCGGCAACGTCGCCGTATTTTTCTACCTTATAGTTGGTAAGACCCTTGCCGCCGCGCGACTGCAGACGGTAATGAGATATCGGACTAATACGGCCGTATCCTGTCTCGGTAACGGTAAGAATACGTGTATCCTCTTTGCAAAGAGCCATATCCACAACAATGTCGTCATCTGCCATATTTATAGCCTTAACACCGCGGGCGGTACGTCCCATAGAACGCACCTGATGCTCGTTAAAGTGAATTGCCTTACCCTTTTTGGTAGCGACAAGAAGATTGTTATCGCCGTCGGTCATACGTACGTGAGCAAGCTCGTCACCCTCGTCTATAGATATAGCAATAATACCGCTCTTACGCGTATTCTTAAAATCAGAAAGCTTTGTACGCTTTACAACACCCTGACGGGTAATCATACAAATATATCTTTCGTCCTCGTCATCTGCGGTTACAGGGATAATAACATTGATCTTTTCTCCCGCCATAAGAGGTACTACATTTACAAGATTCATACCCTTGGCAGTACGTGAGCCTTCGGGGATTTCGTATGCCTTGATACGATATACTCTACCCAAGTTACTAAACAGCATAATACGGTCATGTGATGAGCAGACAAACATATTCTCAACGCTGTCTTCCTCGCGTGTAGTCATACCCGTAATACCGCGTCCGCCACGGTGTTGAACGTTATAGGTATCAGACGGCAAACGCTTGATATAACCGTTGACGGTTTTGGTGATAACGCACTCTTCAAGCGGAATAAGGTCTTCAATATCAACCTCTCCCGCAACGTCGGAAATCTCGGTACGGCGCTCGTCACTGTATTTATCGCGAAGATTAAGACTCTCAGTTTTAACGATATCAAGAATTCTTTCACGCGATGCGAGAATTTCATCACACTCTTTAATAAATTCAAGCTTTTCCTGCAATTCGTCAAGAATTTTCTGCTTTTCAAGACCTGCAAGCTTACCAAGCTGCATTTGAACGATAGCTGTGGTCTGAATATCGTCAAGACCAAATCTCTCGGATAATGTTTCTTTACTTTCGGGAATAGTCTTGCTGTTACGAATGATGGCTATAACTTCATCAATAAAATCAAGCGCTATCTTTAAGCCTTCTAAAATATGCGCGCGTTCAGCCGCTTTTTTGCGGTCAAACTCGGTACGGCGGCGGATAATCTCATACTGAAAATCAATGCTGTTTTGAAGCATCTCTTTGAGTGTAAGAATTTGTGGCTTGCCGTTTACAATAGCAAGCAAAATTGCGCCAAAAGTTGACTGCAATGCTGTGTAACTATAAAGTTTATTTAAAACTACTTGTGGACTTGCATCTCTTTTAATGTCAACCACAATTCGCATACCGCCATCGCGCTTTGACGAATAGTCAACAACGTCGTCAATGCCCTCTATTTTCTTTTCGGCAGCAAGGTCGTATATATGTTTAACAAGGTCTTTTTTGCGTACCTTATAGGGAATTTCGGTAATAACTATGCGGAATTTACCGTTTTTAGTTTCCTCTATTTCTGCCTTTCCTCGAACAACTATCTTTCCGCGACCTGTAGCGTATGCGGCGCGGATACCACTGCGACCCATAATTATGCCACCTGTTGGAAAATCAGGTCCCTTTATATGCTCGCAAAGCTCAGGTAGGTCAGCGTCGGGGTTGTCAATAAGGCAACACATAGCGTCAATAACCTCTCCCAAATTGTGAGGCGGAATTTCGGTAGCCATACCTACGGCTATACCGCTTGAACCGTTTACCAATAACTGCGGAAAACGAACGGGCAGAACCTCGGGCTCTTCGAGTCGGTCATCATAGTTAGGCAGCATATTAACGGTATCTTTTTTGATATCATCAAGCATACTGTAAGAAAGTCGGTTCATTTTTGACTCGGTATATCGGTAAGCGGCGGCAGGATATCCATCTATGTTACCAAAGTTACCGTGACCGTCAATTAAAGGATAGCGGAGTGAGAAATCCTGCGCCATACGAACCATTGCATCGTAAACGGAAGCGTCACCGTGTGGATGATAACGGCCAAGCACGGTACCAACCGTGTCGGCGCACTTACGGTATTTGCTGTCTGGTGTGAGTCCGTTTTCGTACATTGTGTAAAGAATACGGCGGTGAACAGGCTTTAGTCCGTCACGAACATCTGGAAGCGCGCGACCTACAAGTACTGACATAGAGTACTGTAGCATACTTTGTTTTACTTCATCGGTAATCTCAACAGGAACAATATTTGTTTCTTCACTGCTGGGCCAATAAACTTTTTCTTGTTTTGCCATTTTTTCTCTCTCCTTTCCTTAAATATCTAAATCTGTCGCATAAATTGCGTTTTCTTCAATAAATTTACGTCTGGGCTCTACCTCTTCACCCATCAAAATGGTAAAAGTCTCGTCTGCCAAAGCCGCGTCTGCCATAGTAACCTGCAAGAAGGTTCTGCGCTCGGGGTCGAGAGTGGTTTCCCAAAGCTGTGAGGGATCCATTTCACCAAGACCTTTATAACGCTGAACATCTACGCCTGCGCCCAATTCTTCTACCTTTGCAGCCTTTTCCTCATCAGTAAATACGTCAAAGTGCTGTTTACCCTTTGAAATTCTAAAGAGTGGTGGCTGAGCAAGATAAATATGACCTGTTTCAATAAGCTCGGGCATATATCGGAAGAAAAACGTCAGCAAAAGTGTGCGAATATGCGAACCGTCGACGTCGGCATCCGCCATGATAACGATTTTGTCATAACGAAGCTTGTTTATATCAAAGTTTTCTCCTATACCTGTGCCTAAAGCTGTAATTACAGGCGTTAACTTATCGTTGCCGTAAACCTTATCCTCACGCGCCTTTTCAACGTTTAGCATCTTACCCCAAAGAGGAAGTATTGCCTGATAAGTTGCGTTTCTTCCCTCTACTGCGCTACCGCCTGCAGAGTCACCCTCTACGATATAAATTTCGGTCTTTGTGGGGTCGTTAGAGATACAGTCTGTAAGCTTTTCTGGCATACGGGTCTTACTGCCGATACCTGCCTTGTTACGTGACGCTTCTCTCGCTTTTTGAGCGGCTTCGCGCGCGTTTGACGCGGCTATCGCCTTGTCTATAACTATTTTAGAGTCGGCGGGATTTTCCTCTAAATATTTATAAAGCTGGTCATTTACAATATCGCGCACCAGTTGTCCTATAGAGGTATTGCCGAGTTTTGCTTTGGTCTGGCTTTCAAACTGAGCGTCGGCAAGCTTAACCGATACAACGGCTACCAAGCCCTCCATAATATCGTCGGCCTTAAGATTATCGGATGATTCTTTTATCTTTTTAAAGTCGTGAGCGTATTTGTTTACAACCCTAGTTACTGTCTGGCGGAAAGCCTGCTCGTGAGTACCGCCGTCGATGGTATGTAACGTGTTGGCAAATGATAAAATTTTGTTATCGTAAGCTGTAGACCAAAGCAGCGCAATTTCTGCCATCTCGTCGCCCTTTGAGCCTGAAAGATAGATAACATCGTTTATAAGGCTTTCTTTTTTAATACCCGCAAGCAGATATTCAACATAAGATTTTATACCACCCTCAAAGCAAAGGTCATCACTCTTGCCAATGGTTGATATAGTTTCGTCGGTACGCTTATCCGTAAGCACAACGCGAATACCCGCGTTAAGAAACGCCTGCTCACGAAGACGATTGAGCAGAGTATCATAATCGTAGGTTGTAGTATCGGTAAATATTGTGGGGTCAGGTTTAAAGGTAACGGTGGTGCCCGTCTCGGTTGTATCGCCTATCACTTCAAGGTCGGTTACAATAACACCCTTTTCATAGCGTTGCTTATAAATATGCTTTCCGTCTTTTACTTCAACCTCAAGCCAATTTGAAAGCGCGTTAACAACCGACGCGCCAACACCGTGAAGACCACCTGATACCTTGTATCCGCCGCCGCCAAACTTACCGCCCGCGTGCAGAATTGTAAATACAACAGTAACTGTAGGTATACCCTTTTGCGCATTTATACCAACAGGTATACCACGGCCGTTATCACTAACACGGATAATACCGTCATCTAAAATATCTACGTCTATTTTTGTGCAGTAACCTGCCAGAGCCTCATCGATAGAGTTATCTACTATCTCGTAAACCAAGTGATGCAGACCGCGCTCACCTGTAGAACCTATGTACATACCGGGGCGTTTTCTTACAGCCTCAAGTCCTTCAAGTACCTGTATGGACGATTCGTCATATTTTTCGGTTACAGGTAAATTTAATTCTTCGCTCATTTTAAAACTCCTTATCAAAGTGAATCTATATATCCTGTTCGCTTTAAAAGCGTTGAAGAAGATATTTGTGAAATATAAATTTTTGCTGTCTCAAAATTTTTTCCCGCTATTACAAAAGAACGAGGTAGATCGTAGCTTACGGTTATTACTTTTCCTGCCTTTTCGGCTTTATTTAAAAAGTCGCGCGTTCTTTTTGAAACAGAGGTATTTTCTAAATCAAAAATTCCTATTATTTCACTTGTCGGCAGCATTATATTGTTTCCTAAATGTATATACATTACACTACCTCGCCGCCCTTTATTTTTATTACCTTACCTTCTCTTAAATTTTTTACATTAGAAGTATCACAGCAGGTAATAAACGATTGCCAATTTCGTATATGATTTAAAATATAGTTTTGTCTTCCCTCGTCAAGCTCACTCATTACGTCGTCAAGCAGACAAATTGGATATTCGCCGCTTATTTCCTTTATAACCTCGGCTCCTGCAAGCTTAAGGGAGAGCGCGACGCTGCGTTTTTGTCCCTGCGAGCCAAAATTTCGCACGGATATGCCGTTTATTTTAAAGCTTATATCGTCGCGGTGAGGTCCTACCGATGTGGTAGAGGTAAACATATCTATTTCACGCGCAGTTTTTAATATTTCATTATTCAAAATATCATTTTTAGAAAGATAAAATATTTCTATATTTTCTTTTCCGCAGGAAATTCCGTTATAAATTTTTGAAACGTAATTATTTAAAACAGATATATATTTTTTGCGGTAATTTATTATCTTATTACCCATATCTGCAATTTCTGTTTCAAAAACGTCAAGCATTATAGACACCGTTTTATCGTATCGGTAATCCTTTATAATTTTATTTCTCTGCATTAACGCGCGGCTGTAGCTTCGCAGTATTTCTATATAATTTGGATAAAGCTGACCTATCGCCGTATCAAGAAAACGTCTTCTTTTATCGGGACCGTCTGTGACAAGGGTTAAATCAGTTGGTGAAAAAACAACCGCGTTATATTTACCTGCAAGAGAAGAGGTATTAGACAGCTTTTTATCATTTAAAAAAGCAGTTTTTTTATCATCAAATACTATCTGCGCGGTATTTTTTACTCCAAGCATTTCATATTCGATATAAATTTTTGATTTTTTCTCGCCAAACTTTATAAATTCCGAATCTTTTGTGTTTCTAAAACTTTTTGCGCCCGAAAAAAGCCATAGAGCCTCTATAATATTTGTTTTTCCCTGAGCATTTTCACCACAGATTACGTTTATCTCGTCGTCAAATTCAAGACTTATACCAGAAATATTGCGAAAGTTTTGAATTTCTAATTTTTTAACCTTCATTTTTTATAACAAACTCAAAATTTTTAAATTTTACTGTGTCACCGTCGCGAAGCTTTTTTCCCCTCATTACGCAAACCTCTCCATTTACGTAAACCTCGCCTTCCTGTATTACAATTTTTGCCTGACCGCCTGTTCCAATAGCACCCGAAAATTTAAGCGCCGAATCAAGTCTTATAAATTCATCTCTTATAAAAATTTCCTTCATTTATTTTAACCTCATAGGCATTATAAGATATAACATATCTATGTTTTCAGCGTCTGCGGGCGTAATGGTAACGCCTGCGTTTGCACCGTTGAATTTAAATGTAATTTTTTCACACTCACAAGCCTTTAAAGCCTCAAGCAAATAACGGCTGTTAAGTCCCATTTCAAATTCGTTGCCCTCTAAATTTATCTGCATTTTTTCTTTTGCTCGGCCAAGGGCGGTTGAACAGCTTATAATCAGTTCTTCACTGCCAAACGCACAGCGAATGGGTGTTGAAAAACTGTCGTTTATAAGAAGTGATACACGCTCAACACTGTCTATCATTTCGTCGCAAACAACCGTTGTTGTCTGGCTGTGTTCTGACGGAATAATCTTTTCGTAATTTACAAATTCTCCCTCTAAAAGACGCGCGATAAACACGTAGCCTGAAATTTTAAATAAAATAAGTCTTTTACCTACTTTTACTTCAACGTTTTCGGTGTTCTCATCAATAAGTTTTACTACCTCGCTAAGCGCCTTGCCCGATACTATAAATTCAATATCGTCAGTTTTATTTATTTTCTTTCTTCTTATCGCGAGACGGTAGCCGTCAATTGCTACAAACTGCAAAACACCGTCTTTTACCGAAATATTTATACCCGTAAGAATAGGTCGGGTACCCTCTATTTGCGATACGGCAAAAATTGTTCCTTTTACAAGCTCGCAAAAATCCTCACCATCAATATTAAGATTTTCACCCTCGGCAAGCGATGGCATCTCAGGAAAATCGTTTGCCTCCATACCCATAATGTCGAAAACCGCTTCGCCGCTTCTTATATGACAAACAAGGCGGTCATCACTTTCTATTTCTACGTCAATACCGCGAAGTTTACGCAAAATGTCTGCAAGCAGACGCGCGTTTATAACGATATCTCCCTCTTCTTCACAAGAAGCGTACATTTCTTTTTTCATACCCATTTCAAGATTGTATGAAGAAAGTGTAAGTAAACCTTTTTCGGCGGATAGTAAAATACCCTCAAGCACGGGCATAGAGCTTTTTGCTCCAACAGTTTTTTGCATTTTAAGTACGGCATCTAAAAATACCGAACGCTCTACTCTTATTTTCATAAAAAAGTCTCCTTTTTTTATATAAAAAATTTAAAAATATAACAGTAATAATAAGATAAGTGAATTAGGTGGAAAAGTAAATACAAGCCTTGTTTTTAAAGAAAAATTTATTCTTAATAAAATGTTTGATTAAAATTTTAAAATGTTAATAAAAAATCATAAAGTTTAAAAGTGTTGATAACTTTTGTTTAATTAAGGTTAATTAGGTGGAAAACTTTAGACACTATTCAGACTAAGTCGAGCTTTTAAGATTTTTTATAATATCTTCAATAAGTTCTTTTTCGTAAGGCTTGTCCTGCAAAAATTTTTCAATTGTCTGAACACCGTAAAGAACGGTTGTGTGGTCTTTGCCAAATGATTCGCCGATGGTCTTATACGAAAGGTCGGTTATTTCTCTTGTGATATACATAGCAACCTTGCGCGCAAGCACTAGGTTTGCAGAACGTTTATTAGAGAGAATATCGCTTTCTGAAACGTTATATGAACGGGCAACCTCGCTGATAATCTTTTCAACGCTGATAGGCGCGTTTTCGGTATCGTTTATAATATCTTTTATAAAACTCTGAACAATAGAAATATTAGGCTTTTTATTTTCTATTTTTATAAGCGCGTTAAGTTTTGTCATAACACCCTCTATCTGACGGGTGTTTGATTTGATTTTTTCAGCGATATAAAATACAAGATTCTCATCAAGCTCAATATCATATTGTTGCGCTTTGCGGTTTATAATACCAACTCTTGTTTCAAAATCGGGTAGGGTAATATCGGCAGGAAGACCTGCTGCAAGTCTGCCCTTTATTCTTTCGTCAAGAGTTTTAATTTCTTTCAAAGGACGGTCAAGAGTTACAATAATTTGTTTATTATTCTGATAAAGAGCGTTAAAGGTGTTAAAAAATTCTTCTTGGGTGGACTCTTTACCCGCGATAAAATGAATATCGTCTATCATAAGAACGTCAACGTTGCGGTACTTGTTTCTAAAATCGTCTATAGTACCCATACCAAGTTTACCTTCGTGAAGTGATTTTATAAGCTGGTTGGTAAAATCCTCACCACGAACAAACAGCACGTTTTTGAAAGGAAACTTTTTCTTGATATGATTTTTTATTGCAAGCATAAGGTGCGTTTTACCAACGCCTGACGGACCGTATATTGTAAGCGGGTTATATACTATATTTGGATTTTCGGCAACCGCAAGTGACGCTGCATGAGCAAAACGGTTGGTAGAGCCTACTACAAAATTATCAAATGTGAAAAAAGATTCAAAGGTAAGTCCCTCGCATTCTTCCTCGGCTTTTTTTATTTTTTCCTCATCATCGGCAACAATAAATTTTGCAGGTATTTTTATACCCATTACCTTTTCTATAGCGTCGTTTATAATGTCTTTATAAACGCTTTGGATCATTCCCTTTATGTAGTCGTTTGAAGCCGATAAAACAAACTCTTCACCCGAAACCGATTCAGGCTTTAAATATTTAAAAAAAGTATCAAATGCAATTTCAGAAATCTGCGCCTTACACTCTTCACAAACGGCGCTCCAAATGTCGTTAATAGAATTTACTGCCATTAAAAAAATCCCCCTTATATATTTATATATTATATATTAAATAATAAATTACATATAGTATATCATAAGTTATCCACATTTTCAATATAAATTACTTAAAAATTACTGACAAAAATCAAGGTTATCTCAATAAGTTCTTTCTGCATCTTATTTAGATAACCTTGATATTTTTTTATATTTTATCTATTTTTAAAATTCTTGCTGTATCTTCGCTTATTTCAAAGCAGATTTCATAGTCTGAAAACAAAAATTTATATTGCTTTTTATCATCTTTATAAGCGGGTTTTGGATTTTGCTCTATCAATTTTATAATAGAAATTTTTAGTATCTCGTCTATATTTTCAAAAACCTTTTCGTCATATAAAACCTTAATTTTATAATCTTTAAAATTTTCGCTAAAAGAGCCTTTGGCGGTGGGTTTGCAATCGCTGTAAGGAATGTACGGCTTTATATCAAAAATAGGTGTGTTATCAAGCAGGTCAACGCCGCTTACTATTAAAGTTTTACCGTGTTTTTCGCTATTCTTTATACCCTTTAATTTTACGCAGGAGAGACCTAAATTGTTAGGTCTAAAGGGTGAACGCGTGGCAAAAACGCCGATATGAGTATTACCGCCAAGGCGAGGCGGACGAACGGTTGGAAAAAAGCCTTCGCGGTGATTTTTTGAAAAATCAAAAATGAGCCACAGATGCGAAAATTCCTCTATTCCACGAAGAGCGTCGGGGTTTTGATATTGCTTTTCAAAAATTATCTCACCCTTGATTTCTTCTACTATTCCGCTTTGCCTTGGAATACCAAATTTTTCTTTAAAATCGGTTTTTATGTACGCTATAGGTTTTATTTCCATAATTTTTTCCTTTTTTTATTTGAATTATATCACAGCAAAGACAGAAAAATCTATACTTAACAAGAAAAATATGATTTAATGTAAAAAAATCAAGAATACCAAAAGGTATCCTTGATTTTTTGGTCGAGATGACAGGATTCGAACCTGCGGCCTCTGCGTCCCG
Organism: Clostridia bacterium; assembly: GCA_017442225.1. Taxonomy (GTDB): domain Bacteria; phylum Bacillota; class Clostridia; order Oscillospirales; family Acutalibacteraceae; genus UBA737. The sequence goes on from JAFSAR010000018.1 coordinate 20,978, forward strand.
AACGCAGCGCTCTACCAAACTGAGCCACATCTCGATATTAAATTTTATTATTGCTAAAAATTGTGCTTTTTATATTTACGCGCTGCTACTCCGCCACACTTGCGGTACCCAAAATTTTTTACGGCTTAGAGAGCCTAAAAATTTTGACCGCTGCGCCTTTTAAACGCTCCCTTTATCTGCCACAGGCAGCGGTCGCATTTAAAACTACCAAACTGAGCCACATCTCGATATTAAATTAGCCTATTTATTATATATAAACAAGTTTAAAAAGTCAATATAAAAATTATCCCTATATTTTACATAATTAAAAATTTTAGCTTTGGAAAAAATAAATTTGTGTAGAGATAGGGGATTTTTATGAAAAAAATAATATGGGTAATAGTACCCGTTTTTGTTATAAGCGCGATGTTGTCGCTTTCGGCATACAATCAAAACGTAGGTGAAAATAAACTTTTTTGTGATAGAAACGGAGATTTTACAATTCTTGTGGTATCCGACCCTCAGTGCGATACTGCAACGCAGTGGCAAGAGGCGCGCGACGAGCTTGAAACTTTGGTCTCACGCTCTGAGCCCGATTACGTGGTAATTAACGGGGATATGAATTCAAATAATCAGATACCCGCAGATATGTGGGATTTATTTATCTCGCCGCTTACAAGTAGAAATATATTTTGGTCTACCACCAACGGCAACCACGATCCATATACTGCGCAGTATTACGAAATGTATAAAAGCTATGACACCTGTCTTAACAGCAAATTAAGCGTTGGCGACCCAAGTTATGACGATGCTCGGCCTATGAACTATGTAATTCCAATTTACTCAAATGACGGACAGAGGGTTGTTTTTGCGGTTTACTGTATGGATACGGGCACGTCAAATAAATACGGCTACGAGGGACTTACACAAAAACAGATAAATTGGTATAAACAACAGTCAGAAGCGCTTAAAAATTTAAACAGCGGGGAAGTTGTGACCTCGCTATTATGTATGCATATTCCGCTTACGCAAATGCTTGATATGTTTTATAGCATTTCGGGCGGGGGCGTTGCCACATCAAAAACGGCTGGCGGACTTTATAACGTGTACGGAGTTACAAATCAAAGTGGCGTTGGTATTACGGACTATATCTGCGAAAACGGAACAAGGATAAAAAACAGTTTTTTACACACCACCGCGCCTCAAAACGACCGCGGTATGTTTGATAAAATTTTAAAAAAAGGCGATATAAAGGCAGTAATTTTCGGTCACGAGCATCGGTCCAACCTTATCGGCTCATATAAAGGTGTTTTGCTGGGATTTGCGGGCAAGCTTTCTACGGGGTGCTACAGCGATACCATATGCCGTGGCGGTAGGGTGATAAAATTAAATGAGAAAAATCCCGAAAAATTCACAACAAGCTGGATAGGTTCTATGCCTTCATCGAAAGACCAGCCCGAAATATACTCTGACGGAACAATAAAATATTGAAAACATCCCTTAATAATGATATTATTAAATAAAATCAATTAAAAGTGAGAATTAAATGAAATTAAACGCAAAAAAAATCGAAAAATATTCAAAAAACATTAAAGTTAATAGTTTTTACTGCGTTAATTCTACCAATACGGTAGCGCGCTCTCTTGCGGCAGATGACGCTACTGAAGGTACTGTGATAACGGCGATAAAGCAAACGGCGGGTAGGGGAAGACTTGGACGCAGTTTTTTATCAAAAAAAGGCGGAGTTTACTTTTCGGTTGTTTTAAGACCAAAAAAATCGGCAGAGGATACGCTTTTTATAACCGTTGCCGCCGCCGTAGCCGCAGCACGAGCAATAGAAGCCGTATCGGGTAAAAAATGCGAGATAAAATGGGTAAACGATATCTTTATAAACGGTAAAAAGGTTTGCGGAATACTGACCGAGGGCGAGTTTAGCGTAGACGGAGGACTAAATTTTGCAATTCTTGGCGTAGGAATCAATTTGTTTGAGCCAAAGGGAAAATTCCCTGATAATCTGCCGCTTGCCGACAGCGTTTTTCATAAAAACGATAAAATATTCTTTAAAAACACAAAAAAAGAGAGAATTATAGGTGAATTTCTAAATAATTTCTTTAAGTTTTATAATAATTTGCAGCAAAAAGAGTTTATAAAGGAGTATCAGCAGCGCTCTTTCCTTACGGGAAAAGAAATTACATATGCAAAAGGCGGCGCTACGTATAAAGCGGCGGTTATAGGCATTGACAACGACGCCCGTCTTATAGTAAACCAGGACGGAAAAACCATCGCATTATCACATGGCGAGATACAGATTTTCGGTATGGAGCAAGCGGCGATATGAACAAGACAAAAATTAAAAAAATTGCCGAAACTGCGATTTTTACGGCAATTATTGCGGCATTGTCGTGGATTTCGATTTTTACGCCTTTTGGTGTAAATCTGACTTTACAGTTATTTGGTGTGTGCCTTGCGGGATTTTACTTGGGCGCAAAAATGGGTGTTGTGGCAACAGCCGTCTATATAACAGTAGGCGCGGCGGGACTGCCCGTGTTTTCGTCCTTTACGGGAGGTATAGGCATACTATTTGGTACCTCGGGAGGCTTTTTATGGGGATTTTTGGCAAGTTCCGCTTTATGTGGTGTGGCAAGCACGCAAAATAAAAAGGTATTAAAATACTTATTGATGGTTTTAGCCGTGTTAATCTGTCACACAGCGGGCGTTATACAGTTTTGTATAGTGTCGGGGGTAAACATGTGGGCAGGCTTTGTTACCGCCTCGCTACCGTTTTTGGTAAAGGATTTTATATTGGTGTTTTTAGCAGATTTTGTCGCTAAAAAAATAAAAATAAAAGGAGGGTAATCCTCCTTTTATTTTCGTCTTATAAAGCTTATATCGTCACGGTCAATAATTCCAAGTAAAAAAAGATAAACAAGATACAACGCAATGCATACTATACAGAGTAAAATTACGTAAAACAAATCGGGCATACTGAAAAATGCTGTGAGTAGGGCATTAACCCCAAGACACAGCGCAAACGCGCCGCAAAACGGAAGAAAGAACGTCCGTGAAAAATCAAGTTTTAGTTTGCTTATCTTTACAAGCCGTCTTGTGTTTAAAACGCAGGTCAGCAGATTTGAAAAATACATAATACCAATAAAACCGTAAATACCCCACCGCTTTAAACACAGCAGAATTAAAATAATTCTTATGGCAGAATCGCTCACACTTGTGCGAAAGGTAAATTTTTGTTGGTCAAGCCCCTTTAAAATTCCGTCGGCGATTGCATCAAGGTACATAAACGGTACAATGGGCGAAAGCGCGCAAAGTAAAAATCCGACGTCCGAGCTTTTGTAAATCAGCGCGCCTATTTTATTGCCACATACCAAAAATATGGCAGAAAAAACAATTGATATAATACTTGTAATTTTTATTATCCGATAAGAAATGCTTTGCACTACGGCGTGTCTTTCACGTACCGCCGCTTCGGACATTTCGGGGATTAAAAGAGTAGATAATGCGTTCAGCAACGTTGATGGAAAAAATAATATTGGCAAAGCCATACCCTTTATCATACCGAAAAGGGATATTCCGTCGCCTTTTGTGGAGGCTGCAGACAGACAAATCGGCACAAGTATGTTTTCTATCATACGCAGCAGAGAATTCAGGTATCTGCCCGAGGTAATAGGCAGCGCTATGTGTGATATCGCAGGCAGTAGTTTATACGGCTTGCGTGTGATGGGTGTTGTTATAGAAAGCCTTTTGAAATCTGTATTGTATCGGATATAAACGAAAACACATGAAACCACCTCTGCCACCGTATCGCCAAGCAATACCGCCGCGCAGGCGTACTCAAGACCGAGGTTGTCGTAGCGACTTAAAATCCCGATTATTACAGCGATACGCACAGCCTGTTCAAGTAATTGTGAGGTAGACGACGGCGACGCCTTACGTCTTGCTATAAAATAACCTTTAATGCAACTGCAAATTCCCATAAACGGTAGGGAAAAGGCAAGAATTTTAAGCGACAACGCCGCGCGGACGTCTTTTAGTATATATTTTGAGATAAAATCCGCGCCGAAAAACAAAACCGCTATTGTAACTACTGCAATAACAAGCGACAGTTGTGTGCACCGCCAAACTATTTTTTTAACTCCTGCTTTATCGCCCACAACCAGCTCTTCGCTGACAAGTCGCGTTACGGCAGTGCTTATACCACTTGTAGCAAAGGTTGCCGAAAACATATACACCGAAAACACAAGCTGATAAAGGCCTATACCCTCGGCGCCTATTTCTGCGGCGAGCCAGACCTTAAAAATTATACCCGCAAAGCGTAGAACAAGCGACGATACGGTAAGTATTGCGGCATTTTTTATAAAAACCGTTTTTTTCATATTTTCACCCATCATCATAAATATGATGATTTCGGTTGAAAAAGAATAAAATTTAATGTAAAATAATACTAATAGTAAAGTTTAAGGAGTGGACGTTTATGCAGACACCTCTTGCAGACAGAGTAAGACCAAAAAATATTGACGAGGTGGCAGGTCAGCGCCATCTTTTAGCCGAGGGCAAAATATTGCGTAAAATAATCGACTCGGGAGATATACCAAATCTTATATTCTACGGTCCGTCGGGTGTAGGCAAGACCACCGTTGCAAAGATTATTGCGTCGCAAACGGGTAAAAAGCTGTGCTACTTAAACGCCACAACCTCTTCTACCGCCGATATAAAGGAGATAATCGGTGAAATAGGTACAATGGAGGCGGCAAGCGGCATACTGCTTTATCTTGACGAGATACAGTATTTTAACAAAAAACAACAGCAGATATTGTTGTCTTATATCGAAAACGGCGATATAACGCTTATTGCATCCACTACCGAAAATCCGTATTTTTACGTTTATAACGCCATACTCAGCCGCTCTACCGTTTTTGAATTTAAAACATTATCAAGCGAGGATATATCAGTAGTTTTAAAACGCGCGATAGGTATTTTGTGTGAGGAAAACGGCAAGAAAATAGCAACCACTGACGACAGCATAAACAAAATCGCTCGTGCGGCAGCTGGTGACGTTAGGCGCGCGCTTAATATGCTCGAATTATGCGTTATGTTAACTATAAATGACGACGAGCCTGAGGTGTCGGATGATATTGTGGAACAAATACTCGCGGGCAATTCGGTGCGCTATGACCGCGAGGGCGACGAGCATTACGATATAGTGTCTGCATATCAGAAATCTATGCGCGGCTCTGACCCTGATGCTGCAATTTACTATCTTGCACGCTTGCTTGCTGCGGGTGATTTGCCAAGCGCTTGTCGGCGTCTTTTGGTATGCGCTAACGAGGACGTGGGACTCGCTTATCCCCAGATAATTCCTATAGTTAAGGCGGCTGTTGACACCGCTATGACGGTGGGACTTCCCGAGGCTCGATTGCCGCTTGCAAATGCCGTAATACTTGTAGCAACAAGTCCAAAATCGGTGTCTGCGCACGACGCAATAAACGACGCTATGGCGGACGTAGAGCACGGTATCGGCGGAGATATACCGCGTCATTTGCAAAACAAGCATTTTGACGGCGAGGATGCGGAAATAAAGGGTCAGCATTATCTTTATCCGCATTCCTATCCAATGCATTATGTAAACCAACAATATTTACCTGATAATATTAAAAATAAGGTGTATTATAAATTTGGTGATAACAAAAACGAACAGAGTTTTAAAGAATATTGGGATAAAATAAAGAATAAATAAAGAGGTGTTATTGTGACTTTTCACCTACCAAAAAAAACGCGTATTTTATGGCAGCTACGTATTGTGCTTGCATTTGCGTGTGTTTGCGCGGCGGTTGCCTTTTTCAGCCGATATACCCTATGGTTTTTACTACCTGCGGCAATTATTGCCACCATGGGTTTGATATTTGCTTTTATCTACGTTCCTTTTTATTTTAACAGCTATAAAATTACGGTGGACGATAACTCTATAAGTATAACCAAAGGTGTTATCATAAAAACTACAAATATTATGCCGTATCCGCGACTTGTTTTCGCGCAAAGCTTTACAACACCGCTGTCAGCTATGATGAAAATGAAATGCGTTATGCTAAAGGCGGCTCGCGGATGGATACTTATACCAGAAATAGAAAATGTAAACGCTGAATATCTACTTGATAACCTGAGGATCAAATCGAATGATTAAGAGTACCTTTAAAGCCCATCCCATAATGATTTTAACACTGATGAAGCCGTATCTGTTTGTGTTGGTGTTACCGCTTATACGCGCACTGATACAGTATCTTACGCGCGGCGAAATCGACGGCTTGCTGACGTTTGAAATATTAGCTTTTGCTTTTATAGTGATAATATCGTTTTTGAGTTGGCGTTCAATCAGCATTACCGTAAACGACCGATATCTCACGGTGAAAAAGGGCTTTTTGATAAAAAGCCGTGCGGTTATAGAAATTTCGCGTCTTTCAAGCGTGTCGCAAAAGCAAAGCCCGATTGATTTTATAGCGCAAAGTGTAGATTGCTCAATAAATACCGAGGCAGGCAGACCGCAAAAGAGTGATTTTAACCTTAAAATGTATAAAAACGACGCAAAACGACTTTTAAAATTGATATACGGCGAAGAAGTGCGCGCGGTTATCAAGTTTTCGGCATTTAGGATAGCGTTGCTTGCCGCGGCTACTTCGTCTGCAGCCACGGGCATTATAGTGGGCGTTCCCGTTATCAATCAGGCGAGCGACCTTTTAGGAATAGCCGTTTCGGATATGCTGCTTACTGAAATTAACAACGTATCTTCGCAGTTTAACAATATTTTTCCGCCAATAGTAAACACGTTAACCCTTATTTTACTTGCGGCATACGGTGTTTCATTTATAATATCTTTCTTTAAAAACATAAATTTTAAGCTACAGAACGGAAAAGGTGATATAGATATACAATCAGGATTTTTTGTCAGAAAGCGAATAATATTTAAAAAATCGCAGATTAACAATATATGCCTAGAACAGTCACCGTTGTTGCGATTATTTAAAAGGTTTTCTATGCGAGCGTCAATCGGCGGTTACGGCGACAGACGCGGCGAAAAGGCGGTGGTGGTGCCCGTGGCTGCTCACGGAGAGATAGAAAAGCAATTTAAAACGCATTTTCCTATGATTGCGGTAAATGGTAGTCCGATAAAGCCCAAACGCTCGGTTACAAGCCTTAACCGATTTTTATATATTCCTGCAATATTATTGATGCTTATAATTGCGGTAGGGTTGAGTTTTTGTTTTGCTTTTCCGTATTTTGAAAATCTGATACTGTTTTTAACGATTGTCGCTATCGCGGTTGATTTATATTACGCAAGCTTGTGCTATCGCAACTATAAGCATGGCGGAATATGTCTTGAAGAATGTATATTTGCATCAGGCTCGTCGGGATTCATGGTGCGGGAGCTTTATTGTGATAAAACACATATCGGAATTATAAAAATTACAGAAACACCCGCTGACCGAAAATTTAAAACCTGCAAGGTAAAGCTTACCGTAAGAAGTGAAAACGCAGACAGCGTGCGGGTAAGAAACATCGACACCCAAAGCGCTAAAAAGTATTTAAACAAAATATTTAATTTGAATATTGACGAATAAAACGCCCAAGACAGCAAACAATAAATTCAAACAATGTTTCACGTGAAACCTAGGAGAGTTTTTATGAATTTGATTGTTGACTGTCTTAAGGCGTTTTTTGTTGGTGGATTCATATGTATGCTTGGGCAGATACTTATAGATTATACAAAGCTGACCCCCGCAAGAATTCTTGTGACCTACGTTGTTGGCGGCGTGTTGCTTACGGCAATTGGTATTTATGAGCCAATAGTAAAATTTGCGGGGTCGGGCGCCACCGTTCCACTTACGGGCTTTGGGTATTCGCTCGGCACAGGTGTGGTAGAGGCGGTGGACCAATACGGATTTATCGGAATTTTTTGCGGCGGACTTACGGCTACCGCGGCAGGAATTACCGCCGCGATATTCTTTGGATTTATAATGTCGTTGATTTTTAGGTCGGGGGACAAATAATAAATTTTTGTTTACAACAGCATAATTTGTATGTATAATAAAGATAATGATGTTTCACGTGAAACGTTATTGTCTTTATTTTATTATATGTTTATATATTATATATCTAATTTTAAATTATTTACATATATAACATAAAATCACGGAGGATACTGTTTTGGGTAAAATTATATCTGTTGTTAACCAAAAAGGCGGCGTTGGCAAAACCACCACCGCAGTAAATCTTGTCGCTGGCATAGGTCTTGCGGGTAAAAAGGTTCTGCTTGTAGACGCTGACCCGCAGGGAAATTCGACAAGCGGATATGGAATCAGCAAAAAATCGAGCGGCGCTACTACCTATGAGCTGCTTATTGGCGCGGCAAAGGCTGACACGGCAATTATTAAAACACAGTTTAAAAATGTTGACGTAATCCCTGCTTCTATGGATTTGGCAGCCGCCGAGGTTGATCTGATAGAAACCGAGCATCGTGAATCGGCTTTAAAAAACGCATTGGCGCCGATCAGAGAAAATTACGACTACATATTTATTGACTGTCCGCCATCTTTGGGGCTTATCACCATAAACGCTCTCAACGCGGGCGATACGGTGCTTGTGCCAATTCAGTGTGAATATTTTGCGCTCGAGGGACTTTCTCAGCTTATGGCGTCGGTGCGTCAGGTTAAAAGGCTGTATAATCCCACGCTCGAAATTGAAGGCATAGTGCTTACGATGTTTGACGGCAGACTTAACCTTACGCAGCAGGTTGTGGGCGAAATCAAAAAGTTTTTTGCAAACAAGCTTTACAAAACGGTGATTCCGCGCGGTGTAAGACTTTCTGAAGCGCCAAGTTACGGTTGTCCGATACAGTATTATGACAAGCGTTCAAAGGGCTGTATTGCCTATAACGACCTTGCAAAAGAATTTTTAAAGAGAAACAGGAGGGGTTAAGCCATGGCAGCAGCAAAAAAAGGTGGTTTGGGCCGCGGTTTAGAAGCGCTTTTTAACGAAAATGCAACCGACGAAAAGGGAGTAGTAACCCTTAGACTTTCTGAAATAGAACCGAATAGAAATCAACCAAGAACAAGCTTTGACGAGAATGCGCTTTCCGAGCTTGCTGAAAGTATTGCAAAACACGGTCTTATTCAGCCAATAGTTGTGCGCCCCACTTCAAGCGGAGTTTATCAAATTGTAGCAGGCGAGCGCCGTTGGCGCGCTTGCCGTATGGCAGGACTCATTGAAGTGCCGGTTATTATAAAAGAGCTTGATGACCAAAATTATTACGAAATCGCTCTTATAGAAAATTTGCAACGCGAAGACCTTAATGCCGTTGAAGAGGCGCAGGGCTATCGCACTCTTGTAGACACATACGGTCTTACACAAGAGCAGGTCGCCGAAAGCGTTGGTAAGTCGCGAAGCGCCGTTACAAACGCCCTACGACTGCTTAATCTTAATGAAAAGGCCCTTGAGGCGCTTAAAAACGGTGAAATCACCGCAGGCCACGCCCGCGCAATACTTGCAGCCGACAGTGACGAACTCGCGACGCAAATGTTAAAAGCCGCAAAATCGGGAGCATCGGTTCGCGAGCTTGAGGCTATGGCAAAAGCTCAAATAAAGGTAACAAGACTTACTCCGCCAACCGTCGCTAAAAACAACTTTTACAGCGAGGTTGAAATCTCACTTAAAAACGAGCTTGGCAGAAAGGTTGATATAAAATCCAAGGGCAAGGGCAAGGGCACCATCACTTTAGAGTTCTACAGTGATGAAGAGCTCGCCGACTTTGCTCGCAAATTATCGGAATAATCCTATGACAAAAAGATATAGAAACCGTGTCGCTAATCGGCACTTCCGTAGAAGACCGCCCCCAACTCTATAAATGAATTGATTTATAAAAAAATTTCTTATTTATGGAGATGAAAAATTTATGTGGCTATTTTTTACTTTGGCTACCACATTAATATGGGGCGCTGCCGAATTATTTTATAAAAAAGGCTCGCACGACAACGAAAAATACGGTCATTTAAAGGTTTGTGTATTAGTTGGTGCGGTTATGGGTATTCACGCAGTGGTTACTCTCCTTACCGAAGACGTAAACTTTGAATTGATGCACATAGTGGACTATCTACCGGTATCACTTTGCTATATTGTTTCGATGGCGCTTTCGTTCTTTGGAATCAGATTTTTGGAAGAATCTATATCCGACCCTGTTGAAAATACCTCTGGCGCAATATGCTCGCTTATGTGTATGATATTTTTAGGAGATAAAATATCATTGTGGGCTTGGATTGCTATTGCGGTGATATTGGTTGGTATCTTGGGCGTAGGCTTTTTGGAGAAAAAAGAAGGTCGAAGAGTAAATAAATACGGCAAAAAGCTTGCGACCATTGCCTTTATAATGCCGTTTGGATATGCATTGATTGATGCCTTGGGCAGTTTTTTGGACGTATATTATTTAGAGCCGGATATAACACCACTTAGAAATGTCACAGCCGACAATATTGAATTGGTGGCAAACACGTCCTATGAGCTCACCTTTGCGTTGGTTGCGGTTGTTTTGTTTATCTTTATGAAAATAAAGAAAGTAAAATTTGAAATCACTAAACAAAAGGATAAAGCAATCGCCGCAGTTTGCGAAACTGCGGGACAGTTGACATATGTATATGCAATGAGTGGTAACGGCGCAATAGCCGCTCCGATTATTTCTTCTGTTTGCGTGGTATCATTACTTTTATCGAGAATTTTCTTAAAAGAAAAGTTATCGGCAAAACAGTATTTGTTCATTTCGATTATTATTGTCGGAATACTTATGTTGGCGATTATTGAGGGCGAATAAAAAACTATTGCATTTAACACATTAAAGTGGTAAAATAACCATTGTTTTTACAATGGTTATTTTATTTTAGGAGATTTTAATATGGCAACTCAGGCGAAAAAAAGCAGTTTCAGCGGCGGATTGGGATTTGTTCTTGCGGCGGCGGGAAGCGCCGTGGGTGTTGGTAATATTTGGCGTTTTCCAACCCTTGCGGCAAAGCATGGCGGAGGATTGTTTTTAATAGTTTATTTGATTTTGGTTTTAACCTTCGGCTTTTCGCTTTTGATGACCGATATTGCTATCGGTAGAAAAACAGGCCAAAGCTCGCTTGACGCGTTTAAGACCATAAATAAAAAATGGTCTTTCCTCGGCAAACTGACATTTGCCGTGCCGTCAATCATAATAACCTATTATGTAGTTATTGGCGGATGGATACTTAAATATATGGTGTCTTCGGTGACGGAGTTTACAGCAACGGCAAACAGCGATTATTTTATAAACTTTATCACATCTAAAACGCCGCCTGTTGTCTGGATGCTTGTATTTCTAGCAATAACTGCATTTATTGTGTATTGCGGTGTCGAAAAGGGAATAGAGCGTTTTTCAAAAATAATAATGCCCGCGCTGTTTATCCTTATACTTGGCATCAGTGCTTTTTCGCTCACAATAAAAAGTGAGCCTAATGCAGACGGCGAGATTCGCACAGGTTTACAAGGCTTTTTAGTTTATGTAAAACCTGATTTTACAGGACTCACCTTTAAAGGCTTTATGAGTGTTCTGCTCGATGCTATGAGTCAACTGTTTTTCTCGCTCTCGGTTGCTATGGGCATAATGATTACCTACGGCTCTTATGTTAAAAAAGATGTAGACCTTAACAAATCGGTAGCGCAGATAGAAATTTTTGATACTATAGTGGCATTTCTTGCAGGCCTAATGGTTGTCCCCGCGGTTTATGTTTTTATGGGCACCGAGGGCATGAAAGCAGGACCTGGGCTTATTTTCCAATCCTTGCCACAGGTGTTTAATGCAATGGGCTTCGCCGGTCGCATAATCGGACCTGCATTCTTTGTAATGGTAGCCTTTGCGGCGCTGACATCAAGCGTATCTATTATGGAGGCAATCGTTGGCGCTTGTATGGAAACATTTAAATCGAGCCGCAAAAAGATAAGTATCATTATAACTATTATTGCGGCGGCTGCCGCCGTTGTGGTGTGTCTCGGATACAACGTGTTAAGCTTTGGCGTAACACTGCCAACGGGCGCTACAGGTCAAAATCTGCTTGACGTTCTCGACTATGTAAGCAACAGCCTGCTTATGCCTGTTATATCGTTGCTCACCTGCATTGTAATAGGTTGGGTGGTAAAACCAAAGTGGGTTATAGATGAGGTTGAAAGCAGCGGCGCTAAATTCGGTCGAAAGAAACTTTATACCGTTATGATCAAGTATATAGCGCCCGCTCTTATGGCGTTGCTGTTCTTACAGTCAATCGGCGCGTTCAACTTTTTAGGATAAATTTTAAAAGCAGGCAAATTTCGCCTGCTTTTTCTTATAAAATAGTGGTGCAAAAGCAACACAAACCCCAATATCTTGTGGCAAAAATCTGAACGAAAAAAAGTTTTGAAAAAGTTGAAAAAAATTGAAAAAAAGTGTTGACAAACTGTTTGTGGTGTGGTAATATAATCGGGCACCTTTGAGAAAGGGTGTGCTTAGAGTGCCTAAAAGGGCGCGAACGAACCTTGAAAATTAAACAACGACAAGATAATAAGGACCCGACAATTCTTAAGAGAAATCGAAAGAAATCAAGGACAATTATTAATGCGTCAGCATTAAGTAAATGAGTCGAAAGAACTTTTTATGGTTTTAACACTTAGGTGTTGAGAT
>JAFSAR010000019.1 GCA_017442225.1 Clostridia bacterium
AATAAAAATAAAGTAGTTTTGAAAAAGTTGCGAAATTTGTTGTTTTAAGCATAAAAAATACAGTATAGCCGCTTGACTATACTGTATTTTCTGTTATCCCACTCGGCTTTTGTATTTCTCCGTTAAGGACAACACGCTTTTGGGTGTCTGCGTTTTTTCTTTTACTTGAGTACGAGATTCGAAAAGAACGGTCGGGCAAAGCCCGATGTCAACTGTCCAGTGGACAGTTGACAAGTTCGGGTGCGTGTCGGCGGCGTTGCCGCCGAGCGAATCTCGTACGGGTCACCAAAATTCCCTTGAACGATAGTTCGAGGGATTTTTACTTTTTACCTCTTCACTATTCACTCATCACTTTTATTTAGTCGATAAAGGTATTTTTGGAAAGTAATAGGTAAGAGGTAATAGTGAAAAAGTTTAGTGTGCCTGCGGTACGAATATTAAAAAGCAAGGCTTCTCGCCTTGCTTTTAATTTCGCGTTTCAAATATAATACATACTGTCAACAATATTCATTCCCACAATAAACGAAAAAGCAAATATTGCAATACAAAAGAGTACAACCAACACAACAGATACGATTGCACCTACCAAAGCGCCCCAGCCGACACGTTTTGCGCGAAGCGGTGTGTTACCCGTCCAAACCATCCAGAGTATAAAACCTACAAATGGCAGAAAAAATCCTAACCACCACCATCCAACATTATTCGAATCCTGCTCTGCGGGCTTTTTAATGTTTTTTACAGAACGACCGCAGCCTAAACATACGGCGGCGTTTTCATTTGTTTCTTTTCCGCAATACGGACAAAACATACTATCACCTTTTTAAAATAAAATCCCTACGAACGCGCAGGGATTTCACAAAACTTTAATTAAAATGCCTTATCGGGATTAACCTCATATTTGTCCATAAGGATTTTGATAAAATCAACAAGAGCTATAATACCGCCGATACCCATACACAATACTGTCAAAACCAACCTTACAATACCTTTCTTGGTTTCACCGAGCATAAAGTTGTGAATGCCCAAACCACCCAAGAAAAAGCAAACAAGAGCAATAACTATCTTATCGTAATTACCATAATTGCCAGCCTTTTTAATAGCTACACCACAGCTAAGGCAAACCTCTGCCTCGGGAGCTACAGGTTGACCGCAGTTAGAGCAAAATGCATTTCCCTGTCCTGTTTTAACTCCGCATTTCAAGCATATAGCCTGATTATCATTCATTTGTTCACCACAATTTTTACAATACATAAAAATTGCCCCCTTAACTATATTTAGTATTTTTATACCGTAAAAATTATAACATACACCCAAAACACTGTCAATAAAAAACATTATTTTTTGATAATATTACCACAGTTTCGCTATCCAATTTATCAAAAACCCAAGTGTTATTAATATAAGAACAGCATAATCTAAACATTTTTTGCCAAACACTTTACCATCGAATAAAAAAAATATATACGCTATGGGCACCGACCAAAACATAGGATGATAATTAAAAGCCGCTGCAAAATCAAACTTTAAAACTGAAAAATATGCGCGCGACATACCGCACCCCAAGCATTCAATTCCTAAAAAATGCTTGTATATACAAGGTAATTTCAATCCCCAGAAAATCAAAAGAAAAACAATATAAACCGCCGTTAACATCAACTTGTTCTTGAGCTCTTTTATTCGCCTCATTCTGCACCCTTCTAAATTTTTTAATAATTTTATCACATGTTTCGTCAATTTGCAATAAATATTGACATATCATTAAAATTATGTTAATATATTATTAACAAATTTTATAGGAGGTCTTTTTATGACAACTGAAACTGTAAACCAAGCCCCAGCGGTTCCCGTAAAACAACTCAAAACCAACAGAGGACTCTTGAAGTACATTTTACTGTCAATTATAACATTTGGTATTTATCCACTTGTTATTTGGTCATCTGTGTCAACCGATATTAACATTATCGCTTCAAGATACGATGGCAAAAAGACCATGCACTACTGCTTATTAGCTTTTATTTTTACCGGTCTCACATTCGGTATTGCTCCTTTTGTTTGGTATCATAGATTATATGCCCGTGTAGGCAACGAACTTAACCGCCGCGGTATTTCTTATTCTATTGGCGCCGGTACCTTCTGGGGATGGTATATCCTTGGTATGCTTATCTGTGTAGGTCCTTTTATTGCAATTCATAAACTCTTTAAGGCTATGAACCTTCTTTCAGCTGATTACAACGTAAACGGCTAATATTAAAATTTTAACCTCCGTGCAAATTTTGCACGGAGGTTTTTTGCGCTTATTTTTTATCTACACAAAGCTTGATAAGGTCATTGACGTCGGATGTGGCAAGGCACTCTACCGTGTCGGAAGCGCCGTAGTAAATTTTTACTTCACCGCTGTCTTCAAGTATCATACCACCCGGGAATATAACGTTTTGTCTCATACCCTCGTCAACCTCATAATCGGTTTCGGGGGCGATTAGTGGTAACTTGCTCATACCAATAACTTTTGACGGGTCGTTTAGGTCAAGTAGCATTATACCTGCGCAATAGCGTTTTTTCCAGTTTTCTTCCCAACCGTTTTTACCACGTGTGTGATCAATATCTACTGTGTGAAAGGTGGTAAGCCAACCCTTTTCTGTCTTTATCGGCGGCGCAGCAGGACCGATCTTATCATTGGCATAAGGTACATTTTCAACAGCAAGTAATAATTTATTATTACCCCAAAACTTTAAGTCGGGTGACTGAGCATACCAAATATCAAAGCGATCTACACCGCCGCGTGAGTATACGGGGAAGGGTCTTTCAAGTCGGGTGTATAATCCGTTTATCTTTTCGGGGAAAAGTACCATATTACGATTATCGGGAGCCGATATGCTCATAACCTCAAGTCGCTCAAGGTCGTGAATTATACCTACTCCTCCATGAACACCGTGCTTGGTATCAACGGCAAAGCACATATGCAGAACACCGTCAATCACGGTAAGGCGAGGATCATATATACGCTCTATCTCGTCAGTTTCAATAGCCGACTGCGGTATAAACGGCTTGTCGGATACATTCCAATGAATACCGTCGTCACTGGTAGCAAGACCTAAATCAATGCGAGAAAGTGGCATAGTGCCGTAGCCGTATGTACGAACATCGTTACGAAAAACCATAACGTACTTACCGTTATATTTGGTTATACCCGCATTATAAATACAGGTAGCCTCATACGGAATATCCTTCATAGAAAGAATCGGGTTGCCCTCGTATCTTTTGATGACGGGAGAGGATTTAAGTTCGGGAAAAACCTTCGGCATAATAAATTCTCCTTTGCTTTATATATCGCGAGCAAGCACCTTATGGCGCCGCCATATTCCCGATAAAAAGTATATAACACCCGGTATTGCAAAACCGTACGGCGCCAAGCCATAGCCCAACACAAAACCGTAAAATCCCCAGTCGAAATATATTCCAAATAACCAACTAAGACCAATACGTAGTATTACACCGTCCAGAAGCGCTAACACCATACTAAGCTTTGCGTTACCAATGCCTTGTATAAGCGCGCCCGTTCCTCGCATCATTGCGAGGGCTGGGAACATCCATAATATTGCTTTTATAAACGTAGCTGACATTTCGTGAACCGCGGGGTCGGTAGAAAACAGCATAAACATCTGCTTGCCAAAGAATATGTAAAGCGCTATAAATACAACCGTCCAAACACCTGAGAAAACCCATGCGGCGTATACCACCCTTTTAGCACGTTCGGGTTTGTCAGCGCCTATGTTCTGGCTTATCATCGGCATTGCCGCGTGGTGAATACCTTGTGATATTTTGTTTATAATATCATCTATCTTCACACCCGCGCTAAATGTAGCAGATGCCACAACCCCAACACTATTTATCATAGAATTTACAAACAGCATAGATATGTTTATACATCCTGACTGTATCGCCATTGGTGTGCCGATTGAAGCAATCATTTTTGCATATTGTGGGGTTATTTTAAAGCTCTGTTTTTGGAAATCAAATCCAAACTCATCCTTACGCTTTACAAGGTAATATATCGAAAATATGAACGACACCGCTTGTCCTATAATCGTAGCATAGGCGGCGCCCGCCACTCCCCAACCGAGTAATCCCGTAAACAACAAATCAAGTATTAAATTGGTTACCGACGCAATGGCGATAAACAAAAACGGTCTTTTTGAATCGCCCATACCTCGCAGAACCGCCGAAATCATATTGTAGCCTGCGGTAAAAATCAGCCCTGCGGCGCATATTACCATATATTGCATTGCCATATCGTATGACTCGGTAGGTATATTCATAATATTTAGTATCACTTTTCTAAACACCAATATTACAACCGACAAAATTGCGGTTATAATAAATATCAGGCTAAAAAGCGTACCCATAATATTATTCATTTCTTTTTTCTTACCTGCGCCCAAGGCTTGTGCCAAAAGCACCTGCCCTGCATTTGAAAAACCTAAGCACACCATTGTAGCAAAGTTTACTATCTGACTGCTTTGACCCACCGCCGATATTCCTGCAGTACCTACAAAATGACCGACAATTACCATATCGACCGTACTGTAAAGTACCTGCATAGCGTTTGACAGCATAAACGGCAGCATAAAAAAGAACATCTGTCGGGCAATGGGATCTGTCGTAAAGTTTTTAGAAATTGATTTTGCAGACATTTACTACTTCATCTCTTCTTCTGTTAGTTCTCGGTAAACCCTACACGGATTACCAAAAGCCATAACACCGCTTGGTATATCTTTTGTAACCACGCTACCTGCGCCGATCACAACATTATCCCCTATTGTAACCCCAGGTAATACCGTAACGTTGCCACCAATCCAAACATTGTTGCCAACTGTAATGGGATATGCATATTCAAGCCCCTTATTGCGCTCGGTAACACTTATCGGGTGACCGGCAGTATAAAAACTACAGTTAGGCGCAATAAAACAGTTGTCGCCAAAACATACTTTAGCGCCATCAAGTATAACGCAGTTGTGATTGGCAAAAAAGTTGTCTCCAACCTCGACGTTATACCCGTAATCGCACCAAAACGGTGACAAAATTGTTGTATTTTTTCCGTGCTTACCTAAAATTTCATCGAGCAATTTTTTTCTTTCATCAGAATCGACAAGTAAAAGCCAATTATATTTATGACATTTATCCTTACACGATACTATTTCAAGAGCTAATTCTTTATCATAATTAGGGTTGTAAATCTCACCTGCATCGCGCTTTTGTTTTTCGGTCATATTATCACCCGTAAAAAAATTACTTTAGTCCATTTTAACACATTTTATCGATATTGCAACAAAAAATCCGCCGAAAAAACGGCGGATTTTTTGATTTGTTATCACTTGTTTCGTCGGTGCTAACGTATATGTCTTCACACGCTCTTTGCGTATCAACCAACAAATTTATTGCTTTTTCGACACCGTCAAGCAAGGTTATGATTTACAGTATCGTCATTTATTGTACTCATTGCTTCTTGCAATGACATACCGTCAGCAATAGCTGCCTTGCGAGCAGCATTTACCGCCTGAATAGTCTTAACACGTTTACCGTCAAGCTCGTAGCCCTTCATAGCCCAAAGGGTAAGCAACCACGCCACCATAGGCACTACACAGAACAGCGCAATTACAACCCAATTCATACCGTCAACATAGGGCGTTGTCTTGGTTGCTAAATTCGGCACACCAATAAACAATAACGCAACACTAACAACCGTTGCTGAAAGAGATGAAACAAGCTTATCTACAAGACTAAAGAGCGTACCCATAATACCCGGTATAAACTTGCCCGAACGATAGGTTTCGTAATCGGCGCAGTCTGCAACCATAGGAATCGGCATATCGGCAGTTGAATAATAAGCGCCATAACCCACACCAAAGAAAAGTATGAATAAAACAGTATAAAGATTTGGAGCTAAACGTCCGTTATCAAACAATGTAAAATTAAATGCGGGATTTCCCTGTTTCCACAAAAGCAAGAGTGTTAGCACACCTATATAACAAGCAAGGGCTACTGCGACATAGGTCATAAGGGATTTCTTTTGACCGTGCTTTTGCGAAGTGCGAACGGTAAGTAGGAAGAACGGCGCCGAAAAAACATAACCTAAAACCATCATAATAAGATATAGACTGTCATATTTATTACGACCTGAAAGTTTAATAGTGTCTTCCGAGTTAATACCGCCTATTATACCGTCGCCTGTGATACTAAGCGGAATGATCTCATTTTTAGTACTTATCAGCAATCCGTCGTCATTTACAAGAAGACCTATCATAGTATCAGACTCCGGCACACTAAGACCCGCTATTTTACCGTTTGCGTCGTATTGCAATCCTACGGGTTTTCCCTCTTTGTCAAGGTGAATGTTTTGAGGATTACCGTCTTGGTCAAAGCACAAAACAACCGCCTGCACAGGCTTTACCACTTTTATTGTAGAAGATGTCGCCGGTTCGTTGTCAAACAATTCTCCCGCAGTTGTTACTTCTATATCGGTAATATTAGCTTTTTTGCCAATTTCATATTTAATATTATTTCCCTTTTTTGAGGAACCAAATATTTTACTAATTATATTCGGCTTTTTTGCTTCGGCTTGCTCTATTGTGGGTGAATCAAATATTAGACCGATAACTTGTGTATCATCTTCAATTTTAAGATTAATAATCTCTTTTGTGTTGTTGTTTATCGCGATTTTATCATAAAAGCCCGAGCTTACACCTAATCCAAACTGTGTCATACAGCCGTAAATCATACAAAGCACGGTTACATTTGTCGCGATTGCAAGTGCCAACTTGCATCCACCACCTGCTACCATAAGGCGCTGAAGCGGTTTGTTTGCCTTGATAATAGAAATATATTCCGAAACCTTAACCTTTTCCTGCTTGCCGCCAAGTCCAAAATATTTTTCGTTGTCCTTTTCCCATATGCCGACGATTGCAAGAATAGTTAAGATAATAGAAACTACAACACCAATAGGTGTCATAATGCGGAACCAACTTGCATTGTAGTCACCCGCAAAGCCGTCGCCCGCAAGAATAGGTCCTACAAACTGCATAACGCCCATACCGACGAGTGAACCTATTGTGTTAAAAATAGTAAACAACGGTCGCTGTTTTGGGTCATTGGTAAGTACCGGTTGCGCTGAACGAGTAACTGAGGTCTGGAAGGTATATCCCAAAACCCACACAGCATAAAGCGCAACAAACACTGTATAGCGAAGCCACATTGCATCTTTTGGAATTATGGGTGTAACCATATAAAGCAGTATTACCGATACCGCCATAACAATGTTACCCAAAACCATAAACGGTCTGAATTTACCGAATTTTCCGTTGGTTTTGTCCATAAGCGCGCCGATTATAGGGTCGGTTATCGCGTCGAACACTCGCATACCCGTAACCATAAATGACGCAAACACCATTGCAAGACCTAACACCTTGTTGCCAAAGGTTGCAATATAACTTAAAATAAGCACAAAATAAACATTTGTAGCGCCGTTATTCATAGGAAACAGCGCTAATTGATAAAATTTTGCGCGATTTGTACCTTTTTCACTCATTTTTATTACCTCGTATTATACCCAATTTTCACCCTTGCCACCGCCTTTTTTAAGCTTATAACTTAAATTCGGCTTATGAACTTTACGAATGAAAGCTGTATCCTCATAATCGCCTGATACGGCTTTTAATTCGATATTTTTAAGACAAGTGACCTTAAATTTAAACACCTTGTTGCCTTTTTTAGTAGCGACCTTTTCGCCGTTTGCATAAAGTGTTACCTCGTCACAGTTTGAATATACCTTAATAGTATGAACGGTTTCTATTCGGTCGACATATCGACTTCCGCAGATATGCACAAATTTTTCATTTGACCAATATGCCTTATAAAGATAAAAGCTATCCTTTTTTATCTTGCGGTCAAAAGTCACAAGTCCCTTATGATTCATACCTGGTTCGCCGCCCTGATTACGCGCATCGGCGGCAAAGTCGAACATATTCCACAAATGCGTCGCCCACATAAACGGACGCTTTTCAAAAAATCGCAGCATATATTCGTGATAAACACACTGGTATTCTTCGGTCTGATCGCCACGGTATGGATGACTTGAGTGCAGATTGGTCATAGCCTCACAGCCATATTCAGAATAACCTAATGCTCTGTTCGGATAAACGAGGTGGAAAAAGTCCACCCACAAATCATTAAGCCACAAAAATGGAGTATACCAACCAAGATATAAATTCCAGCTGACAATATCCGAAATGTGCGCCACGGGGTTAAACGGTCCGCACACCGCGTAGCACGCAAGGGTGGTTGGTCGGCTTGGGTCCATTTCATGTACTAAATCATTAAGTACTCGGTGGTTATCAAGCATATCCTTTTTGTTTTTGGTAGAAATGGTAATTTCGTTGCTAAGTCCCCAAAAACAAATTGATGCGTGATTATAATTTTGAACTATAAGCTCTTTCATTTGCGATATAGTATTTTCACGTCCGTTTACCATATGCTCAGAGATGTATGGTATTTCCGCCCATACGACAAAGCCGTATCTATCGCACAAATCGTAAAAATATTGGTCGTGTTGATAATGCGCCAGTCGAATAGTATTGGCGCCTATCTCCCTTATCATATCCATATCCTGCTCGTGATGCTCGCGAAGAAGCGCATTTCCAAGCCCTTTGCGGTCTTGGTGTCGGCACACACCACGAAGCGCATAGGGTTTTCCATTTAAGAAAAAGCCTTTTTGCGAATCAACGTAAAAGCTTCTGACACCAAAATTGGTTGACACACTGTCCACAACCGTGTCGTCGATTACAAGCTCGGCTTGACAGGTGTAAAGATATGGGTTTTCTATGCCTTGCCATAAATGAGCATCATATATTGTTGCGTGTACATCTGTGCCGCAAGCCGTAGCCACCTCAACGCCTAAATCGTCAAGTATTTTAACATTTACGGCGCCATTTTTCGCATTGTGCCACGCGCGAACCCAAACATTCGCGTCCTTGTCCTCTACCTCAGCAGATACCGCAAGACCATTACCGCCAAAGTAATCCATATCAAAGTGCTGTTTATTTAAAACTATAAGACGCACATCTCGGTAAATACCACCGTAAAAGGTAAAGTCAGCCTTTTGCGGATAAACGCGGTCGTTTACCGAATTGTCAACCTCAACAGTAAGGTGGTTTTGTGGTTTTAAATGCTCGGTTATATCACAGCGAAAGGTCGAATAACCGCCGTCGTGAGTCATAATCTCGATATCGTTTAAAATCACCTTTGCCGAAGCATTTACACCTGCAAATTCTAAATACACACACTCATTATCATTGTATTGGGGCGCGACAAAATCTTTTTCATAAATACAAGTGCCGCGACGGTAATCGTTACCTCCGTCCTGTCCGTCAATATTATTCCAAGTGTGTGGGATATTTATCTTGCTTTTTTCTCCGTCAAAGTAGGTGAATATCCAATCTTGGTTTAACAGGTGTGTTTTTCTCATAGATTTCTTTTCCTTTTAAAACGATTTTCAAGGAAGCGACCAGACGGTCGCTTCCTTATAACAATTTAAGTATTAAGCTTTTGCTTTTTTGTCCTTTTTAGCGGTTTTATAGTTTGCGTACGCATCTGTTTTACGTAACTTTTTGCTACCCAAAATCCAAAGCGCTACAAACGCTACCAATGCAACAGCAATCACAATTGTTGCAATCAAAATTTTTGTTAGAATTGAAGGTGTGATCGCCTTAACTACGGTATCCTTACCGATGCCGTTCATACCCGATGAATTTGCAAGGGCATAAAGATTGTGGTGACAAGCCTCTCTCATAGCTGTAACTATAACAGCGTCATTTTCATAGTTAGGAAGCTGATTTACAATAAAGGGAAGCATAGCGTCAAACGTGGTAACACCGCCTGCCATCAGCGCGTCAACGCCGTTGCAATAGTTAACGAGCACGTTATCAGTAATTGACATACCCATATTGCCCCACTCGTTGCGCATAATGCCTGTCATAAGCGGTTTATTGCTACCTGACCATCTGGTGCCCCAGCGTGTGTAAGCGGTCATAACACCGTTTGCGTTACACTCTTCCAAAGGCTTTTGGAATGCCTTAAGATAGATTTCACGAGCAGCCTGCTCGCCAACCCAAGCCGCCTGACCCAGACGCTCCTGCTCGCAGTCGTTAAGGGCAAAGTGCTTGATAACAACGTCTACACCCTTGTCCTGAATAGCTTTGATTTCGGCGCCGCCGATTTCACCCGCCAAAAAGCCGTCTTCTGAATAGTATTCAAAATTTCTGCCACCATATGGCGTACGGTGAGTGTTGCTGCCTGGTCCGTAAAGACATACAACGTCAGCCGCCAGACAGTTATTGCCAATAACATTACCAACCTCATACATAAGCTCGGTATTAAAGGTTGCTGCCATTACGTCCTCTGATGTAAACGCGGTAGGATCAATATCACCAAGTCCTGCGCCAAAAATAGCGGCGGTAAGTCCCTGGGGTCCGTTTTCATCACGGGCGCCTGGTGCGTTTACCGACTCAGCAGGCATTCTCCAATGGAAAGAGTCACCGATAAGCGATACCATTTCGTCAAAGGTAAGCTGGTCGAGCAATTTATCCCAATCGGGATCGTCATAATCTTTGCCTATCATATCATAAAGGGTAAGTCCGTTATCGGCGCCAAGAGTTGGCATATCTACCTTGTCGTAATTTTCAGCATCGTACTGAACGTCTTGTAACTCAGCAATCATCTGCTTTGTGAGCGCGATTTTGTAAATTTCTTTACTCGGCCAGGTGCCCTGCCAATCGGAACGTGAAAGGTAGGTAATCTTGTCATCGTTGCCTTCATAAAGGTTGAGATCGGCATTTGACAACTGATTTGTTATCTCTGTTCCGTTAAGTGATTTTGAATAGGTTTCGGCATCGAATTTATCCTGTGTCCACTTGTAAGCAAGTGTTGCATCACCGTTATAGTCCATTTTGCCGTCGGTATTTTCTACGGTGTAACCCTTTGCAGCAAGGGTGTTATTAACCGCATTGTGCGCATCGGTAGCAACGGTCAGATAGTAGTCGCCTGCGTCTAAAATATATGTCTTTGCGCCGTAAGCATCGTAGGAAGCCAAGTCGCGCTTATCAATATAGATAGTAATAATCTCACTGTGACCAGGTTCCAAAACCTTGGTTTTTCCAAAACCACAAAGGGCTACAGAGGCCTTTTCTACCTTGTTTTCCTTGTCATACTCGGTGTAAGGTGACTGAGAATAAACCTGTACCGTCTCTTTACCTGCCATATCGCCTATATTTGTTACGTTAACGCTTACCTCGAACTGATCGGTTTCAGCATTATATTTAACTTCCATATTTGAATAATCAAACTGAGTATAGCTTAATCCGTAACCAAATGGGAAAGCAACGTCGTCGCCGTAAGCGTAGTCACCGGCATTACCCGTACCCATAACAAAATCTTCATAATGGGTTTCATAATACTTATAACCTACATAAATACCCTCTTGATAAATCATATAGGTGCTTGCATTTTCGGGAATGTTTTTGCCGTCAAAGCCCTCGTAGGTAGTGGGCACAAAATTTTGCATAGCGGGTGAAGAATAGTTGTCATAGCAGTATGTATCTACAAGGCTGCCCGACGGATTAACCTTTCCTGCTAAAATATCAGTTACGGCATTTGTTCCGCTGATACCTACACCGCCAATCCAAAGGCAAGCGTCGATAGCGTAGGTGTCGTCCTTTAAGAAGTCAACCTGAAGAGCGTTTGATGAGTTGATAAGAACAATTATCTTCTTGATTTTACCGTCTGCCTTAAGGTCGGTAGCATATTTAAGCAACGCTTTTTCGTTATCGTCAAGCGCAAGATAGTTGTATTCTTTAAATGCCAAATCATAACCCTCGCCGCCAACACGTGAGAAGGTTATAATTGCAGCATCACCATACTCTGTGATAGAATTTTTAACATCGTCAGTATAAACGTCCATCGGCACTTCGGCGATAGATGCCTGACCTGCAAGCACAGCGCTCTCACCTGCAGAAGCGCTACGGTCATAAGCTGAGCCTGCGCCTGTTTTATAAAAATCCCAGAGAGTCGGGTTTACTTTAAGTCCTGATTTTTCAAGCGCGGTTTTAAAATCGTCCGCTTTCGAAGCATCCACATTACCTGAGCCTGTACCACCGTAAACAAGGTTTACAGAGTTTGACGAAAGGGTGCTTACCTTGTCGCCCTCGCTAAGTGGCAACGCACCATCTTTGTTAAGCAACAGCGCGGCGCCTTCAGCCTCTACCTGATAGCAGATGTCATCGCCTTTTTTATACATTTCTTCATCGGATGCAAAATCACTTTCAAAATACTGAGCATCCTTGTCCTCGTTTTCAAGTTCCCAGAAACTGCCGCCTGTAAGCGCAACGATGGTGTTATCAAACATACCAAGAACTACATTTGCGGGTACTAAAATAATGGTCAGCACCAAGCAAATAATTGCCAGTGTCTTCCAAAGACCGAGTGCTTTGCGTTTTGCCTTTTTGTATGCCTTTTTGGTTTGCTTATAAAGGGACTTTTTCTCGTTCATAATTCTTCCTCTTTCATAAATTTTTAGCAGATATTTCCAAAAATTTTAAATAACATTTAAAATATATTGTTTATATTGATTATAACACGGTTTACTGAAATAGTCAACACAGCGTTATTATCTATTCTTCAAGCATAAGTCTTACTATTTCCTTGTCGGTTTGCTTCATACCAACCTTGCCTATGTAGCCGACACAGCTTATGGTCTCGCCCGCATCCTCTTTTAAAACGCCTGTAAACGCTTGATAGCCCTTGCCGCGCATAGCAAGGTTGTGCGCAAGCATAGCCGCGTCGACCGCCGACGCAATCTTTGCCGCGCAAGAGGTTTTTGCGCCGTCACAAATAATTCCAGGTATATTCGCAAGGGTGTTGTCGATAGTATGCTTTATCTGCTCAACCGTTCCGCCTGCAATATAGGTTATAGACGCGCCCGCAGCGCAGGATGCCGAAACAGCGCCGCAAAAAGCTGACAACTTACCGATAAACTCTTTTTGATAAACGGTAAGCAGACCTGAGAACACAAGCGCGCGGTATAGCTTTTCCTGAGAGATTGATTTTTCACGCGCGTACACAATAATAGGCACGCTTGACGCAATACCCTGATTACCGCTACCCGAATTAATTATAACAGGCATATCACAGCCGTCCATTCGCGCCTCACTTGCCGCAGCGGCATAGGCGCGCATACGGGTGACAACATCCTCAGGATATGCGTCTCTTATTACTCTGCCGATTCCAACCCCGTAATTACCCGACATACCCTCATAGGCAATATCCATATTGCACTGTATCACTCGGTCAAGCATTGATTTTACAAGTGAAATATCAACCGTATCGGCAAATTCCTTTATATTTTCAACACTAAGTGATGAACGGTCGGCAACCGCTGACTCACAGTCGGTAGCATTGCTTTTAAATATCTCATCGCCGTTTTTGGTAATTCTGACAATGTTAATATGGTCATACCTGACCTCGACGGTGGCGATATTTTCACCCGATTTCATTTCGATTATAAAATGAAGCGGTATTTCAGAATCGAGATACTCTACCTTACAGCCTCCGTCAGACAGAAACTTATTTGCCGCGGCGCGCGTATCGGAGGTTACAGCCTCTAACACTTCCATAAGTCTGCGCGCATCACCGCCAAAAGCACCCAGCGCGCAAGCGGGCTCTATGCCCGTAAGTCCCTCAGAATTAGGAATAGTTACACAACGCACGTTTTTAATGATGTTGCCGCTGCAGTACGCTGTGATGCTGTCGGGCAGCACACCCAATACCTCGCGCGCACGCGCAGATGCAAAGGCAAGCGCAATAGGCTCGGTGCAGCCCATAGCGGGTATCAGTTCTTCCTTTAAAATACTTAAAAAATCGGATTTTATTTTACTGTCAAGCATAATTTCCTCCGCAAAAGTTTATGCATTCATCATAACACAATATTTTACCAAATTCAACAAAATTGATTGTCAGCTTAAAATGAATATTGATTTGTATTTACAAGCATGATACAATAATCACAATGTCATATGTTTCTTTCAGAGAAAGGAAATCAGTTATGAAAATTATATTTGTCCGTCACGGGCATCCAAATTACCAAGATGACTGTCTAACGGAAATAGGTCATATGCAAGCGGAAGCCGCCGCAAAGCGTTTACAGGATATCCATATTGATAAATTTTTTTCATCAAGTTGCACACGCGCGTACGAGACCGCTTGTCATATTGCGAGACTACATAATCAAGAGGTAGAAAAACTTAACTTTATGCGCGAGATAGATTGGGGAAAGCCCAACACAGAGGATTACGTTCACCCTTGGTGGCTTGTCGATGGTTGGGTAAAGACGGGTAAGGAAATTATGAATACGAATTGGCAAAATGATGTAGATTACGCCGACCGCACCGTTCTTAATAGCTACCGCAAGGTTGTAAAAGGCTTTGACAGCTGGCTTTCCGAGCTTGGTTTTTCCAGAGAAGGAAGCTATTATCGTATAACCCGTGAAAATCGCGAAACATTACTTTTAGCAAGTCATGGTGGATCATCAAGCGTAGCATTATCTCATATTTTTAATTTACCCTTTAGCTTTGTTTGCCATGCGATTTGTCCCGGATTTACCGCTATTACAGTGATAAACTTTAAGGGTGAAGTTGGCGACTTGACCGCTCCCCGCTTTGAGCTTGTTAACGATATCAATCACATAAAAACAGATATAGACGAAAAATATTACAATAATTAATAATATATCAAAGGGCGTGGTACTGTGAAAAAATATGATATAGCTGCTTATGTTTGGCCTGCATACACAGGTGACGAGCCCCGCGCACGAATATTCTGGGACGAGGGCATCGGCGAGTGGCAGACAGTTCGGGATGCTTTTGGTGAAGTAAAGGCCAACGGCTATGTATGGGAGCGCAAACCGCTTTTGGGCTTTCAAAACGAGGCTGACCCCGCTGTTATGGAGCAGCAAATTAAAATGGCGCTCGACCACGGCGTAAATATATTTATTTACGACTGGTATTGGTATGACGACCGTCCGTTCCTTGAAAACTGCCTAAACGACGGTTTTTTGAAAGCGTCCAACTGTAAGGATATGAAATTTTACATTATGTGGGCAAACCACGATGCAAACTACACCTGGGACCGCAGAAATTCAGGCAAGCTTTGGGACACTATATGGCGCGGCGATGTGACAATCCAACAGTTTTTCAATATCGGCCGCCGCTGGATAGACCAATATTTTAAATGCGAAAATTATTACAAAATCGATAATAAGCCCGTCATTAGCATATACGCGCTTAAAAATTTTGTAAAAGGCTTTGGCGGCATTGAAAACACAAAAAAGGCTATGCAATGGCTCGACGATGAATGCAAAAAATCAGGCCTTGACGGAGTGCATTTTCAGCTTGTACGCTGGAACGGCAAGAGCGAGAATATATCGGGTGTTGACGGCGGCACTATTGAAACCACAAATGAGCTTGTCAGCAAACTTGGTTTTTCCTCCCTTACCCACTATCAGTTTGTTCACTTTACAAACGTCGACCGCGACTACACAGAGCTTTTACCCGACGTTAAAAAAGAATGGGAAACGGTAGCCGAAATCTATGACATCCCATATTTTCCTCACGTTTCAATCGGTTGGGACAACAACCCTCGCTTTAAAGAATTCAGCTGGGGTGTAACAAAAAACAATACTCCTGAAAATTTTGAGGTGGCTTTGCGCGAGGCAAAAGATTTTGCCGACAAAACAGGCGTTTCACTTATCACTATTAACAGCTGGAATGAATGGACCGAAAGCAGCTATCTGCTGCCCGATAATGTAAACGGTTACGGGTATTTAGAGGCGGTTAAAAAAGTATTTAAAGACGAAAAATAAAAAAAGCAGCAAGGCAAAAACCTTGCTGTTTTTTTATAAATATTCTTGCATCTGCTTGCGCAGCTTTTCTTCCAATTTTATAAGACGTTTACAAATGTCCTTTGATTTTTCGCTTGCAGCCGCATATTGATTAAGGTAGCGGTTAAGGGATTTTATACCCATATCACAGCCATCGGTCATAAGGTCGGCAACCGTGTTGTCGGAGTCATCCATCCCCAATTTAACGGTAGTTTTCATCCAGGACATACCCTTTGCCATTGGGTTTGGGTCCTTGCCTTCGTCGTGATATTGTCCTAACAACTCCTGCAATTCCTTGTCCAACTCGTCGTGCTCATCCTTACTGGCATTTAAAATATCACGTAATTTCTGTGAGTGAATATGCTCAAAAACATCATGAATCGAGGTAACACCCATTTTTATGCCCGCGTCGCACTCGCGAAGTAATTTTATCGTATCCTGCTCTACCATAAAAAACACATCCTTTCGGAACTATTATGCCCTAAAAGGATGTGTTTATTTAAAAACCAAAAATCTTTATTTGCCTTTAAGCATCTTCCTGATAAAATACGAGGGTGTGCAGCTCCAGGCATGACACCTGCTATTAATCAGAGAGTCGCCATACGGAGAGAAATCCGGCTTTCCCGGAACAAAGATTTCATAAAATGTGTCTGCGCCCTCTTTTACCATCATTCCCCATAAAAATTTAATGTGATCCATCGCTTCCTTATTTCTTTCAAGATTCATCATAGCTTCCACAAGATAGTGGTTCATATATGGGGTAACAGGCTTTGGACCTTCTTTGTCACTCATTGCAGCTTGCAGAATTTCCCACGCGTTGTCTCCCTCTACCACTTCGCCAAGAATCATCCAAACAGCAGAATGAACACTGATTTGGTAATTATCGTATTCATTAGCAAAATTATTTTCCGTACTATTATAAAGGTGGCAAATTGCCGCTTGCTTTGCATCTTGATAGCGCCGCTCAAACATCTGTGCATCATGATGCTTCATTTCACCCAAGGCTTTGCACAGTATTTTTAAAGTGTATAAATATACACCGTGCATAGAGGTTATTTTTTTAAGGGCTGGATTCCAATCAATGAATATATTGTTTTTATCTTTAACGACAACGATTCCGTTATCGTCCACCGCATTTAAAATCGCGTCCATTTGTTTTTTTGCGACAGGATATATATCTAAAAACGTTTTTTCGTCGCCTGTATATAAATAATAATCACAAAGAGACACTACGAAAAGCAAGGCGTAATCCCGCAAAAACCAAGAGCCTGAAACAAAAATCGGATTTTCATATAAAAATCCCGGTAAAAATCCGTCGCTGTCACAATCTGCAGCAGCAAAAAGATACAAGCACCTACGAACTACGTCACATTGTCCGTATGTATAATAATTTGTCAATGCTTCCAGCCGCAAATCACCAATCCATAGTCTTCGGTCTCGTTTAGGGCCGTCTTCAAATATTCTTTGCATACAATTTTTCAAGGTGTTCACTGACACAGTGTCAATGTTTTCAAGCTCGGTATCGTCGATGTTTATTGGCGTAAGACGGCTTTTGTCTGCGCTGGTCACAGCCGAAAAGACAAAATTTGACAATGTGATAGTCCGACGAGTAAACAGTACGTCGATTTTTATATATCGAGCCGCATATCTGCGCGTCATCTTATATTCTCCGACAAAATCCACGTTTATAATTTCTTCTTGTAACCACGATGGACAAAGGCTGCCGTGATAGGTAGTAAAATCAGAATCTATCTCATCTTTACTTTCGCAAAACCTTACCCTTAGGCGAACAGGTGCGTCAGGATATATATCGGTATAACCTAAAACGAAAGAAAAATAGCCAACATAATGATTTCCCAAATCTATTACAAAGCTATCTCCGCTGTTTAGTTGCTTGAACTCGTTTAATATTGAAATATCGTCACTAAATAATTTTGGAAGATTTTCCTGTGCTTTTTTTAAATAATATTCTTTGTTAACCGTTTGTTTCATTCTACCACCGCCTATCGCGTATTCTATCATAAAAACGGTGTAAAATCAATATGATTATTGCATAATTTTCATTCGGATTGGATAAAAAGCAAAATGCTCGTTTTAGATTTTTTTAAACTTAGCAGTGCTAATGAAATATGTAAAAGAGTTTAATATATATGTCGCATTGTAATTGACAAAAAATTGTGACTATAATATAATATTCAATAAAAATAGGTCTTTTGATCAAGAAAAAATATTTTCGAGGTGTAATATGATAAACCACGATTTAAATCTTCCAAATTGGGGTCCGTATAACAAGGAATATCTTGGTGCCTCACATATAACCGATGCCCAAAGAGGTCTTCGTTTTGATTTTAATCTGTTTCCGGGGTATTACAGACGAAGTGTTATGTGCCCTCGCGATGTGGCTGACTGCGGTGCGAAAATTCTGTCCGCCTCTAATGATCTTTCACACTTTTTGTATCGTTATGAGTTGAATTGGAAGGATAACGTGTATCTTGACGCCGATTTTTCTTCCAACGGCAATGTTCTTACTGTAAAATGTGATTTTGTCAACAACACCGACTTGCCCGAAAGTCTTACTTTGAATGCCGTTGTAAGCATGCACGCATCCTCGCTTTATCATAACGAGATTGAAGATTATAGTGTTGTTCTTCCTTCGGAATGTGTTTGGATTGATGCGGTGGAATACACCAGCTGCACAGGTGAATACAACCTTCCTTCAGACGGGCTTCGCAGAGGCGAAGTGCGTATCAGTAAATTTGTAAAAGGCAGGGCTATAAAAACAAACGGTTTATCGGAAGGATCTGAACTTGCTTACAAAACACCAAAAATCAAAACCGATAAAATTTTAATAAGATATGCTGGCGGCGGAAATTTTTTGCTCAAATTTGACAAAAACCAATATTCAGTTGTGCTTCCAGAAAGCAGTGATTTAACCACATATATTATTAGAATTCCAAATACTGAATTATCTGAATTTTCAATAATTTGGGAATTTGGAGCGGCAGCCATTGACGGTTTTTGTATTGGGGATAAAGCCGGTGAATCGTGCTTTGTTCCATCTTTCGATGGATTTGCTCCAAACTTTGAAGTAAGAGACGGCGGAGGAATTATCGATTTTGGAGGTTTCTTTTATGAAATCAATATTGATGGAATACAGCCTTTCTGCCGACGACTTATAGCCGACGATGTCGGACAACTTTTAACCTCATCTATACATAATCATGTTTCCAATATAATCAAAGGATACGGAAATAAAGAATATTTAGATTTTTTTCTTCGTCCGATCTTTATAGCTCCGCATTCGCGACAAAGTTTAACAATAACCATAAAATCTCCAGATGCTGCTCAAAGCGGTGTTTTCGATTCAGCCTTTTCAATCCCCGAGTGCAATCCCGAGGGAGAAAAATATATGCTTTCTCAAAGCATTATGCGCGCTACCACACTTTCGAACGTGGTTTATCCTATATATTGTTGTGGTGAATATATTCGTCATAATACTCCGGGGCGTAATTGGGATTCCCTTTATACGTGGGACTCTGGTTTTATTGGAATGGGTCTTTTGACAGCCGACGTAAAACGCGCGGTTGATTGTCTCAACGCATATATGATGCCTATCGGAAACGCTGATGCTCCGTTTGTTTTTCACGGTGCACCTCTTCCCACACAAATTTTGCTTTACGGAGAATTAATTAACAAAACCTGCGACAAGGAACTTGCTAAAAAATACTATCCATATATAAAGGCACAGTATGAATATTTCTCTTCACAAAAAAATCAAACAAAAACGGGTATATTCAGCCTTTGGCATCTTTTCTACAACTCTGGCGGTTGGGACGATTATCCTACGCAAGTTTATTTACATGCCGAAAAAAAAGAAAACAGTGTATGTCCTATAATAAACACCGCTTTCACGGTAATCTGTGCGCACATACTTTCACTGGTTGCAAAATTTATTGATGAAGATGACAGCGTTTATAAAAATGATATCCAATTTTTTTCAAATGCAATAAATACGTATGCATGGGACGAAGAAAGCGGGTATTATGGATATGTTGAACACAAAGATAAAGAGACGTCAATATACAAAAATATGGGTGTCAATGCCAATATGGGAATGGATGGCGTTTATCCATATATTGCGGGCATTACAGACGATTATCGCTCTAAGAGGCTCTTGGACAATGTAAAAAACGGAATGATGACACAAATAGGCGTAAGCGTGGTTGATACCCGTGCACCCTATTATAGCAATTCCGGTTATTGGAACGGCTCTGTTTGGATGCCGCATCAATGGATACTTTGGAAAGCTTTGCTTGATTACGGGGAATTTAAGCTTGCAAATGAAATTGCCGAAAAAGCATTACATTTATGGCAAAAAGAGGTTTCCATAACCTACAATTGCTACGAGCATTTTATGCTGGAAAACGAACGCGGTGCAGGATTTCATCAATTCTCAGGTTTGTCAACCCCAGTTTTAATGTGGTTTGAAAGTTATTATCAGCCCTTTAGCATTACCGCCGGCTTTCGTACAATTATCACCGATAGGTTAACAGATGGTAGAAATTTATCGTTTAACGTAATTACAGACATGCAAAGAGTGTCCGTGCTCGTCTGTTTAAAAGAGGATCGGGAATATGAGTTTGAAACCGACGTAGAAGTAACAAAAATAAACAAATCGTCATATTTCCTGACGTTTGACATAAACGGCACGCGAAATGTAAAAATAACCGAAAAAAGCAATTGCAATTAATACTAAATTTAATTTGATTTAAAAAATAAATCCGAACCTACCTCTAATTGGGAGAAGGTTTGGATTTGTTTTTTTGAAGGTCAACAGCATAAATTTCTTTATAATCTTCAGTTGGATTTTTAATACCTTTTATATTATTTCCGCCTGTGTGTATCATAGCAAAAAACGGAAAAGGGGCAATACCTCTTCACTATTCACTATTACTTATTACTTTCCAAAAATCCCGAATGCGAGGTTTAGTGAAGAGTGAAAAGTGAATAGTGAAAAAGTAAAATCCCGAACGCTTTCGCATTCGGGATTTTTGTCATTCGTGTCCGAAAAAGAACTGGGTGAAAACCGAGGATTTTCTTTATTTTTTCTTATTATTTCTATTCTTTTTAATTAAATAAACAATACACCAAATAAACCAAAAAGCAATTATAAATAAGCCTGTAATTCCAACGCCATCTCTTAACCATTCGGGATATAGAGTCGGACAAATTTCAAATAAAAAGCAATTAATAAAAACAAAGGCTAATAAAACATACATTATTACTTTTAATATTTTTTGTTTTGTCCACCAACTCATATAATCACCTCGTATGTATATTATAGCATAAAAACGGCGAAGCCGCAAGTATAAGTGAAATCGTGCTATCGCACGGTGAAATCAAAGGCTTTCGCCTTTGGTGAAATATTTTGCTAACGCAAAATGTGAAATTAAATCCACCCACCGCCGCAGCGATTTCACTCGAGCGAAGCGAGAATT
>JAFSAR010000020.1 GCA_017442225.1 Clostridia bacterium
CATCTGCGATTGCAGTTCGGGGTCGGTGATACGTATTGAACCGCTCGACAGCTCAGTGCCGTTAAGGACTAAGTCATAAGCATTTGCATATACCTTTTCAGGCGCAGTTTCAAGATATGGAATACACTCATCAAGCGGAGATGTAAATGGGTGATGCATAGCGTCCCAGTTACCTGTTTCCTCGTTATATTCAAAGAACGGAAACTCGGTAATCCACAGGAAATTATACTGATTTTCTGGGATTATATTAAGACGTCTTGCAACGGTTAAACGAAGTGCGCCAAGAACTGAGAGTGTAAGAGATTTTTTGTCGGCAACTATAAACACAACGTCGCCCTTTTCGGCGCCTGTGCGTTCAAGTATAGCACTCATTTCTTCTTCAGTCATAAATTTAGCAAAAGAGCAGGTGGGGGTATCTTCTACCCAACGTATAAATGCAAGACCACGAGCGCCAATGCCCTTTGCCTCTTCGGTAAGCTTGTCAATCTCTTTGCGTGTATATGTGTCAACGGCGTTCTTTGCTGTAATCGCGCGAACTGTTCCGCCGTTTTTAACCGTGTCGGCAAACACACCAAAGCCGCAGTTTTCGACAATGTCAGAAATATCTTTGATTTTCATATCAAAGCGTGTATCAGGCTTGTCAGAACCGTAGTCGTTCATAGCGTCGTCATAACGCATACGGGGCAGTGGGGTGGGTATTTCTACATTTAATACCTCGCGGAATAAGCGACTTACATAACCCTCGGCTATAGCGAAAACATCATCGCGCTCAACAAATGACATTTCAAGGTCAATTTGTGTGAATTCTGGTTGACGGTCGGCACGTAAGTCTTCATCGCGGTAGCAACGCGCTAACTGCATATAACGGTCAAAGCCTGCCAGCATAAGCAACTGCTTGTACATCTGTGGTGACTGCGGCAATGCAAAAAAATTGCCCTTGTGTATACGAGAAGGCACAAGATAGTCGCGCGCACCCTCGGGTGTAGATTTAATAAGGGTTGGTGTTTCAAGCTCAATAAAGCCGTTTTCATCGAAATAATCGCGGGTTACCTTTGCAATTTTGTGACGCATAAGAATATTCTTTTGCAAATCAGCTCGGCGAAGGTCAAGATAGCGGTATTTAAGACGCAAATCCTCTTTTGCATTGCTGTTTTCAACAATCTCAAATGGGGGAGTCTTTGATTCACCCAAAACCTTGAGTGTGTTAACCTCTATTTCAATTTCACCCGTAGGAATCTCGGTGTTGATTGACGAGCGCATACGAACCTTGCCCTTTGCCATAACAACAAATTCCGAGCGGAGTGCGAAAGCCTTATCAAATATTTCGCGGTCAGTACTGTCGTCAAATGCCAACTGCACAATGCCTGTGCGGTCACGTAGGTCAACAAATATAAGTGCGCCAATGTCACGCTGACGTTGTACCCAGCCGCAGACTACTACTTCTTTATCAATTTCATTTTTGGTAAGCGTACCGCAGTAGTGGGTGCGCTTTAGTCCGTTCATTCTGTCGAGTTTCAAAAAAACACCTTCTAAATAATTGTATCTTCTAAAGAACTTAATGCATCATCAAGTTTGATTTTCATAAACTGTTCGCTGAAATTATCAAGACGAATTTCTTGTGTTTCGCCTGTTTTCATATTTTTAATGTTGCACTTGTTTTCTGCAAGTTCATTGTCACCAAGCACCACGCTGTAAAGAGCACCGATTTTGTCGGCGTATTTCATCTGAGCTTTAAGACCTCTGCCGCAAACGTCGCACTGAGCCTCAAAGCCGTCACGACGCAAAGCAGTGCAAAGCTCGGTGGCTTTAATAGCAGCGGTTTCTCCCATTGGCGCAATATATATGTCGCATTTTTTTACCTCGGGAAATTCTGCATTCTGGTTTTCGAGCGCTAACATCAACCGTTCAATACCCATACCAAAGCCAAGCGCAGAAACTGCGGGACCGCCCATCTGTGACACAAGACCGTCGTATCTGCCGCCACCGCAAACGGTACTTTGCGCGCCGATATCGCCCGACACAAACTCAAACACCGTTTTGGTATAGTAGTCAAGACCGCGAACAATCTGCGGATTTACGGTATATTTAATACCCGCGGCGTCAAGATGAGCCTTTACGCCGTCAAAGTGTTCCTGACACTCGTCGCACAAGAAGTCTATGACCTTTGGTGCGTTTTTGGCGATTTTAGAGCATATGGGTGACTTGCAGTCGAGTATACGCATCGGATTACGACTTAGTCGGTCGCGACAGGTCTCGCAAAGGGTATCAACATGTGAAGCAAAATATTCGCTGAGCGCCGCTGTGTAGTTTTTGCGGCATTCGGGACAGCCTATAGAATTGATTTCGAGAGAAATATTTTTAATACCTACGGTCTGTAAAACCTGTAATGCCAAGGATATAACCTCGGCATCAGCGGCGGGAGATGTCGCACCAAAGCATTCTACACCAAATTGATGGAACTCACGCAGTCTGCCAGCTTGAGGTTTTTCATAGCGGTAGCAACCGCCAACATAACAAACCTTTACGGGTAACGCGCCGTTAACAAGTCCGTGCTCGATAACGCTGCGTACAACTCCTGCGGTAAGTTCGGGACGTAGGGTTATTGAGCGGCCGCCCTTGTCGTCAAAGGTATACATTTCTTTTTGAACAACGTCGGTGGTGTCACCAACGCTGCGCTGAAATACTTCGGTATGCTCAAATACGGGAACGCGTATCTCACGGAAACCGTAAAGCGACGCAATTTCAAGCATTTTGCCCTCAACAAACTGAAATTTGTGAGAGTCTGCGGGTAACATATCGTTCGTGCCTTTTATAGCACGGTTAATTTCTGCCATTATAAAAAACTTCCTGACTGTAAAATTTTATGAATTTTTAAGAATTTCGCGCCAATCAAGGTCGCCGCGCTCAAGACCGTGGATAAGCACCTCGGCGGTGGCTATATTGGTGGCAACGGGAATATTATGAACGTCACAGAGGCGCAATAATGCCTGCTCGTCGGGTTCGTTGGGTTTGGGATTTAATGGGTCGCGGAAAAGCAGCAAAAGGTCAATTTCATCACAGCCGATACGGGAGGCAATCTGCTGCGCGCCACCCTGAGAGCCTGCTAAAAAGCGTGTGATTTCGAGTCCTGTAGCTTCACCGACCGTTTTACCCGTGGTGCCCGTTGCTACAAGATTATGTCGACTGAGCACTCCGCAGTATGCGATACAAAACTGCACCATAAGTTCTTTTTTTGCGTCGTGCGCGATTAAAGCAATTGTCATAAATTTTGCCCCCTTGGAAATGAAACAGGTTTTTGTTTATATCTTTTTTATCTTTGGCAGTCTTACTTCATAGTCTGAAAGTCTACGGGCTATGCGGTAAAGCGCCTTGAATGCTTTTGTTTTTTTGTTTATATTATGCGTAATGCTAAGCAGCATTAAATCACTGCTTTGAGGAACTATCCCTAAAAGTCTAAAACCCGACATATCTATTATATCGTCAATGTTGCTGTATATCTTCTTTTTTATATATTCTGCATCAAAACGGTTGATTATAAGCCGCGCCGCATTTTTATTTTGCGGCAAAGATGCGCACACAGCGGCGGCATCTCGGACTGAAACAGGGTCAGGATTGCAAACAGTTAAAAACTGAGCATCGTCACCTATTGCAGAGTAAAGCGAAAAATCGAGTCCTGCGGGGAAATCGAATATTACGACGTCGTATAGAGACTTTACTTTTTTTGCAAAAGTAGACAGAGCGTCTGCCTGTATATTGCCGATTTGTCTGGGTGCTGGTATTACGCTTATAAGCGGATTTTGCGGCAGAGTGTACGTGCCGTCTGCGATTGCTACACCGTTTAATATGTCGGAAAGGTCAAACACAACCTTGTGGTCCACGCCTAAAAGCAGATCAAGACAGCGAAGTCCCTCATCCATATCGACAAGTAATACGCTTTTATTAAGCTTTGCAAAGGCAAGCGACAGACCGCACGAAACGGTTGATTTGCCGGTGCCGCCTTTGCCTGAGGTAGTGGCTAAACAAATACCCATATTGCGTGTGTCCTCCTTGCTTTTTCACAGTATTTTACCATAAAAGGTATTTTATGTCAATTTTAAAATCAACTAATTACGGTAAACGGCGGTATATCCGTTGCGGTGTTTTCGGAAGAGAAGAAATATGAATCAAGAATTTGTCGCACCAGATTGCCCGAAGCATAGCTCGAAGCGCCGTGCTCTAAAACTACCGATATGGCGATTTCTGGGTTGTCGTAAGGCGCGAACACAATAAAGGTTGAGTGGTCGGCCTTGCCCTCTACCTGAGCCGTACCCGTTTTACCGCCGATTTTGATGGGGTAGTCGCCAAGCGCCGCCTGACCCGTACCGTCAACAGTAACCGAAAGCATACCCGTTTTTATAGCCGATACAGTGCTTTCTTTAAGCTCTATTTTGTTAGCGATTTGCGGTTCGCAATTGTCGTAAACGGTGGTCATATCGTAGGATACGATTTTATCTATAAGAGTAGCTTTGTAATGTGTACCTCCGTTTGCAAACGTAGCAACATAGTTTGCAAGCTGGAGAGGTGTAAAGGCGTTCATCTGACCAATAGCAATCTGCAGAGTATCACCGCCGACACCGTTGGATGTAGGCTCTACCAGAATACCTGAGCTGTCATTTACTTCAACACCCGTTTTAACACCAAGACCAAACTGTTTGAAATAGTCGGTCATTGTAATAGCGCCTATGCGTGTGCCAAGTTCGAAGAAAAAGTAGTTACAGCTTCGTGAAAGCGCCGCTGTAAGTCCCATATTGCCGTGATAATGCATACAATCAGGTTTGTAGTCGTCAAAGTAGTCGAATTCTCGCTTGCAAAAAATAACTTCACCCGTATTATAAAGATTGTTTTCAAGCGCCGCCGCCGCAACGATAGGCTTTATTGTAGAGCCTATCGGATATACACCTTGAAAGGCGCGGTCTGTAAGCGGGTTTGTGGGGTCGGCAAGTAGTGCCTCATAATTTTCTGACATTGTGGCTGTGTCGTACGTCGGGTAGTTTGCCGATGTGATAACACCGCCTGTATTTATATTAATAACAACGGCGCTGCCCGCTCTTGCCGTACCGCCCTCGCTTTGCAGTGTTCTTACGGTGTTTGCAAGCGCGTCCTGTACGGTACGTTGCATTTTAGCGTCAAGAGTCAGCATTACCGTTTTGCCCGCTACTGCCTTTTTGGTAATTTCTTTGCTTATTATATTGCCTTCTTCATCAAGATAATAGGTGATTTCACCGTCAACGCCTCGCAGATATTCCTCGGCATAGTATTCAATACCGCTTTTACCAACCTTATCGTCAAAGGCATAACCGCGGTCCTTGTAGTTTTCCCCCTCTGCCCAGTCCTCCTCATAAATAGGTCCGACAGTACCAATAAGATTTACGGCAAGCGAGGTATCGGGGTAATACCTGAACGGAACTACATCAACCGATACGCCGTCTAACATAAAATTAGATTCTGACACTTTGAGCATAAGCTCGGTGGGTATATCTTCGGCAAAGGTGTAAGGGTATGAAATTGAAAAATCCTCAATTTCCATGCTGTAGCGCACACCCATAATTTTACGCTGCTCATCGGACGTATAATTTTCAAGCTCGTAACGTTCAACAAGGCGTATAAAGCAGTTATCTGCCGTGGCATAATCGGCAAGCTCTAAGGTTTTTATAAGCTTGGTTGTTGATTCTCCCTCTTTAAAGCCGTAGGGGGCGTTATACTCAAGCGGAAGCCTGTCCTTATGCTCGGCCGTTTTTTCATCAAGCAGATTTACAAGGCTTAAAATAATGTCGTTAATATTTTCCTTGACGTAGGCCTTGTTAAAAACAATATTATAACCGTCGCGGTTTGCGGCGATCTGTCTGCCGTAGCAGTCAAGTATTTCTCCGCGCGGCGCTTTAAGAACTGCCGTACGCGAGGCAGTACTGCCCTTGGCATTGGAGGAATATTTATCTGAATTTGCTATTTGTATAGAATATATCCTTGCTGTATACAAGACCATTACTATAACAAGTATAACCGACAGCACGGTAAGTGTGGTCTGGTGTTTTTTTGTAAAGGGCACTTAAAGTCACCTCGCTCTCTTAAAAAATTAATTATATGATTTGAAAAATTTGTTATAAAGCGCTCTTTCAAGATAATAAAACGGAATTGTAAGCGCCGCGGTATACAGTACCGAGGGAAATGCCGTTCGCATCAAATAGGTAAGACTTTCGGTAAGCGATGATGAGAACGCAAACATGAAAATAAAACGTAACAGAAAATAAACGGAGGTGCACAAAGCGCAAAGCGCAACAGAGGAAAATACGTTATTGTTAAAAAGATGCCGTATAATAAGCGCGGCGGCAAGACCTAAGACCATTAAAGTAATAGCATTAAAGCCCTGAGGGGTTGCGGCGACAGAGTCTATAAAAATTCCAACAATCAGTCCCGATATTGCCGCGGTAAGCTCTGAACAAAACATACATACGGCAATCAGCAACGCTAAGGGCAGCATAGGATTTGCATGCATAATCTTAATTGAAAAAACGCTGTTGTACTGAATAAATATTAAAACGAAAAAAAGTAGTATATTGATAAGTCGCAGTATAAAAATATTTTTTCGGCTTTTCATAAGGCTATTTCTCGCCCCCGATATCTATACCGCCCTGTCCCTCAAAAGAGGTTATTACCATAACCGAACGAAGCTCGGATATTTCGGCAAAGGGTTTTATTTCGGCGTAGATTGAATTGTTGTTTTCATCAATACCGATATTGTTTACAGAGCCTACGAGTAAGCCTTCGGGGAAGATGCCCTCGCCCGAGGTAATAACGTAATCGCCTACGGCCACGCCGCACGAACGAGCAAGGTTTGCAAAGCTGCAAAAGCCTTTTTCTGCAAAGGAAAGCGAACCCGTAACAATGCCCGAGTCCTGAGTTCTGTTATCAAGCGCGCCGAGTGTAATATCGGGGCTAAGTATTGTGGTAACTTTGCAGGACGTAAGTCCAACCTCGGTAACGTAGCCTACAATACCTGCGTCTGTAATAACCGGATCGTATTTTGCAATATCCGAAGTTGAACCGCGATTTATAGTAAAGCTTCCGTACGGGTCGTCATTATCTCTTGCAATAATTGCGGCATCGGTGAATACGAAATCGGGATTGTTTTCTTTTATTCCAAGATATTCTTTATAAAAATTATTTTGCTCGGTAATCTGTTGCATATCGGCAAGCTGACCGCGCAAAGTATCAATTTCTGCTTTTAGTTCGGCGTTTTCGAGACTTAATTTACTACCGCTGTTGTAGTTGTCAACAAAATCTGTAACTATATTTGATATGCTTGTAAACAGATTTCGAAACGGTGCCGAAATCGTACTCGCTATATCGGTCTGCGGTGACATACGCTTACCGACTAAAACGAACGAGACCGTAAGCAGAACAACAGCGCAGAATATGGCTACTATTATCTTAAACTGACGGCTGCGAAGAAAAAAACGCATTTTAATTTCTCCTTAATTTATCTGAATCTTTTTCCTCTGCGGAAGGTGTAGTTGCTAAAACCGACATCTCCCTCAAGACGCTTTTTGGCGCCTAAA
The DNA here is from genome assembly GCA_017442225.1 of Clostridia bacterium. Taxonomy (GTDB): domain Bacteria; phylum Bacillota; class Clostridia; order Oscillospirales; family Acutalibacteraceae; genus UBA737. Next base: position 7,596 of record JAFSAR010000020.1, read on the forward strand.
ACCACGCAGTCAAGCGGATTTGCCGCAATGCTTACAGGCATACCCGTTTCCTCAGCGATAAGCTCGGCAAGTCCGCGAAGTAAGGCGGTGCCGCCTGTGAGGGTGATGCCTGTATCAATAATATCGGCTGAAAGCTCAGGCGGAGTTTTTTCAAGAGTTGAACGGATAGCGTCTATTATCTGAGAGATCGTATCCAACATAGCGCCGCGTATTTCGGCGGAGGTTATGGTAACGTTTTTAGGCAGACCGTCAACAACGTTACGGCCCTTGATTTCGATTGATGTTTCGTCTTCGTACGGCTTTGCAGAGCCGATATCAATCTTTATTTGCTCGGCGGTGCGTTCACCTATAAGCAGATTGTGTTTTTTACGCATATAGTTAATTATTGCTTCGTCAAGGTCGTCGCCCGCAACACGAAGCGACTGCGCAGTAACAATGTCGCCGAGTGAAATAACGGCAATTTCGCTGGTACCTCCGCCGATATCCACTATCATATTACCTGTGGCTTCCTGAACGGGCAGACCTGCGCCCACTGCCGCCGCCATTGGCTCTTCAACAAGGTCAACGTCATAAGCGCCCGCCTGCTTTGCAGCGTCGTAAACGGCGCGGCTTTCAACCTCGGTAACGCCTGTAGGTATGCAGATTACCATGCGCACGCGTGAAAACAGCGAGCCTTTGAGCGCTTCACCTACAAATCTTTTAAGCATTGCCGCCGTTACGTCAAAGTCGGCGATAACACCGTCTTTAAGCGGACGAACGGCTACTATAGAACCCGGTGTTCTACCAATCATTTCTTTTGCTTCTTTACCTACGGCGCGAACGGCGTCGTTTCTTATGTCATAAGCCACAACTGACGGCTCGCGCATTATTATTCCTTTACCCTTTACGCAAACCAAGGTGTTCGCTGTGCCAAGGTCTACGCCTATATCTCTTGTAAACATATATAAACTCCTTAAAATTATTTTATCTCTGTATCGCGGGGAACTATCAGATGTATTGCTGACGGTATATTTGTAAGGGTGATAATGTCTTTGCCTTCGGAAAACTCGCCGTCAAGCGTCCAAGGAACGTCTTTACTGCCCGTTACGGTAATTTCGTGCGTGTGGAAAAATTCAATACCGTCACGGCTTAAGTCTTTGCGCAAGATACCGTCAACAATAGACTGAAACTGCATTATAGTGGTTGGATTTTTAATAAGCAAGACCTCAAACTTGCCGTCGTTTAATTTTACTACGGAATCGTTGAATTTTACGATGCCGCCCACCGACATAGAGTTTGATACCGCGCCAAAGAGAAAGTCATCTTCTATTTCGCGGTCGTCACATTTGAATTTTAAATGAAGCGGCTTTATGTTGCTAAGGCTCTTAATTCCCTCAAAAAAGTATGCCGCCTGACCCAATACGTTTTTTATCTCCTGCGGAGCTGAATATGATGCCTCGGTAAAAGCACCGAACGACGCTGTGTATGAAAAATATTTATCGTCAAATTTACCGATATCAAGGTCGGTTTCAACACCTGTCACGATATCGCTTGCGGCGATAGCGGCATTGCGTGAAATTTTAAGACCAGAGGACCATTCATTAAGTGTACCATACGGAATGTAGCCCAAGGTGCATTTAAGACCCTTGCGCATAACACCCGTTATAACCTCGTTTAACGTACCGTCGCCGCCGCAAACTACTATGCGGTCGTATTCGCCGTCTTCCAAGGACTGAGCTTTGAGTGTAGCGTCTCCCTGACGCTTTGTGGGATAGACCGTAACCTCAAAATCGGCTTCCGAAAAAATCTGTATAATTTTCAGAATGTCGTTTTTAATTTTTGCTTTTCCCGAACGGGGATTTGTTATGATAAGAAGTTTTTTATTTTGCATATATAAAACCTCCGGATTACAAATTATTGATAATTGATGGGTAAAGTCGCTGTCGCGTTAAGCGAAGCGTCGGATATATTACCGCTAACGTATTCGTAATATCCCTGTACGCCAACCATAGCGGCGTTGTCACCGCAATATTTAAGCGTGGGGTAATAAAGCTTTATGCCACGTGCGTCACACTCTTGCTGCATTCTTGTGCGCAACTCGGAATTTGCCGAAACACCGCCCGCCATAACGAGAGTTTTGTAGCCCTTGCTTTCGGTGGCTGATAAAGTCTTTTGAATAAGTATGTCACAAACCTTTTGCCTTATGGTAGCGGCAAGAACGGGGACGTCGATTTCTTCACCCTTTTGTGTCTTATTGTGTACAAGGTTTACAACAGCCGTTTTAAGACCCGAAAAACTGAAATCATATTCATTTTCGGTGTGCGGTGTGGGTAGGGGATACAACTTTGTATCGGCGGTGGTTGCAATTTTATCAAGATTTACGCCGCCCGGGTACGAAAGACCCAAAGCGCGCGCCGTTTTGTCAAAGCATTCGCCTGCGGCGTCGTCGGTAGTGCGACCGATGGGAGTAAACTTTGTATAATCGGTAACCTCGGTAATTATTGTGTTGCCGCCCGATACCGTAAGGCACATAAACGGGGGTTTAAGCTCGGGCGCGTCAATATAATTTGCCGCGATATGCGAGCGTAGATGATGCACGGGAATAAGCGGCACACCAAGAGCGTAGCTGAGCCCCTTTGCAAAGTTGACACCTACAAGTAGCGCCCCAATAAGACCCGGCGCAAAGGTAACTGCCACAGCGTCGATATCACCGTAAGTGATGCCCGCTGACTTTAATGCTTCTTCGCACACCTGACTTATAGCCTCGGTATGTCGGCGCGAGGCAATTTCAGGCACGACGCCGCCGTAGATTTTATGCTCGGCTATTTGGGTTGATATTATATTTGAAAGAATTTTTCGCTCATCGGTTATTGATACCGAAGTTTCGTCACAGGACGATTCGATTGCTAAAATTATCATTAAATCACCAAGATTTTAAATAAAAGTTTTTGTCATAATAAGCGCGTCTTCGTCAGGATTGGTGTAAAAGCGCTTGCGTCTGCCTGCTTCAACAAATCCGAATTTATTATAAAGTGAAATTGCGGAGTCGTTTGATACGCGCACTTCAAGAGATATAAATTCAAGCCGGGTTTCACAGTCATTTATTACGTGTTGTAAAAGCGCTTTTCCAACGCCTTTGCGGCGGTATTCGGGCAGAACGGCAATATTTGTCACGTAACCTTCGCCCGCAATTTTTGAAAGTCCCATATATCCTGCAATTTTGTTATCTATACGCGCTACGTAAAAGGCGGTACCAGCGGTCATAGACTCGCGTATAGCGTTCTCACTCCAAGGACAAGAAAAGCAAGCCTTTTCAATGTTTGCTATATCCGCAATATCCTCGGGTGTTGCAACATCAATTTTAGTTTCATCAAAAAAACCGTCGTTTATGAGTTTATCAATGCCCGCAAAAATACTGTCGCGGCATTTTCTGTAAGTGTCGATATCGCAACCGAACGGGTCGGGAATACCGCCTGATAAAACGTATATATTGTTTTTATCATAGCCTGATGCTATTAAAAGCTGTTTGTGTGACTGGGTCATACAGATTATAGCGTCGGCAGATTTTATGTCGTTTTCGGTAATGCAGCTTGAAACGTGATTTGATATATCAATCCATGCTTCGTTCATAACGGCAACGGATTTTGAATTGGCGGGCTCGCCTGCGCTAAAGCCGCGGCTTATTACAGTAACATCGTCTAAGTTTTTAGATTTTAAATATCCCTCTGCCATAGGACTGCGGCAGGTGTTGCCTGTGCATATAAAAATAACGTTCATATCAGTCTTTTGCCTCAAGCCAGTTTTTGCCGCTGTGCGCGTCAACCTTAAGCTCTACCGCAAGAGCGGCGGCACGCGACATTTCTTCTTCAAGAATTTTGCAAACGGAAGTGCGGTCCTGATCTTTACACTCGACAATCAGTTCGTCGTGCACCTGTAAAATAAGCTTGGCTTCAGGAATTTCATCTTGGAGTCGACGGCTTACCTTTATCATAGCAATTTTTATAATATCCGCGGCTGTGCCCTGTATAGGCGCATTACGCGCGACACGTTCGCCAAAGGCGCGAAGCATACCGTTGGAGGACGCAAGCTCAGGCAGATAACGTCTTCTGCCAAAGAGGGTAGAAACGTATCCGTCGGTCTTTGCCTGAGTGATAGTGTTTTCCATATAAGCGGCAATACCTTTGTAGGTATCAAGATAGTTTTTGATATACGTGTCGGCTTCTTTGCGGCTGACACCGATATCCTTTGCAAGAGAGAAAGCGCCAATGCCGTAAACTATACCAAAGTTAACCGCCTTTGCTCTACTGCGCATAATGGGTAGCACCATATCGATGGGAATATTAAACACCTGTGATGCGGTTACTGTGTGAATATCGGTATCGCTGCGGAATGCGTCTATCATAACGCTGTCGTTTGCCATAGAAGCGAGAACCCGCAACTCTATCTGTGAATAGTCGGCGTCGCAAAGAGCGTAACCCTCACGCGCGGTAAAGAACTTGCGTAGTATTTTGCCCTCATCGGTGCGGACGGGTATATTCTGAAGATTGGGCTCTAACGAGCTGATGCGACCTGTTCGCGCTTCGGTCTGGTTAAAGGTAGAGTGAATTCTGCCGTCTACGCCACGCGCGGCAAGCAAGCCGTCACAGTAGGTAGACTTTAGCTTTGCGAGCTGTCTGTACTGCAAAATCATATCTACTATGGGAAAATCGTAACGCAGTTCTTCAAGCACCTCAGCGTTTGTGCTAAAGCCGCTTTTGGTTTTCTTTTTAGCAGGAAGACCTAATTTTACAAACAAAATCTGTCCTAATTGCTTAGGTGAGTTTATATTAAATTCTTCTCCTGCAAGCTTGTATATTTCGGCAGTTAGTTCGTCAATTCTTGTCTGTAAATGTTCTGAATGTTGTTGCAAACCGTCAAAGTCAACTAAAAATCCTACCGTTTCCATACACCCAAGCACGCGCGCGAGCGGAACCTCAATATTATAAAGCAATTCGAGTTGACCGCTGTCTTCAAGCGATTTTGTAAGACCGTCGCAACAAGAACCAAACCGCGCGGCAGATAATAAAAATTCATCGTCACAGTTTTCTATACTCGCGTCGGTTCCGTATTCTGCAATAAGGCGGGCGAGCGAATAATCGGACGCAGACGGATTGCAAAGGTAAGCCGCGAGCATTGCATCAAACTGCACCGCTTTTATTTTCGTATATTTTTTGCTAAGGTTTTTATAATCGTAAACACGTTTGGTTATATATTCGTTTTCTAAAACGGCAATAAGCTCAACTTCGTTTAAGCGGCAAACAATATCGCCGCTTACCGCCGCGGCGCTGTCGCCGTCGATATAAATATCAACACAGTCTTTGATATCTGCGGCAGTACCGATTTTAAAGGTGTTTTCACAGATTTCAGTTTTTGATGAATCGGCAGAATTGCTTGGTGTAATGCCCATCTTTTCCATGAGCTTAAAAAATTCAAGTTTAGTCATAAGACGTGATAAAGCGTTTTTATCGCCTTCGCCTATTTTATAATTTTTTATATCGGTATCAATGGGCGCGTCACAGCTTATAGTGCCGAGCGTACGACTTAAAAACGCGTTATCCTTATCGGCGGCAAGCTTCAAGCGCACACCGTCTTTTATATCGAGCTCGTCTAAATGCTCGTAAATATAATCAATGCTGTGATATTTTGTAATAAGGTCGGTAGCGGTTTTCTGACCGACACCCGTAACCCCAGGGATATTATCCGACGAGTCGCCCATAAGAGATTTAAGCTCTATCATCTCGGCAGGGGTAAGTCCGTAATCTTCAAAAAGCTTTTCTCTTGTGTAGTCGGTAATTTCGGGATGACCCATTTTGGTAACGGTAAGCAACACGCGTGTGCTGTCGGATACCAACTGTAATGAGTCGCGGTCGCCCGTTGCAATAACGCAGGAGCCACCGCACTTGCTTGCATTATGAGCCAACGTACCTAAAATATCGTCAGCCTCATAACCCTCGCACTCAATATAACTATATCCCGCAAGCGTCAGCCACTCTTTCAGAATCGGGAACTGCTGACGCAGTTCGTCAGGCATAGCGTGACGGCCCGCTTTATAGCCGTCATACATTTTGTGGCGAAACGTCGGCGCTTTTAGATCAAACGCCACTGCCACACAGTCGGGCGCTTCTTTTTCAAGCAGCTTATTTAAAATGTTTATAAAACCGTAAACGGCATTGGTGTACTGACCGTCTTTGGTAGATAACAGTTTTATGCCGTAAAATGCGCGGTTTATTATGCTGTTTCCATCAATTGCAAGCAGTTTCAAAGCGCCATTACTCCTTTTAAATATAATTATATTTATTATAGCATCAATATATTGTTTTGTCACTATAAAATTTTAAAAATTGACAGAAAATTCATTTTCTTGTATAATTTATTTGTTATGAAAATAAAAGACATTGAAATTAAAGGATTTGCTGCTCTCGCTCCTATGGCAGGCGTTGCCGACAGGGCTATGAGAGAAATATGTGTGGGACACGGTGCGGGCTTTACGGTAGGTGAGCTTACAAGCGCTCGCGGTGTTATGCAGGGAGATAAAAAATCTGCCCGACTGCTTGAGTGTTTCGATAGCGATGCAGTATGCGCGTCACAGCTTTTTGGCCGCGACCCCGATATAATGGCGCAAGCCGCTTTGCGCGCCGAGGAATTAAACCCAGATTTTATTGATATAAATATGGGCTGTCCCGCGCCCAAGGTCGCAGGTCACGGCGGTGGTAGCGCGCTTATGAAAGAGCCTACTCTTGCCGCAAAAATAGTAGAAGAGGTAGCGCGTGTATCACACGTGCCTATCACCGTAAAAATGCGAGCAGGGTGGGATAACGACAGTCTTAATGCCGTGGAACTCGCTCGTATGTGCGAATCGGCAGGCGCTGCGGCAATTACCGTGCATGGCAGAACGCGTAAGCAGATGTATGCGCCGCCTGTAAACTACGATATTATCCGTGACGTAAAGCGCACGGTAAAAATTCCCGTTATTGCAAACGGCGACGTAGTGGATGCTATGAGCGCTAAATTTATGTACGAATACACGGGCTGCGATTACGTTATGGTGGGTCGCGGCGCGCAGGGAAACCCCTTTGTTTTTGATGAAATCAACGCATATTTTGAAGGTCGCAATTACACACAGCCGACACTCCAAGAACGTTATAAAACCTGTATGCGACAAATTGAGCTTATGCATAAATATAAAGACCCTCGCACCGCGATACTCGAATCCCGAAAGCATACCGCGTGGTATCTTACGGGACTTCGCGGCTCGGCAAGTTTGCGGCGTATGTGCGGCGAAATATCAAGTATTGATGATATAAAAATAATATTTGAAAAAGCACTTGAACAAAACCCCGATATGTGATAAAATGTCGAGGTTAAAATGAATTTCAAAGAAGGTAAAACTTATGTCAGGACATTCCAAGTGGAACAATATTAAACGCAAAAAAGAAAAAACCGATGCTGCAAAGGCTAAAATCTTTACAAAAATTGGTCGTGAAATTTCGGTAATCGTTAAAGCTGGCGGACCAAATCCGCAAGAAAACAGCAAGCTTAAAGACGCTATCGCAAAGGCAAAGGCAAACAACGTGCCTAACGATAACATTGAGCGTATTATCAAAAAAGCTGCGGGTGAAGCGGGTGGCAACGAATACGAAGAGCTTATTTATGAGGGCTACGGTCCTTGCGGCGTGGCTGTTGTTGTAGAAACGCTTACCGACAACCGCAACAGAACAGCAGGTGAGATGCGTCACTACTTTGATAAATGCGGCGGCAACCTCGGTCAGTCGGGCTCTGTAATGTTTATGTTTGAGCGCAAGGGTGTAATAGCCATTGAGGGCGAGGGTCTTGACGAGGACACTGTTATGGAGGCGGCGCTTGAGGCAGGAGCTGATGACTTCAGCTTTGACGGCGACGTGTTTGAAATTACAACCGAGCCTAACGATTTAGGTGCAGTCCGTGACGCTTTAGAAGAGCAAGGTTACAGTTTCCTTTCTGCTGAGGTGCAGTACATACCAGGTACTATGACAGCAATTGACGACCCCGATATGCAGACAAAAATGGAAAAGCTTATTGATATGCTTGAAGACAATGATGACGTTCAGGCAATCTGGCATAACTGGGATATGCCTGATGAAGACTAACAAGAAAATAGAAACAACCGTAAACTCTTTTTGGGGTTTACGGTTGTTTTTTGTTCTATAAAGGACAAGGCCGTCATAGATTATAACTAAGGACGGTAAAGAGCAAATGGAATTTGACAATGCAATTACTTTTCTTGCGGATAATTTAAAAAGACCGCTGTCGTTTATACCGCAGGAAACAAAGCAAAAATGTGAGGAAATACGGTTGCGCGCGGGACTTCCCGTGTGCTTAACGATAGATGGCAGAGTGCTTTTTGTCTGCTGTGACAGCGCAGTTTGCGATGTTTTGCCTCAAAATCCCCTTACGGCGACAAGCGACGATATAAATCAGACGCTCTCACTGCTTTGCAACAAGTCTGTTTATCTGCACGAAAGCGAGATAAAACAAGGCTTTATATCTTTGCCGCACGGCTGTAGAGCAGGTGTGTGCGGTGTGTTTAACGCCGACGGTATGCTGAGCCTCGTCACATCAATAAATATCAGAATTGCCCGTCAGATTTTTGGTTGCGCGCGTTATTTATTGCCGTATGCTGATAGCGGTTTGTTAATAGTGGGTCCTCCGGGCAGCGGCAAAACAACCGTTTTGCGAGACCTTGTGCGATTGCTGTCAAACGGTGCGTCGGGCAGATGCTTTCGCGTCTCGGTGATTGATAGTCGCGGTGAAATTTCGGGCAGAGGAGCGCTGGACCTTGGTGTTAATACCGACGTTTTATATACGCTCAGCAAAGCCTGCGGCACGGATATTGCGCTTCGTACAATGTTTCCCGACTTTATCGCCTTTGACGAAATAGGAACAGCTGCAGAGCTTGGTGGCGTTAGGAATTGCTTTAACGCGGGAGTCGGTATTCTGACAACGGCGCATTGCCGCGATAACAACGACATAATGCGCCGTGACGTCACACGCGAAATTGTAGAAATCGGCGTGGTAAAAAAGATTGCGTTGTTATCTGAAAAGAGGGGCGTGCCACCCGAAATTTTGGCATGTGAGGAGTTGAAAAGCCGTGTTCGTAACTAAGCTTTTTGGAATATTTTTAATTGTCACTGCGAGCGCGGCAGCAGGCTTTTTAAAAAGTCTTTCAATAAAAAACAGATGTAAAAAATTATCCCTTTTTTACGACGGACTGGGTACCCTTTACGAATACATAGAGCAGGGCGGCTGTGAGCTTGATATCGCCATAAAAAATTCCTTTTTGAAATGCGCGTTTTTACAGCATAAAAACCGCAGATTTTTAATTCTTGACAATGACCTGACTGCTTGCGATAAAGCAATGATTGACGACTTTTTTGAGACTCTCGGGTTTTCGGCAAAAAAGGCAGAGTGCGATAAAATAAACGGCTTTAAATTAAAGATAAAAATGCAATTGAAAGACGCGGAAAAGGATGTATCGCAGAAAAGTAAAATTTATCAGACCTTTGGCATTTGCATAGGCTTGGTGGTAGGTATTTTATTGATTTAATGCGTGGTGAGTCGAATTCGCCACGGTTTCTCTCGGCGCCTTTTACCGTCTTTCTTGCGCTCGTTTTTGTAAGGCGTCATATTACAAGTGATGAGACAAGAAAAAAACGAAAAATTTATTTTGTCAGGCGTGGTGTATTCAACTCTCCACGCATTAAGAGGTATAAAAATGGACGTTGATTTTATATTCAAGGTAGCGGCAATCGGAATTATTGTAACGGTGTTGCATCAGCTGCTTGTGCGTTCGGGGCGCGAGGAACAGGCAATGCTTGTAACGCTGTCGGGGCTTGTGGTAGTGCTTCTTATGGTGGTAGGTGCCATTGCCGATTTGTTTGGCACGGTTAAGGGCTTGTTCGGGCTGTGAGTAACGAAATTGTAAAGGCGGTAGCCATCATAATAATCGCGGCTGTTCTGGTAACGGCTTTGCGGACGAGACTTAGCGAATATTCGTTTTTGCTGACGCTTACGGTTATTGCTATAGTATTGATTGCCGTGCTTGGCAATCTTTTTGGCGCTGTTTCAAAACTGCGTGAATTATTTAATCAAAGCGGCAATGCAGGCGTGTATTTTGTTACGGCTTTAAAGGCGCTTGGCATTTCTTATATAGCAACCTTTGCCGCAGATACATGTCGCGATTTTGGTCTGTCTGCTTTAGCACAAACGGCTGAAATCGCGGGGAAAATAACCATTTTTGCGTTAAGTCTTCCGCTTATGACGACGGTGCTTGATGCGGCTTTAAAATTTGTAGGACTATGAAAAAAATAATTGTTTTTATAATTTTAGCGTGTTTTTTGTGTATGCCCGTTTACGCTGACGACAACTATGCAACGCAGTATGAAAATGTGGGAGCCGATAAGCTAACTGATAATCTTGATGACCAAACACGTGAGTTTTTTGAAGAAAACGGCATAGACGCAAGCGATTACAACTGGGTAAACAAGCTTACGATAGGCAATGTGTTTGGTCATATATGGAACTTTGTAACAAGCGGCGCAAAAGCCCCCATAAAAACGGGCGTACTTGTGGCAAGCATTATATTTTTGTCGGCGGCGCTGACAGCCTTTGGTACTGCGCCACGTTTTGAAACGGCAATTTATGCCGCAGTACTGTCTATCAGCGCGCTAATAGCGACGGATATATGGCAAAGCGTATCAGTTGCAGTAAATGCGGTAAAGGGCGTCAGTTCTTTTATGCTTTCTTTTGTTCCAATATTTGCAAGCATTTTAGCGCTTTCGGGCAAAACGGTCACAGCCCCCGCAATGAGCGCGTTACTGCTCGGCGCCACAGAGGTGGTATCGTTTGTTTTCTCCTTTGCCGTACTGCCGCTTATGGGCGGATATCTGGCGCTTAGCATCAGCTCGGGTGTGTCGCCGTTGCTTAACAGCTCGGGTATTGTAGAGAGTGTAAAAAAGATTTCTATGTGGGTAATCTCTCTATTCGGTACGCTGTTTATAGGAATTTTAGGTATTCAGACAGCGGTTAATTCCGCGGCGGACAGTGTGACGCTCAGAACGGCAAAATTTATACTCGGCACATCGGTGCCCGTCGCAGGCGGGGTATTGAGTGAAGCGGTGTCTACGATCTCTGCGTCAATGGGATTGCTCAAGTCATCAGTAGGTATCTACGGGGTAGTGGCGCTTATATTTATGCTGTTGCCCATAGTCATAGAGCTTGTTTTGTGGCGGTGTGTGCTGATGCTTGATATCTCGTTGGGCGAGCTTTTTTCTTTGCCTAAAATAACGGGAATTTTGCGCGCGGTGGATTCTATGCTGTCGCTGCTTTTGGGTGTAGTGTTAATGGTGGGTGGTATGTTTATAATATCGCTCACGGTAGTAATAACGGCAGGTAAAACTTAATGGAAGGCTTAAACTCTTTTATAATCAGCTTTTGCGGCAGTTGTGTGCTGCTTGGGTTTTTGTATATGCTGTGTCCGTCGGGTAATATGAGCGCGAGCGTAAAATATGTATTTTGTCTGTGCTTTGTGTGCTGTATTGTGGGCGCTGCGGTCACTCTGCCAAGCCCTGATTTTTCTTATTTTGACGCGGTGGAGAGTGGCGAGATATTAACCGAGCAAAACACCGCTGTCACAGCCGAGACGGTATTCAGCGAGGCATTAAGACAGCAAAATATAAATTTCAGAAAAATCGTGGTTGATACTAATAAAACAGCTGACGGTAGCATAATTATAAGTAAGGTGACTGTTTACACGGATGAGCAGCCGCAAAAAATATATGCGGTGATTGACTCTGACGGTTATGAGGTAGAAGTAATAAATGAATGAAAAAATAAAAAAGATAACGCACAATCCGAAGCTGTTGATTATTTTAGGACTTGGCGGCATACTGCTGATTTTTATATCCTCGCTTTTCTCGGGTGAGACAAAAACCGACAGTAAAACATACGCCGGCAACACTACGTACACAGCAGAGCAATACACCGAAATGCTTGAAAATGATATAAAAAACATTGTGACAAGCATCACGGGGGATAAAAATCCCACTGTGGTTATAACGCTTGAAAGCGGTATCAGGTATTCCTACGCCAGTGTAGACGAAACCGACACGTCAAGCTCTACGGGCAGTGTCACCGACCAGAGCAGCGAGAGCAAAAAGCAGTCCTACATAACAGTAAAAACCGCCGACGGCGGTGAGCAGGCGCTACTTGTTACCGAGATTATGCCAGAGGTACGCGGCGTCGCTATTATATGCTCAGGCGGCAACGCAGAAGCTACTGCCGAAAAAATCAAAAATGCCGTGACAGCGGCTTTAAATATAACGTCAAAACGAGTATATATTTCAGGAGGAACAGGTTAATGAAAAAGGGTAAGGTTTTTGGTAAGCATCAGGTTGTATTGGCGCTAATGATTATGGCGTTGGGCGCGGCGGTGTGGCTTAATATGAAATTTTCTTCAAATGAAAAATATATGGGTGAAGCGACCTTCGTAAGCAGTAGTAACGGCGAGACAAGCGGCGAGGCGGTACAGACTTCCGCAAAGGTAGAAGATGATGCTGATTATTTTGAAACCGCAAAGCGCGACAGACAAAAGGCACTCGATGAAGCTCAGGAATTAGTAGAGGAAACGCTCAAATCGGCAAACGCTACCGACGCCGAGCGTGAAGCGGCACTTAAAACGACCTCTGCTATAGCCGCAAGAATCGAAAAGGCAAATAATATTGAAACCTTGCTTAAAGCAAAGGGCTTTGAAAAGGCGGTGGTGGTAATTGGTGAAGACGATGTGAGCGTTGTTGTAAAGTCAGAGGGCATTACCACGGCTCAGACCTTGCAGATACAGGATATTGTTACCGCGCAGACCGAAATACCACTCAGCAATATAAAAATCGTAACAATAAAATAAATTCTTGCTTTAGAGCGTGAATTATGTTACAATACACTTGTAATAATATTACAAATGATAAATTTTATTGATTTTTATATACGGAGGATAAAGCAATGGACAACAAAACAGAACTTTCCGTAAGCACCGAAGTGCTTGAAAAAATGGCAGAGCTTGCCGCTTGCGAAATCGAGGGCGTTAAGGGCGTTGCAAAAAAGGCTATCGACCTTAAGGGTGCGCTTAAAACCAAGAGCGTGGTTAAGGGCGTAAAGGTTGAAAGCGTTAACGGCGCAATTGACATTAACGTTTATATCTGCGTTGATTCAAAAGCTAAAATCCGCGAGGTTGCAGAGTCCGTTCAGCAAAACGTCAAGGATAAAATCCAGACGATGACAGGTACCGCGGTAACGCGCGTTAACGTTAATATTGAAGACGTTGACTTTGCCGAGACAGAAGAATAATGCACAATTAACTAAACTACAGCACCTACCGAAACAATGGTAGGTGCTGTAATTTTTTTATTTGAGATTGTCGCGCCTGCGGCTTACAACGAAGTTGAGAAGAATCTTAAAGGCAAAATTATAAGCTACAATCAACCCGTAGAGAGTTTTGAAAATGCACGAATGGGAGATGACCGATATCAGTTATCTCCCATTCGAAGAAGCCTCAAGAAAAATTATTGAGCATATTGAATTATATTACAATTCAGAAAGATTGCATTCAAGAATCAATTTTTTCACTCTTTTATCTGCCCGAAGTTCTTGACAAGTTTCACACAAAAGATATTTTTGTCCAATTATGCGATGGATTTAAACCCACGTAGTTTTCTATATATTTGAGTTGTGTTTTTCAGATATTAAGGTTTGATATTGAAATTTATCCGTCGGTATGTTATTATATAAAAAATCAATAACTTAAACTGCCACCGGGTAGTAGATGAATAAAGCATTCGTTTGCATATCGTTAGGTCTTAGAAGATATGCATACGGATGTTTATTTTTTAGGAGGGTTTTGATTGAAAAACTATTTTTCAAAAATAGATATTTTTTTATGGAGTTCTTCGGCATTGTTAATCATTGGTTCTTTTTTCATATTTGACAGGGGAAATTATTTAACCCTGTTAGCGTCAATTATAGGTGTTACCTCACTCATTTTTAGCGCAAAGGGAAATCCGTTTGGACAACTATTAATGGTATGTTTCAGTTTGCTATACGGAATAATTTCATTCAGCTTTGCTTATTATGGCGAAATGATTACCTATCTTGGTATGACAATGCCAATGGCAGTGTTTGCTTTAATATCGTGGCTTAGAAATCCGTATAAAGTAAACAAGGCAGAAGTAAAGGTAAATGCGATTAGCAAAAAAGAAACTATTTTTATGTGGATTGGCGCAGTGGCAATAACAGCTTTGTTCTATTTTGTTTTAGAGCATTTTCATACTGCAAACATTATCCCCAGCACTCTATCGGTTACGACAAGCTTTGTTGCCGTATATCTCACATTTAGAAGAAGTCCTTTGTTTGCATTAGCATATGCAACTAATGATATTGTGCTAATAATTTTATGGATTATGGCAAGTGTACACGATATTCGGTATATTTCTGTAGTGGTGTGTTTTATTACATTCTTGATTAATGATATATATGGCTATATAAGTTGGCAGAAAATGAAGATTAGACAAAGCCAAGGAGCTTAGGGGATTAGTAGTGTTTTTATTAAATATTTTGCCTGTGTGTTTGAACCACTACATATTTTTAATGAAATAATCCTAACGGATTATGAAATTCGTTCCTTTATATGACGGAGGCATATTTCATATTTGCGAAGCAAATATTTCATAGCGAAGCTATTTCACTCGCCGTGAGGCGAATTTCATTGAAAAAGACCAAGTCAATTGACTTGGTCTTTTTCTGGCCCACCCGAAGGGACTTGAACCCCCATTCTTCAGAATCGGAATCTGCTGCGTTATCCAGTTGCGCCACGGGCGGAAGTATATTTAAAGTAATAGGTAATAGTGAAGAGGTAATAAGTAAGGTGTTTCGCGCAGCGAAACGATATATATCGTTTTTGCTTTGCAAAAACACCGCACCTATTCACTATTACTTTTTATTTAAACCCTTGGTTTATTCTTTGTATCCGTTAGGATTGCCGCTTTGCCAGCGCCAAGTATCCTCACACATTTCTTCTATGCCGCGTTCTGCTTTCCAACCGAGAAGATTATATGCCTTGTCGGCATTGGCGTAAACTTCGGCAAGGTCGCCGGGACGACGTGGGTCAACAACGTAAGGTACGTCTTTGCCTGATGCTTTAACAAATGCATCACGAAGCTCGAGCACGCTCGTGCCGTTACCTGTACCGAGGTTGATTTCTTCACAGCCAAGGTTATCAAGCGCCCAACCTACAGCTTTAACGTGACCGATAGCAAGATCAACTACGTGTATGTAGTCGCGCACGCCTGTGCCGTCAGGTGTATCATAATCGTCGCCGAATACGTGAAGTTCTTTTAGCTTGCCAACTGCAACCTGAGATATGTATGGCATAAGGTTGTTAGGAATACCCTTTGGATCTTCGCCTATAAGACCGCTTTTGTGAGCACCGATAGGATTAAAGTAACGAAGAAGCGCAATACACCAATCTTTATCCGACACATAAATGTCGCGTAAAATTTCTTCAATAAACAATTTTGTTCTACCATAGGGATTGGTAGCGCCAGTTGGCATACCCTCTACGAGCGGCACCTCGGTAGATGCGCCGTAAACTGTAGCAGAAGAAGAGAACACCAATTTTTTAACATTGAATTCAGTCATAACTTCAATAAGTGTATGAGTGCTTTCCAGGTTGTTTTTATAGTACATAAGCGGCTTTTGAACCGATTCGCCAACAGCCTTGTGACCCGCAAAGTGAACTACAGCGTCAATTTTATTTTCAGCAAAAATTTTACGAAGAGCGTCGTAATCGCAAACGTCATTTTCATAAAACTTTACGCTCTTACCTGTAATTTTTTCAACACGGTTTAATGATTCACGACTACTGTTGTTTAGATTATCAACAACTATAACCTCATAACCTGCATTTAACATTTCAACACAGGTGTGACTACCGATGTAACCCGCGCCTCCTGTCAATAGAATTGCCATATTAGGCACCCCCAAAAAAATAAATATTTATAACATAATAATTATATAACACTTAAAATATTTGTCAAGAAAATTTAAAGGCGGTTTTTGTCGAAACCGCCTTAAATCTTAAACTATTGCTTTGCGCTTGCAAGCGTTTTTACACTTGCCACAGTTAATGCATTTGTCGGGGTCTATTACCGCAACATTGTTTTCTAACTTAATGGCATCGCTTTCACAAATCTTTACACACATACCGCAGGCAATGCACGACGTTGTACAAACCTTGACCACATTTGGACCCTTATGACAGTTAGAGCATAACACACGCGTTTTGCTGTCTTTGGGAACGATAGAGATAAGTGATTTAGGGCAAACCGTAGTGCATGCGCCACAGCCTGTGCATATATCCTCACAAACGACAACCTTGCCGTCTTGGATACTGATTGCGCCAAATTGACAAGCCGCTACGCAGTCGCCAAGACCTATACAACCAAATTGACATTCCAAGGGACCGCCGTGAACAAGACTTGCCGATAGGCAAGATTTTTTGCCTGTATATTCATATTTTTCTTTTGAATTTCTTTGGCAAGCAACAAACGCAACCTTTGGGGTAGAGGAGATTTCTATACCCAAAACCTCACCCAAAGCCTTTGCTGTACTAACGCCACCAGGGGCGCATTTGTCGGGCTCGGCTTCACCCGCGGCGATAGCAGCGGCATAGCCGTCACAGCCGGTATAACCGCAGGCGCCGCAGTTGGCACCGGGAAGGCACTCGCGTATTTTTGCTTCACGCTCGTCGGTTGGAACCGCCATAAACTTGGATGCGAGCGCAAGACCTAATCCTAAAATCAAGCCCATAACAGCAACGATGAGTACAGGAACAAGAATATTCATAATCTTAACCTCCTATACCGGCAAAGCCTAAAAATGACAGCGCTACCAAAGCGGCGGCAATTAGTGTAATGGGTAAGCCCTTTAAAAAATTGGGTATATCGGCGGTATCAAGTTTTGAACGCACGCCTGCAAACAAAATCATTGCAAGCATAAAGCCAAGTCCTGCGCTCAAAGCATTAACAAGTGACAAACCAAAATTTAATCCATCGGTAATGTTAAGCATTGTAATACCAAGAACTGCGCAGTTGGTGGTAATAAGCGGTAGGTAAATGCCGAGCGCGTTATAAATGGGTTTTATAAACTTTTTAAGAACTATCTCAATAAGCTGAACAATAGCCGCAATAACAAGTATAAATACTACTGTCTGCAGATATGTAAAATTCGGCATCAAAAGATAGGTATAAATCGGCCAGGTAACCGCGGTGGCAATCACCATAACAAGTGTTACGGCAATACTCATAGAAAAGGCGGTGTTTACTTTCTTAGAAACACCAAGGAAGGGGCATATACCTAAAAACTTTGACAGTACCATATTGTTGGTAAGAATTCCTGCTAATAGAATTGATACTATTGATGTTGTACTATTCATTACTGCCACCTACCTTTACTGTATTTTCACAAGTGGTGGGCGTATCTCCGTCTAAAATTGCGTTTTTACAAGCCGCGCGCGAAGGGCAATTAGCGCAACCTAAATGCTCGACCACGGGTTTGCCTTGTTTTTTGGCTATGGCATTTGAAACAGCCACTAAAATACCAAACACAAAGAAGCCACCTGGGGGAAGCAAGAATATTATCATTGACGGTACACTTTCAGGAATAAAGCGAATAAATATTTCTTCTGTAAAGGTGAGAGCGCCTGTTCCTAAAATTTCGCGTATAGCGCCCATAAGAGTAAGGGTTGCAGTAAATCCAATACCCATACCCAAGCCATCAAGCACACTTGGAAGAACCGGGTTTTTAGAGGCAAACATTTCAGCGCGAGCCAAAATGATGCAGTTTACAACTATGAGCGGTAAAAATATACCGAGAGATTTATCGATTGACGGCGCAAACGCTTTTACAAGCATCTGTACCACACTTACAAAACCTGCAATCACGGTAATAAATGCGGGAATACGAACCTTGTCGGGAATAAAGTTACGAAGTAAAGAGATAACAAGGTTTGAACAAACCAAAACTATCGTTGCGGCAACACCCATACCAATACCGTTTATGGCGGCAGTTGTAACTGCAAGGGTAGGGCAGGTGCCGAGTACGAGACGTAAAACGGGGTTTTCCTTAATGATACCGTTTGTAAAAATGCTTAAATTTTTAGATTTCATTTAAGTTCGTCCCCCTTTACTATAATTTCTGAGGCGTAGTCGAGCGCCTGATTTACAGCGGTTGTTACCGCTTTTGAACTGATGGTAGCGCCTGTTACAGCATCGATTTCATTGTTTTCTTTTTTTGCGGTGCCTGCTTTTGCGGCAATGATATCACCACTCATACCGTTAAAACGGGTGTAAAAATACTCTTTTGTTACGTTTTGACCAAGACCTGGTGTCTCGTCAGCGGCGGCAAGAATTTCTACCGCTATAATTTTACCTTCCATATCAACAGCGGTCATAACCGAAACTACGCCGCCGTAGCCGTTGGCTTCGGTTACAAAGATACAGCCTACGGTGTCACCGTCTTTTATAGCGGCATTATATGTTATATCACCAAAGCTTGTGGTGGCAGGCAATTCGTGGTATTCATCAGCTTCTATAAGCTTTGCCATAGCCTTGTTTTGTGTTTCTATAGCCAAAGCTTCAATTTTACCGGCTGTAAGCAAATTTGTGGAACTGAGCGCCAAGGTTACAACTACACAAATAATCGCTAAAACTGCGGTAGGTGTTATAACCTCGCCGTTTGCTTTAAAGAACGATTTTATCTTATCAAAAAACTTATTCATTCTTGTGCCACCTCCTTATAACCAAACGGTTTAGAAAGTGTAAGACGATTTATGTGCGGAGTAAGAATATTCATAAGCAATATCGCGTATGATACACCTTCGGGCAAAGAACCGAACTGTCTTATAACAAAGGTGATAAGACCGCATCCAATACCAAATATCAACTTGCCAAGGTCGGTAGTAGGTGTGGTTACATAGTCGGTTGCCATAAATATAGCGCCAAGCATAAGACCACCGCCAAAAACCGAAAGGGCAATTTCTTGCGGATTTGCTATAAGGCTGCACACTGCCACAGTACCTATAAATGCCACAGGAATAATCGGCTTTATGACCTTACGAAGCATTAGGTAAAGTCCACCGATAATAAGCAAGAAAGAAGAAGTCTCGCCGATTGCGCCGCCGTGCATACCAAAGAACAACTGCTTTAAGGTATAGGCCGTATCCTTTGCGAGCGGTGTTGCCGAAGTTACAGCATCGATAGGGGATACATAGTTTGACATTTGACCTGCAAAAGATACAAGCAACACAATTCGCGCGGTCATTGCGGGGTTTGCAAAGTTGTAGCCGAGGCCTCCGAACATCTGCTTTACAACAATTATTGCAACCACACTGCCAATAGCGGCAATCCACAGCGGCGTCTGTGAGCTTAGGTTCATACCAAGAAGCAATCCCGTAAGCACTGCCGACAGGTCGCCTATTGTCTGCTTTTTATGTAGCGCTAAATTCCACAGTGCTTCAGCGGCAACGGCTGTGGCAACAGTTGTAATAAGCACAAATATGGCATTCCATCCAAAAAGTATACATCCGTAAACTGCGGCGGGCAAAAGAGCGATTATAACATCAGACATTATACCGCGTGTAGAGTCTTCGTGCCTTATATGCGGTGAAGACGTAACCTTTAAAAGCTTACTCATTTACTTTTGCCTCCTTATCTCTGCTTTGGCTGTGCGCATCACCTGTGTGAGAGGTCGCTTTGCGGGACATACGTAAGAGCAGCATCCGCATTCCATACAGTAATTTACATTGAGTGAATTCAAAGATTCTTTGTTGTTTGTTCTGAGCGCCGTTTCAACCATAGCGGGATACAGTGACATAGGACATGTATCTGCGCATCGTCCACAGCGTATACATGCGGTTTGCGTCTGTGGCTTTTGGTCACGCATCACAAGAATTGCATTGTTACGTTTTTCTACAACAGACTCGTCACTTACAACAGGGTTGCCCATCATCGGTCCACCCATAAGTATACGATCGGCATTTTCGAGGTCAATGTTCATAAAGGATAGAACCTCTTTTATAGGGGTGCCTATAGGTACTATCAGATTTTTTGGTTCTGTTACTGCAGTACCGTCAACCGTTATACGCTTTGCCACGAGCGGCATACCCGTTTTTATAAAGCGGTAAAGAGTAGCGACACTTGTAACATTCATAACGATACAGCCTACATCGCTCGGAAGCTTACCTGATGGCAGTTTTCTACCCGTCGCCGAATAAATGATAACCTTTTCAGCGCCCTGAGGATATTTTGACGGCAGTTTCATCAGTTTGACGCTGTCGTCGGCATCACGGTGATCAGATGCTATTTCCATCAGTTTTTCAATGGCCTTGGGCTTGTTGCTTTCAACACAAATTACAACCCGTTCAAGCGACAGTTTTTCTTTAATAAGATATACACCCTCGATTACATCGTTGAAGTTTTCCATACATTCACGGTAGTCAGAGGTAATATACGGCTCGCATTCAGCCGCATTGATAACAAGTGTGTCAATTTTTGTATCTTTGGAAGGTGACAGTTTAACGTGGGTAGGAAATCCCGCGCCGCCAAGACCTACAAGACCGCATTGCTTTGCGGCTTCGGCAAGGTCAGAATAATTCTCAACCTTAAAGGGCTTCAAATCAGGGTCGGGTGTCATTTTGCCGTCAGATTCAATTATTATATATTTTTGCAGTGTTCCGTTGCCTATGGTAAGGTCTTTAACATCGACAACCGTACCCGAAACGCTTGAGTGAACAGGAGCGCTTACAAATCCGCCTGCCTCACCTACAAGTGTGCCTACAAACACAGCGTCTCCCTTTTTTACAATGGGGTTTGCCGGCGCGCCTATATGCTGCGACAGCGGAATATACACCGTAGCGGGCGACGGCATAATTACCGACTCACACTCGGCTGTGTTTTTTTGATGGTCTAAATGCATACCACCGCGTATCAATTTCACGGGACGCAAAATACTTTCAGGTAATTTCATACCCAACCTCCAAAATTAAAATAGGCGAAATACAAATCGCATAATTCGCCATTTTTATCTATTATATAATATACATACTAATTTTACAAGCAATGTTAAAAACTTGACAAACAGCAATATCTGCTATATCATATAATTTGAAAATGAAATCCAATTTCAAATGTGGTGAATAAAATGAAAAAAACAGCTCAATACAGTACACGTCAACGCAGGGTGATAGAGCAGTATATAGCCTCTATGGGTGACTCTCATTTTACGGTAGACAGTCTTTGCGCCGCGTTGTTGCAAAAGGGTGAAATGGTTGGCAGAACTACAGTTTACCGATGTGTTGAAAGGTTGAAGAACGAGGGTAAATTGAGAAAATATATGCAAAATGCGGGTGAGAGTGCTTGCTATCAATATATAAACGGCGGTCACTGCCAAGAACATTTTCATCTTAAATGTGAGAATTGCGGTGATTTAATTCATATGGATTGTCACGATATGACCAATCTTGCAGAGCATATAAAATCGCATCACGGATTTGCTATTAACCCTTTAAAGACTGTGCTTTACGGTGTTTGCGAAAGGTGTCGCACAAAATGAAAAAGGTAATTATATGTATTTTGTGCCTGATGCTTTTATGCGGATGCTCGGGTGTCAAAACCGATGTAACACAAAACCGCAAAAAAATCACGGTGGTAGCTACTATTTTTCCGCTTTACGATTTTGCACGCGCTATAGGCGGTGACCTAATAAATTTAAAAATGCTTATCAGACCGGGTACCGAGGTGCATAGTTTTGAACCTTTGCCCTCTGATATGACGGCGGTATATGACAGTGATTTGTTTTTATATATAGGCGGCGAGTCGGACAAATGGGTGGATACGTTGCTTGACGACGGAGATATAAATTCATTACCTCTTATAAATGCAGCAGAGCATACCCATCGCGAACACGGTCACGACCATACCGACGAGCATATATGGACGTCGCCCGATAATGCCGTTTTAATGTTAGAAGCAATATGCGAAAGTATTATAAAAATTGACGCTGAAAACGCCGATATTTACCGCAAGAACTGTAACACGTATATTAAAAGGATAAAAGAAGCGTCTGAGCAGATATCGTACACGGTATCCAAGTATGAAAATCCGTTTATATTGGTTGCCGACCGTTTTCCGTTTGAGTATTTTACCGAACAGTACGGCATAGAATATGAGGCGGCGTTCGGCGGGTGCGCTGTAAACACTGATATAAGCCTTAAAACAATGGCGCGACTTACACAAACTATTGAAAGCAAAAATGTAAAAGCTGTTTTTTGTACCGAACTTTCCAACCAAAATATTGCAAAAGCGTTGAAAGAATTGCTTGATGTCGAGATTATTGAGCTACATTCTGCGCACAATGTAACACTTGATGATTTTAATGACGGTATTACTTATGTTGATATACTTTGCCGTAATGCGAAAGCACTTGAAAAGGAGGGTGAACCGTGAGCTTGATTACAGTTAAAAATTTATCTGCCTACTATGAAAGTCGCAAGGTTTTTGAGGATGTAAGCTTTACTGTAGATGAGGGTGATTATCTTTGTATAATCGGTGAAAACGGCTCGGGCAAAACCACTCTAATGAAAGCTTTGCTAGGTATTGATATCAAGCATACAGGCACTGTGCTCTACAGCGGATTTTGCAAAAAAGAAATCGGTTGGCTGCCGCAAAAGAACCAACATCAAAAGGATTTTCCCGCAAGCGTTAAAGAGGTCATAATGTCTGGCTTTGCAGGAAAAGGCATATTAGGAGCTTTTTATAGTAAGAAAATAAAAGAGCAGGCAAAACAGAATATGAGACTGTTGGGTATAGAGGGTATTGCCGAAAAATCTTTCAGTGAGTTGTCGGGCGGTCAGCAGCAAAAGGTGTTGCTTTGCCGCGCGCTTTGCGCCGCAAAAAAGGTGCTGCTGCTTGACGAGCCTGTAACAAGCCTTGACGAAGCGGCATCCGAGGAAATGTATTCTCTTATCAAAAAATTAAACCGCGACGGTATGGCAATCATAATGATTTCGCACGATATAAGCCGCGCGGTAGCAGAGGCAGAGCATATATTAAGCCTTTCAAATAACGGTTTCTTTTTCGGTACCGATGCCGAATACGTAGAACACGTAAAGGGGGATATATAATGGAATTTATCACACAGATTTTTTCATATCCCTTTGCAGTAAGAGCCATTATTGCGGGACTGTTGCTGTCGGTAAGCGCCGCGCTTATTGGTGTAAATCTGGTGCTTAAACGCTTTTCTATGCTTGGCGACGGCTTGTCACACGTATCATTCGGCGCGGCGGCGGTTGGACTCGCGTGTGGCGTGGCGCCGCTTCAGTTTTCGATACCAATTGTAATAATTGCCGCCTTTTTGTTGCTGCGGCTGGGGCGAAACAGCAAAATAAACGGTGACGCGGCGACTGCTATTGTTTCAAGTAGCGCGCTGGCTGTGGGCATAACCGTGGCGACACTTACTACAGGTATGAACACAGACATCAGCAATTATATGTTTGGCAGTATATTGGCTTTAGGCAAAGGCGAGGTTGTTGTAGCCGCTGTTTGCGGTGGGATGATAATCGCAATTTACGTTTTGTTTTACCAAAAGATTTTTGCCGTTACTTTTGACGAGGATTTTGCCGCGGTTACAGGCGTTAAGGCAAAGTGGTACAACAGCATAAATGCGGTGCTTACGGCGGTTACCGTGGTTATCGGTATGCGTATTATGGGCGCGTTGCTTATTTCAAGCATTATTACCTTCCCTGCGCTTTCGTCAATGCGAATATGCAAGCATTATAAATGCACCGTGATTGTTGCGGCTGTGGTGTCGGTAGTATCGTTTTTAACGGGACTTTTACTCTCCTTTGCGTTCGATATCCCCGCAGGAGCCGCTGTGGTGCTGACTAATCTTGCGGCATTTCTTATTCTTAGTTTGGTTGGAAAAGTTAAGCAGATATAAAATGCACAATTATAAAATTTCCCTCTTTACAAAAAGAGGGAAATTTTATATAATGTTGAAAGAACATTTGTTTGTTGAAAGGGTGGGTGAAAATGAAAGACCGCATAATACTGCACTGTGACCTTAACAATTTTTTTGCGTCGGTGTCACTGCTTTCTAATCCTACTCTTTACGATATGCCTGTCGCTGTTTGCGGTAGCGTCGAGGCGCGGCACGGCATAGTGCTTGCAAAAAATGAAATAGCCAAAAAGTTTGGCGTAAAAACTGCTGAGGCTATATGGGAGGCAAAACAAAAATGCCCCGACCTTGTAACGCTGCCACCCGATTATAAAAAATATCACGAGTATTCGCGCGCCGCGCAAAAAATATATGCGCGTTATACCGATCTGATAGAGCCGTTTGGAATTGACGAATGCTGGCTTGACGTTACGGGCAGTACCATGCTCTTTGGCTCGGGCGAGCAGATTGCCGATAAAATAAGACGCGATATTAAGCATGAGCTTGGCATTACAATTTCGGTGGGAGTCAGCTTTAACAAGGTTTTTGCTAAGCTTGGCTCTGATATGAAAAAGCCCGATGCCATAACCGCGATAAGCCGAGAAAACTTTAAACAAAAGGTGTGGGAACTGCCCGTTTCCGACCTGCTTTTTGTGGGTAAAAGCACTGCCTCAAAGCTTAATGAAAGCGGCATCTTTACGGTGGGTGATATTACAAAATGTGATGATGCAATGCTTACACGGTTGCTGGGCAAGGCGGGGGCACAGCTAAAGTGCTATGCTTTAGGTGAAGATAATTCTCCCGTAACACCGCCGAGGGATGACGATATGCCCAAAAGCATTGGCCGCACAATTACACCGCCAAAAGACATTACCACGCGTGATGCTGTGTGGAAAATTTATATAAGCGTTGCAGAAGAAATATCACAAATTTTGCACGAAAAAAATCTTTATGCCGCCACAATTCAGGTGCATACGCGTGACACAAATCTTAAAACTAAGGAATATTCCCACACCCTTACCAATCCCTTAAACACCTCAATTTTGCTTGCGCGCGAGGCTATGAAAATTTTTGAGAAAAATTATAATTGGGGTTTGCCACTGCGTTCCGTCGGCTTTAGGGTAACAAATTTAAAGGGAGATAACGTTGCCTTTCAGCAAGACGTTTTCGGTGAGGAAACCGACAATGAAAAACAGGAAATTATAGAAAATTCGATTCTCGACCTGCGCAAAAAATTTGGCAATAAAAGCCTAAAAAGAGGCACAAACTGTGATGATTAAAAAAAGCAAGCCACCGAGCTCGGTGGCTTGCTTCGTTTATTAATACTTTTCGTAAGCTTCGTTTTGTTGTTGCTGTTCTTTTGCGCGTTCAATTAGATTATGGCTTTCTATAAACTGATTTGTGTTTGCAAAGCTGCTCTGCCATTCAAACTGAAACTGAAAATAGTCATCACGATTAGTATCCCTTTTTCTATAACCGCTAAGCTCTATAAAGCGATATTCTTTTTCCTCAAAAACCGATGCATCACTATTTTGCACATCCTGCCAATAAATTTTAATAAATTCATCGGCTTCTGATTTAGAGATATTTACACTGTAGTATTCGTCATTATGGTAAAAATAAAGATTAAATTGTTCGGCATTTACAATATCGATATGCTCGTTTATCATTTTAAGCCGATCTTCGCTTTTGTATATTTTAAGCAGTTCATCAGAAACCTTAGATTCCACTACCGTAAATTCGCGCTGCATAGTTGAGCCGTTTTGCAGTTCGTAGTAAAATCTTATGGTTTGTCTTTGAGAATACGGTACACTATAGTTAAAATCTATGGCGTTTGTGTCAAGAATAGCCTTGTGCAAATCAAGCGCTTTTTGCGGCTCATAAAAGGTTATGTTTTCGTCAAACGCCGAAACCGAAACATTTTTGATTTTTGAGCTTTCGGGTATGCGATTTGTGTAACCAAAACCGCCTGTAACACCGCTTATGGCAACAGATATTAAAACAACTGCGGAAATGCCGCCCATTATTACCGAACGCCAAATGCCTTTAAATCCACGGTTGGTAACAGTACCGTAAACTACCGCGGTGAGCACACTGCCAACTACTGCAAAAAACCAGAAGGCAAAACTTGTTACGTTGCTGTTAAAGAGCATACCTACCAGATATCCGCCGCATATACCTGCAAGCAGACTACAACCGAGATACATAAATTTATATGCATATGCCGTGCCGCCCTTTTCTGCCTTGCGGCGATTATAAAGCAGCAACGAGGCTACGGTAAATACTATAATATAAACAGCACTTCGTATTAAAAATTCTATGCTTTGACCGTTTATTCCGTATTTTGCTATGTCGTTTGCCAAACCCAAGCCTACTCCGCAATAATAAGGAGGCGATAGGTTATACATTATTTCTGAAGTGCGATATCCGCTAAAACCGACAAGTGTTTCACTAAGTATGGATTCAAAAATCCAGCCTACTGCAATGAGAGCTAAATTTCCACCTATGAGTGACACACAAAGATCAAACTCACCACCTGCGCATATTACAAAAATCATTGAAAATGATGAGCACACAAGAGTAATGATGATTGTGTGCAGTAGGTACCAAAACAGTCCTGTAAAAGTGGCCATCCAACTGTTAAATGCCATTAAAATACCGAACGAGGTATAACAAATCAATGTGGGTATAAGGGTGGCTGCAATACCTGACAAAAGTCTTGAAAGCAGTAATTCGCTACGCGTTAACGGAAATGAGTGAAAAACATCGCTTGAGCTTTTTTTGTAAAGAAAGCCAAAGTTTAGCATATTAAACAACACCGCTATTATAGCCGATAAAACCGTAACTATATTACCAAAATTTTCAAGCAAATAATTGTTGCGGTTGTTTTGCACGCTTACCAGCAAATCTTCGTAATTTATAATATAGCTACCCGGGCAGTAAAGCAACGCTGCAATGCAAAGCACAATTATAATGCCTATATTTTTGCGAAGTGTAAAGCCTATCATATTCCAAAAAGGATTTATTTTACGAGAGGATGTTTTTAACGTCATAGCCTACTACCTCCAATTCATAAACAAATACTTCTTCTAAAGTGGGTTCGATAATTTCGGCATAGAGGGGACTGAGAGAGTTTACAAACTGCATAATCTCGTCCTCGTTGCCCTTTACAACAAGTGATAAAAGCGAGCCTGTGCGTTCGGCTTTCATAACATAGAGCGAGTTAAATACTGACATTTCGGGCACCTCGCTAAATGCCACTTGAAGCTTATGCATATTACCGCGAAGCGACTCAACACTGCCGTTTGAAATAATTTTGCCGCCGTGGATAACGCAAACATTGTCACACACATTTTCAAGCTCGCGCAGGTTGTGTGAAGCAATTATTGCCGTCATACCGCGTTTTTCTACACCGTCCATAACAATATTTGCAAGAACTCTACGCATAACAACATCAAGTCCGTCAAATGCTTCGTCCATAAGCAGATAACGCGGATTCGTAGCAAGAGCCAGAATAAGCGCCGCCTGACGCTGCATACCCTTTGAAAAGGTCGAAAGCCGTGCCTTTTGATTAAGGGGGAAAACGGTTAGCAGATGATTGTATATTTTATAATCAAAATTCGGGTACATACTGTTATACAAATCTGCCATTTCTTTTAGATTTGACTGCGGCAAAAAATAGGGCGTATCACCCAAAAACGCAATTTGCGATTTTATATTGGGGTTATTAAAGCAATTTTCGCCGTCAATACAAATTTCACCATCGTCTGCCATATACACGCCCGCTATCAGTCGCAGCAGGGTGGATTTGCCCGAGCCGTTAGAGCCCACAAGACCGAAAATGCAGCCGTCGGCGATGGTCATAGTTATATTATCAAGTGCGATTTTTTCGTCAAATTTTTTAGTAAGCGCTTTTGCGATTATCATTTGTCGCCGTCCTCCTTTGTGGTAGAGTTTTGTTTAATAAGGTTTATCATCTCATCGACATCGAGCCCCAGGTCATTAGCGTGGCGTACCGCCGCCATAAATTCGAGTCTTGCCGACTCTAAGACTGCGTTTGCCGCTGTTTCGTCATCCGACATAAATGAGCCTTTGCCCTTTACCGAATATATGATGCCGCTATTTTCAAGTATGGCATAGGATTTTTGCACGGTGTTTGGGTTTACTGAAAATTTAGATGCAAGCGCCCTTACGCTCGGTAGTTGGTCTCCGCCTTTCAGTACGCCCAGAGCCTTTAGCTTTATAAAGCCGTTTACAATTTGGTCGCAAATGGGCACACCGCTTTTAAAATCGAGCTGAAACATCACACACCTCCTATTTTTCGCTGTACCAATCATAATAGTACAGTTATACGTTATCATAATGCTCCGCAATTGTCAACCAAATTTGCAAAAATTAATAATTTCTTAAAAAATAAAAGGGAGCTGAAGCCCCCATTTATGTTATTGATTGTTTCTTATATAGTGAAAAATATATTGTTGCACAATTCCGCCGTAATTTCCTACACAGTCGGGAATTTTGCCGTCAAATAAGTTATCTAATGCGCGATTAATCCACACATCGCGGGGAAACGCCTCAATGCGAGAGAGTCCGTAAAGCAGTACGCAATCGGCAACCTTGGGGCCTACGCCCTTAATGGTCATAAGCTTTTCGCGCGCCGCGTCATAGTCGGCGTGCTTTAACACGTCCAAATTTATTTCTCCTGACGTAACCTTTTGCGCCGCGTCTATGATGTATTTTGCCCTGAAGCCCGAACGGATAACGGTAAGGTCGTCAACCGTCAGCTTTGCAACAGTTTCGGCAGACGGAAAGGTGTATCCGCCATTTATTTTTTCACCGAAGTTTTCACAAAGGCGCTCTACAATGCCCTTAATTCGCGGAATATTGTTATTTTGTGAGATTATAAACGAGCAAAGCGCTTCCCAAGGCTCCTGATTTAAAAGTCGTATGCCGTGGCTAAACTCTGCGGCTTTTCGCACCGTTTCGTTGACGCTGACGTCTTTTACAATTTGCGCGTAATTGCGGGAGAGGTCAAAATAATTTGCCCAGATATTTTTAAAATCAGCTTGGTTTGAGCCGCTTATTATAATATCGCCGTCTTTTTCGCGCAGCTCAATATATTTACCAAAGGCAATGCCGCTCCATACGCCGTTTTCATTTTGCGACCAACGAAACGCCTGTCCACAATCAAGTGTTTGAGCAAGGTCAAAGTTTTTGGGATTTTTTATGTAGATTTTGTTATTCTCAAATTTTATATCCATATTGCACCTCTATTTGCAATTATACCGATTTTATGTTACAATGTAAAGCAGGAAATAAATTTAAAGGTTGTGATTTTTTTGCGCGATGACATTTGCACCATACCCGTCTCGGAGGTATTTGAAATTAGCGACGGCTGTCCTATTTGCCGTATGCAGCATACGGTAGAGGAAAGGCTTGTTACCTATATTTTAGGTGACGCTATGATGGAGCCTGACGTGCGTATCGAAACCAACAGGGTTGGTTTCTGCGAAAATCACTTTGATAAAATGATGGCTCACCGCGGCAGATTGCAATTGGCGCTTATGCTTGAAACCCATATAAAAGAGATAAGCGAGCAGATTTTCCAAAAGAAAATGTTTAACAGCGTCGACAAAAAGGCAGGCAATGCCAAAAAGGTAATGGATAGCTGCTTTATCTGTGAAAAGGTAAATTGGGGTATGGAAAGAATGATCGATACCGTTTACCGTTGTTATGAAAACGAACGCGATTTCAGAGAGCTTTTTAATAATCAGCCACAATTTTGTATGCATCATTTTCATTTGCTCGCCCATGGCGCAGATAAAAAGAAAATGCCTAAATACGTAAGCGAATTCAAAGAGAATTTAACACGCATTACGGGTGAATATATAAAATCCTTGGGCGAGGATATTTCAAAATACTGCTCAATGTACGATTATCGAAACAAAGGTAGCAACGATTGGGGTAACTCGGCGGATGCAGTCGAGCGTGCGGTTTCATTTTTAACGGGTAAAATTTGATTTACATAATGCGACAAAATAATCGCGTTTTGCAACCGCTGTGAATAAGTTTTTTACTTAATTCAAAGGGAGTTTTCAACTTTTCCACCGAGTTTTCCACATTTTTATGTCAACCTGAATATAATAACCTTTCTTTGCCAAAAATATTTTTACGACAGATGAAAGGCGGAAACGTTATGGTTAAAGGTGTAAACAAAACGGTTATTGAGGTTAACAACACAGGCAGTAAGGTGTTTGACAGAATTGTATTTTACGTAAGCCCCAGTTGTGTTAATTTAAGTGCAAAAAATCTTAATCGTGCGATAAAAAACTTCACTTTTGATTTTGACAATCGCGCGGGCAGGGGTTATAATTCCTTGCGAAAACGGATGTTGCTTCGGCGAAGGCTTATAGTAGGTGCTGCGGCAGCGGCTGTTTTGTTGGCGGCGGGTATAACGCTGGCACTTATTTTATGAATATATTGTAAAAAAAGCAGGGTAGCGCAAAACTTACCTTGCTTTTTTTGCGCTTTTGCTGTAAGATATAGACGTAATATTTTGTAATTTAAGAGGAATACGTGATGAATGTTTTTAAAACAGGTGCAAAACTTTCGGGCAGTATTATTGTGGCGGCAGTGCTCGCCCTTTTTCTGTGTGTATCTATAAACGTTATCTGCACGGGGCTTTTTACCGAATATATCGGCTATAACGCCTACGTCTATACCGAAGACGGCGACGAGCCTATAGATGAGTATCAGTATTTATACACCGATACCGACGGTGACGGCAAGGACAACGGTACCGATACCAAAAAGGTAGATTATGAAGAACAGGGTTATACCGTTACTACCTACAAGGTACGTTCAACACTCGGCGGAGTGGGCAAAGTGGTGTTTTTGAGTGTAACGCAGGTTTTAAATCTTATCCTTATTATTGCTTTTGCAAGCGGCAGTGTTTACAAGCAAGGTTTTAAGGATGCAAATCTTGTTCGTACAGGGCATATAAAACCCGATAGATTGAAAGGCTTTAAAATCGGCGCGGTTGCAAATATTCCGTTTTTTGCGCTATTTGTACTCATAGCGGTTCTTACCGCCGTTATCCCCAATTTTCGTACGGTGTGGTATGCGTTTTTAAACAGTCATTTTTATTCGGTTATTCTATGGATTTCGGGTAGTGACGACGTTATTTCCAAACTTGGTATTTTACAGTTTGTACTGCTGTTTGCGATACAGCTTATAGTGCCTGTAATTTCGGGAGTGGCTTATATCTTAGGCTTGAAAGAAATCAATTTTTCTGACAAGATAGTGTATAAAAAGGGAGAAATATAAATTATGGCAGGTTTGTTCGGTCTATTTGATTATACCAAAGAGGGTCCCGGTATAAGAAAGGACGCCCCAAAAAAGAAAGCGTTTTTCGTTTTTTTTGAAACGTATTTTCGCAATTTCTTTAAATTCTTTTCTATAAATCTTGTGTATTTGCTGTTATCCGCGCCTATTCTTACCCACGGTATGACTGCTGCGGGTATTACCAATGTTACAAGAAATATCGCGCGTGAAAAGCACTCTTTCGGTCTTAGCGACTTTTTTGAGACAATACGCAAAAACTGGAAGCAGTCGCTTGCAGTAGGCGTTATCAACACAATCATTACCGTGTTGTTGGGCTTTGCTATCTGGTTTTATAACGAATCCTACGTACAGACCGAGCAGATACTGTCGTTTGTGGGTCTTGTAATAAGCTGGTCGTTTTTAGCGGTTTTTGCAATGATGAATTTTTACATTTACACACTTATGATAACCTTTGATTTCAGTGTGAAAATGCTTTATAAAAACAGTTTTAAATTTGTGTTTGTAAATCTTTGGAGAAATCTGCTCTGTGGAATAATTTTGCTTGCAGTTTACGCTATATACGTGGTTATCGCGTTGTTGTTTAACGACCTCAGAGTAGTGGTGATAGAGCTGATTATCGCGGCGGCAACCTTGCCTGCGTTCAGATATCTACTGGTACAGTTCTTTACCTTTGGCAGTATAAAGAAGCATATCATAGACCCATATTATGAGCAGCACCCCGACGCCGATATCGAAAAACGTCGCGATTTAGGACTCGAGGTACCCGAAGATGACGAGTACGACGATATGAGTTGGGAATAATTAAATTAAAACACAGTATTCACATTTTAAATGAATACTGTGTTTTTTCATTTGATAACAAAATCAAGAATACGTATTTGTTCGTCGGATATTTCTATTGCCTGTCTGTATTCGCCATAGGCTACCTGTACGGTGTTTTCGTAGGCTGTGGAAATTCCTATCCAACCAAGGCTTAGACACAGCATAATTATTAGACTGATATAAAACGTTCTAAAATATGTTTTTATTTGTCGTTTCATTTTGATTTTCCCTATTAATTTAATTACGGGTCGATGTGGGCATCGCCCCCTACAAAGTATTTAATAAATTTATCAAGGCGTTTGACAGCAGCTCTGTCGAGTATTTTGCCTCAGAAAACGTGTTGCCGTCGGTGCCTATCTCTATCAGCATTGAGCCTGTAGTGAGGCTTTCGTTATAGTTTTTTGACATAAAATGTATCGAGCGGGCAAGGGAGGGGTACATAGTTTCTACAGTTTGCTGTAGACGGGTGGCAAGCTTTAAATTCTCTTTCCAATTTGGAAAATTGGTTACATTGCCGCTTTGCGAGCCCATAACCAGCATTATCTGCGCCGCTTTTTTGCCGTCGATTTCAGTAGTCAACTTTACCTTATCGGTGTCGTTTGCGGCAATAGCGTCGCGGTGCAGGTCTATTACAATTTTAATACTCGGGTATTTTTCGGTATAACTGCAAATGGTTTCTGCCGCGCGGCTGTAGCTTTCGTTATATGATGGGTAATCGTGCTGTGTGGTGTCGTGAAGCGTGACAATGCCTGCCTCGTTCAGCCTGTCGGCTATTATTTTGCCCAATGCCACCATATTATATTCATTATCTGTGGTGCGCGAAAGGTCAGTATCGGTATAATAATTTTCGTTATGCTGTAGGTAACTTTCGGTTGCGTGGGTGTGAAGAATCAGCACCTGCGGCTCGCCGTTTTTTTCTATATCAAAGCCTATTTTGCCGACGACAAATTCTTTCAGATTTATATTAAGGTCGGTGTTGTTTTTAAGATACACGTTGTTATAAGAGGTGTTTGCGGTGTAGGGGGAAATAAATTTTTCTATAACCTTGCCTTGCACAGCTCCGCTTGCTGATACCGGTACGGATGCGGTAGGGCTTGAAACGGAAGAACTTGCATTATCTTGTACTGCAAAATTTTGAGAACTTGGGTCTTCAAAAACGGTACCGGCAGATAACGTATGACTTTCCATTATTGTCGGTGCTATCGTTTGTATAACAACGTCACCGCCACTATAGCTTAATCCTTTTATGCTTGTATATGTTAAAAACAGCGCTATAATAAGCGCCGATGCGCAAAAGCGTATTATAGCACCACGATTGCTCATGATTAAATCACAATCCTTAAAGAGATATTTTCTTTAAAGTTTATGTTAAAAAGAGCGTATTTATGTAAGGTATTTACAAATCGGGTATTTGTGATAAAATTAAAATATATTGTAGTGAGAGTTTTCATAAAGATAATCGTCTAATAAATGGAAGGGGAGATAGTGATGAATAAAATTGACGAAAATTACTGTCGTTTTCTTAACGGCAATGATGATGCATTTTCGCAAATAGTAAAAAATTATAAAGACTGTCTTACCCTTTATCTTAACGGCTATGTTGGTAATATCTATATTGCAGAGGAACTTATGGAGGAAACATTTTTTAAGCTTTTAACAAGAAAACCACATTTTAATGGTAAAAGTTCTTTTAAAACATGGCTTTATGCTATTGCACGCAATATAGCACTCGATTATCTGCGGCGTCAAAAAAACGCGCCAATTTCTATTGAAAATTATGAAAATATTTTAGTTGAGGAATTGACGGTCGAAAAAGTGTATTTAATAAAAGAGCAAAAGATACAGCTTTATAATGCTATGAAAAATTTATCATACGAATATCGTCAAGTTCTTTTCTTGGTGTATTTTGAGGAATTTTCAAATGAGCAAGTTGCATCGATTATGAAAAAAAGCAAACGCCAAATAGAAAATTTAATATATCGGGCAAAAAAATCTTTAAAACAATGGTTAGAAAAGGAGGGTTTTGTTTATGAAAAACTATGAAGAAATAACCGCAGACCTCTTTAAACGCCGTGATGAATATATGAAAATCAAAAAAAAGAAAGCAAAAATTTTGATTACATCGATTTCATTGTGTTTGACCATTTTGATTTGTGTAGGAGTGTGGCAGTTTGAATTTTTAAAAACTTATTTCATCGAAAAAAATGATGAAACTGTAGTATCAAGTGAAGGAAATAACAGTACAAATGATTCTACTCAAAGCGAAGTGGTATCAGAACCGGATGACCCAAAAAGTCCTATTGAGCAATCGGTACCCTCTGCAAATGATATACCAACCGAAATCGGAGGCGGTGAGAGTTGGTGGTATGATGCTGTATATGAGTTTAAGTACATTGAGGAAGGCAAGGGATATATAGATTTAATTGTTGATAAGGAAACTTCAGACAGTTGGTATAATCAATTTTGGATTATAAATAAAGAAACCTATACGCGTATAGAAAATGTAGGTATTATAGGTGCGATTGATGAACTTGGTATTACAAAAGAACAGTTTACAATCGCTATTAAAGAGCAGGGTGTAATTGTTGACGGTAGATATTATCACGAATCTTCTTATGTAGGAAATACTCCCGTTGACGATAGTTTTGGTGCATTTGAAAGATATTGGTATCTGACACAGGAAGAAGTTGATTTGATTTTTTCCTCTGATAAAGAATTGCGCGACGAGAAATGTCGCAGCCGTTATACCGCATTTGCAAATGGTAAAATCTATACACCACATTGGATATGCTCTCACACAGCGGAGGACTATATCGCAGCAGGCCTTACAAAACAGCAGTTAATAGAAACCATTTCTACTTGGAATCGTGTAGGTACGCCAATAGTTGTGGAAGATGATGGTGAGGTCTGGTCAGATCATAAACGATTTATGACCGTAATAGATTTTGTTAAAGCCGAGATAGATAAAATGCCATAAGAGTAAAAAAGCCGTTCAAGTAAATCTTGAACGGCTTTCTTATGTCAAACTTTCTATGGTGTCTATATCTATTTCGGGTTGTAAAAATATGTTTATTGCACGAGAGATAATGTCTGCCGCCTTTTCTACAAGCAGGTCAATTTCTTTTGGTGTTACCATCATATTTTCGTCCGAATTAAAAAAGCTGTTTGCATCTATTACGGTAGGCACACCCACCGCAATAACAGGTATGCCCAGCGTGGCGAGGTTTAACGGCTTTCGTGCATTATTTACACCCGACCCTGCGCAAATTCCGCTATCGGCAATTTGTATTGTGCGGCAAAGTCGCTCGGGGTCGCGGCAGGCAAGGGCATCTACGGCGATTATAATATCGGGCTTGATTTTTTTAGCGGTGGCACTTACAAGGTCATAGCTTTCAATACCCGTTTTACCGAGCACATTCGGTGTTATTGTGCTAACGCTTTTTAAACCGTCAAGTCCCAAATCACGCTTTAATTCGTCGGTCAAATGTCTTGTAGCAAGCACCCTGTCTGCAACAATTGGACCTAATGCGTCGGGGGTTATATCGGTATTGCCAAGACCTACCACAAGCGCGTATTTCGGTGCGGTCTTACATACCGCTTTAAGCGATTTTACAGTAGCGTTTATTATATCTGCGGTATCGCATACAAAATCAAGGCGAGGGAAAGATACCGTGCAATATGTGCCAAGGGGTTTTCCTAATTCCTTTGCCGCCGCGTCTGTACCAATTTTTACTGTGCAAAGAGTCGCGTTACCAATGCTTTCCTGATGAGACTCAACACCGCTTAAATCTTTTCCGCAGCTTTGCTGTTGTTCTAAAACAAGGTCTGTTCTGATACTCATATAATCACCACAAAATAGTTTTGGCAAAAAATGTTGTGTATATGCGTAGGGTCGATTCACGAATCGACCGTTTATAAATTAATCGGGTCATTCGTAAATGACCCCTACAATTTAAAATGAGCCTTTCATTACGAAAGACTCATTTTTTTAGGTTTATATAAGTGTCAATTAAGGTGTCAATGCAAATTTTCTCACTTTTATTCAGTCGGCTGTATTTGTTTAAAAGACTGTTACTATCCGACAACGGCTGATTGTTTTCATCAGTCCTACCGATAAGATAGTCGACCGTCACGTCAAAATAATCAGCCAATGAAATTAACGTGTTGATATCGGGCTCGATTTTATGATTTTCGTATTTATTTATGGACTGTTGTGTCGTTCCAAGAGCAGTTGCTAATGTTTGCTGGCTAATACCACGCGTGTGCCTTATTGCTTTAAGATTTTTTACCATTATTATCACCATATCAATTTTAACAACATTATGTTGTTATTTAAAACCCCTTAAAGTTGTTATTGACAAACAACCTAAAGGTGTTTATAATAACAGTGTTAACAAAATTTAAATAACATAAAGAGGGTGAAATATTGGAAAAAATGAGCTTGTATGAATATGAAAAGTATAAATCAGCAATAATTGCCGCAAATGACAGTGAAGATAAGGAGGCGTTAAGACAAATACAAAAGCAGCTTATTGCAAAATATGGTTTAGATAATTCGGATGTTCAATATTTATTAAAACTATTCAAATATTCAGTGTAGGAGGAATAAAAAATGATTTCAGCAAGCATTTTAAAACCGATTGAAAAACCTGCGTTTTATATACGCGAAGAAAATGGTCCTATAACTTTAGAGGTTATTAAAAGAGTTTTTGAAGACACTAATAACGATAATTACGGTCTTCCGATCAACATAACATATGACCAAGTAAAATCAGGTGGCTTTTTCAACTCAAGTGTTGAGGATTGTCTTATAATAACGAACACTTTACATCCAAACGATTATTTTAAGTATTGTATTACAATCAGAAAACAAGGAAAAATCGCAACAGTTACAATGACGTATTGGGGAACGAGCAGCCTGACGGCTCAAAAAAACAAGCAGGAAGAACGTAATCAAAGTGGCTCGTTGGGCGGAATGCTTTTAAATCTGGTAAGCGGTGTTAACGAGAATGATTATAATGCCGAATATCAGTATTATGATATGTTAGAGCAAATGTTTGTAGAAGTTTGTCAATAGGAGAAGTATTATGAAAAATATTAAAAAATTTAAAATTAAAAAATTAACTTTTAACAGTGATGTTTTCAAATGCCCAAAATGCGGTTACGAAGAATACCGCAGAGTATTAGGCGATGTTTCTACAACACCGTGCACTAATTGTGGGCATACACCGATGTATCGTGTAAAATAAAATTGAAAATACATATATTGGTTAATCAAAAAGCGCATTTAAAGATAAAAAGATATATACAGGCAGTGAACAATAAATGCGAAACAGGTGGTTTATTACTTGGATATAGGTTTTTAAATTATTTTTTGATTACAGAAATTACAGCTACAAACGATGCAGAAAGTTCTTCTGTATCGTTTGTTTTAAATGGTGAAAAGCATATTGAACAAGCAGAAAAAATTATTAAAAAATATTTGCTTAAACCTATTTTATTAGGAATATGGCACAGTCACACACATAATGTTATTGCTTTTTCAATACAAGATCAAAAATCAAATTCTATACTTATTTCACAAATCGGAAGTATAATTTCTACGATCGTGACATTTAGTGATATCACTAAAGATTGCAATTATACTTCATGTTATATTAAGCCAAAAGGTAAAGAACACTTTTGTTTAACTAAAGTAATAAAGGGGATTTTAAAATGAATCAAAACGAAAGATGCAGTAATTGTGTTTATTGGCAGAATAGAACTTGCAAAATTACAGGAGAGGTAAAAAACGACACTATTTGCACTTGTGGATATTTTAAACCAAGGAAAGAAAATTAGGCAATAATTGCAATCAGGTGTCAGTATTCTGTCTTAATATTAGTTTTTTAAGATTCTTTACAGCTACCGCTGTTCAGAATGACACGCGGAAGATATGATTATAGAGGTGTCATTACGAGTCGACGCGAGTTGGCGTGGTAATCCGTAATCTCCTGTTATAAAAAATACGGATTGCCGCGCATCTCACGATGCTCGCAATGACGAAAAAAACAAAGACACTGCTTCGAATTTTTAAAGCAGTGTCTTAATCTTTTTAGTTTAATTGTGAATTATGCATTGTGAATTATGCATTATGCATTATTTCTTTTCCGCCTCATATCTTGCAACTGCGGCTTTAATTTTATCTACAGGGTCAAGTAGCTTGCTAATTGAGTTATCGTTGTTAAGGGTTTCAACCAAGAGCGCGATATATTTTGACATATTTACGCTGCAATACCACTCACGCGAGAGAAGCTCGGGTGTTTGGTAAATAAGGTTGGTTGTAAAAATTTTATCAATAAGACCGTCAGCGTAATACTGGTCAAATTTTTCGAGTCCGTCAACGAAAAGACCAAAGGTAGAGAAAATAAATATTCTGCCTGCGCCCTTTTCTTTAAGCTTTGCGGCAATGTCAAGCATTGATTCGCCCGAAGATATCATATCGTCAACCAAAATTAAGTCTTTGCCTGTAATATCGTTGCCGAGGAATTCGTGCGCTTCGATTGGGTTTTTACCATTTACAATGATTGAATAATTACGGCGCTTGTAAAACATACCAAGGTCCAGACCTAAAACAGATGAGTAGTAGATGCATCTGCCCATACCGCCTTCGTCGGGAGATACGATCATTGTGTGCTCGCGGTCAAGCTTAACATCGGGCACGCTGCGGAGGAGTGCCTTAATCATTTGATAAGCGGCTTGAACATTGTCGAAGCCATCAAGCGGAATAGCATTGTTTACACGCGGGTCGTGCGCGTCAAATGTGATAATATTTTTAACGCCCATAGAAACAAGCTCTTGAAGAGCGAGTGCGCAGTCCATAGACTCACGCGCGGTGCGGCGGTGCTGTCTGCCTTCGTAAAGCATAGGCATAATAACGGTGATACGACGCGCCTTACCGCCAAAGGCTGCGATAACGCGTTTTAAATCCTGGAAGTGATCGTCGGGACTCATAGGAACAGTTTGTCCATACATTTTGTACGTAACGTTGTAGTTAAAGCAATCACAGATGATAAACGCGTCAAGACCGCGCGCCGAGTGATGAAGCACTGCTTTTGCCTCGCCCGTGCCAAAACGGGGACAGTTGACGTCGATAACAAAGGATTGATCCTCGTCCTCAATGCCGCGCCACTGTTTTAGGTAAAAATCCACCTGAGAAGAAATGTCTTCGCAGCCGCGCATACTGATGATTGCAAGGTCACCGTAGGGTGTGTGTTTAAAGTTGATACTGGACATATGAAAATCCCTCCGCAAAGCATATAAAATTTTTACGAATACATTGTAGCATATTTTTGCGGACATAAAAAGACTTTTTTACAAATTTTTTTACATTTTTTTAAATTGTACTAATATTATAAAATTTAATTGATATTATTTGTGGGTTATGATATAATATCTACGATTATAAGCTAAATTCGCTAACGCGAGCTAAATTGACCTTCGGTCAGCTAAATTATTAGTATAGCTAAATGTGTCTGCGACACGCTTGACAGGAAAATATTTTATCAGGAGATGTGAAAAATATGCCAACCGTGACACTACTTGCGCATACGCCCAATCCCGAAAAGACCGTGGCTTCGGCTGCAAAGCTTTGCTACAGCTCGTCTACCATAGGTGATTTATACGACGGACTCACCGACGAAAAGGCGGCAAGCTTTGTAGAAATGCTTTCCGAAATCGGTCACGAAAGTCCTATTGAGCACGCGTCCTTTACCTTTGGTATTGAAGGCGTGTCCCGCGCGTTTTTGGCGCAGATAACCCGTCACAGAATGGCGTCATACTCGGTAAAAAGTCAACGCTACGTTAAAGAAGGCGAGTTTGAGTTTGTAACACCGCCCGAGGTAGCCGCTGATCCTGAGGCGCTTGAAGCGTACAAAGAGTCGATGCGCATGGCGCAAGAGTCTTATGACAAGATTGCTGAGATACTTACCGAAAAGCATACTCAGACCTTTATTGCCGAGGGTAAGGATGAAAAAACCGCTGCGCGTCTGGCGTCTAAAAAAGCAATAGAAGACGCGCGCTTTGTACTGCCTAACGCATGCGAAACCAAAATGGTGGTTACAATGAACGCGCGATCGTTACATAACTTTTTCCGTCACCGTTGCTGTAACCGCGCCCAGTGGGAGATTCAGTCGGTTGCAAATCAGATGCTTGCTTTAGTGCGGGAAGTTGCGCCCGAGCTATTTAAAAAGGCGGGTCCGCCTTGCCTTACAGGACCTTGTCCTGAGGGCAAAATGAGCTGCGGCAAGGCTAAGGAAATCAAGAAATTTTATGAGGATATGAATAACAATGGGTAAGCTTATTGTAATTGAGGGTCTTGACGGCAGCGGAAAGTCGACACAGCTTGAACTCTTGCCGCAAAATTTGCTAAAACAAGGGATAGAGAGCAAAACGGTATCCTTTCCCGATTATGACAGCGATTCAAGCGCGCTTGTAAAAATGTATTTAGGCGGCAGGTTTGGAAACCGCCCCGATGACGTGAACGCATACGCCGCGTCACTCTTTTATGCGGTTGACCGCTTTGCATCATACAAGACAACATGGGGTGATTATTACAACCAGAACGGCGTTATAGTATCGGGCAGATACACCACCTCAAATGCGGTGCATCAGACCTCTAAAATGCCCGAAAACGAGTGGAAAGATTTTCTTGATTGGCTTTATGACCTTGAATATAACAAGGTTGGTATTCCTAAGCCCGACAAGGTAATCTTTTTGGATATGCCGATTGAGGTGTCGCAAAAGCTGCTCTCGGGCAGATACAAGGGCGACGAGGCAAAAAAGGACATCCACGAAAGCGACACCGCTTATCTTGATAAATGCCGCAAGGCCGCTATGTTTACGGCAAACTATTCGGGGTGGACGATTATTCCTTGTTCGGAAGACGGAGAGCCGAGAACAAT
Organism: Clostridia bacterium; assembly: GCA_017442225.1. GTDB lineage: Bacteria > Bacillota > Clostridia > Oscillospirales > Acutalibacteraceae > UBA737. The sequence continues at coordinate 48,797 of JAFSAR010000020.1, forward strand.
AGAGGATATATCAAAGGATATTCTAAACGAAACGCTTAAGGTGATATAAATGGTATACGTATTTTTAGCAAAAGGCTTTGAAGAGCTTGAAGCACTAGCCCCCGTTGACGTACTGCGCCGCGCGGGTGTTACGGTAAAAACGGTAGGTGTTACGGGCAAGCGTGTCAGCGGCTCGCACGGTATATCGGTAAATTGTGATATTACCGTAAATGAGGCTACATTTGACGAGCTTGACGGCATTATCTTACCTGGCGGATTGCCTGGTACTACCAATCTCGAAGCAGACGAAAGGGTGCAAAGATTTATAGATTATGCCGCAGAGAATGGCAAGATTATCGGCGCTATTTGCGCGGCGCCTATGATATTGGGCCATAAAGGACTTTTGCAGGGCAAAAAATCTGTGTGCTATACAGGTTTTGAAAAAGAACTTACGGGCGCGCACGTGCTTGACCGACCCGCAGTTCGTGACGGAAATATTGTCACAGGCTGGGGCGCGGGCGGCGCTATGGATTTTGCGCTTTTATATTTAGAGGCACTTTATGACAATGCCGATATTGCTAAAAAAATAGCCCGCAATATGAGATATGCGGCATATTAATGGAGATAGAATATGCAGGATAATAAATTTAACATTAATGATGACGATTTTATAATCGGTAAGGGCTTTAATGTGGATGAGCCTGAACAAAAGGGCAAGAAAAAGCGAGGTAAGCGCAAAGCAAAGAACGGAAATTCGGTTGTCAAAAACGTAATTTGGATTGCTTGTATTATTATAGTATCGGTAGGCCTTGGCGTTACCTGTATTTATGCGGGCGCGGACTATCTTGGCCTTGGTTTTGGCAGAGGCGAGGTTGTTCAAATGGACGTACCGATGGGCTCGTCAACCGTGGCAATTGCCGAAAAGCTTGAAGAGTCGGGCGCTGTTAAAATGCCGATGCTTTTTAGGGTTTACTCAAAGCTAAAGGGTTATGAAAGCGATTACAAGTACGGTCTTTACACCTTTAACACCGAGGCAGGCTATGAAGAAATCGCCTATATGCTTATGAACGACGGTGCCAAAGCCGAAAGCGTTAAGGTGACAATTCCCGAGGGTACGGGCATTAACGATTACACCAAAAATGTAAACGGCGAGGACGTTGTTGTAAAGGGCATTGCTACTATACTTGAAGAAAAAGGAGTATGTTCAAAATCCGATTTTCTTTACGCTTTAAATGAGGTTGCGTTTGATACCGATTTACTTAAAAATTGCAACGTCGGTAAGACTTATTATTCACTCGAAGGATATTTGTTCCCTGACACCTATGATTTTTATGCCTACGATTCTGCCGAGTGTGCGCAGATGGTAGTTGAGCGTATGATAGCTCAGACCGAAAACAAAATAACCGACGATATGTATAAGCGTGCCGAAGAAATGGGCTATACAATGAACGAGATTCTTACGATGGCTTCTATTATTCAGATGGAAGCAGGTCAGAGTACAGACGAAATGGCAAACGTTGCTGCCGTTTTTTACAACCGTCTTGACAGTGACGATTTCGGAACACTCGGCTCAAGCCCTACCTGCTATTACGGCGAATCGTTTAGAAATGACGACGGCAGATATGATACCTATAAGGCGACAGGCTTGCCACCGGGACCGCTTTGCTCACCCGGACTTGACGCTATAAAAGCGGCGCTTTACCCCGCAGAAAAGGACGGATATTATTATTTTGTTACCGATAGCGAGGGTAATTTCTATTACCACAAAACAATGGCAGAGCAAAATGCCACAATAGCAAAACTGCAGCAGGGTGGAAATTGGATATATGAGTACTTTGACTAATAAAAAACCCACTTTGGAACTGCTTTGCCCTGCGGGTGACCTGAGCCGCCTTAAAACTGCGGTGGATTTTGGCGCTGACGCTGTTTATATTGCTGGCGAGGAATTTGGCATGCGAACGGCAAGCGCAAACTTTAACCGCGAGGATTTAAAGGCGGGTGTTGACTATGCCCATATCCACGGCGTAAAGGTGCACGTAACCTGTAATACAATTCCGCACGAGGATGAAATCGCGCGTCTGCCCGAATTTTTGACATACTTAAACGAAATCGGCGTCGATGCTGTAATCGCATCTGACCTTGGCACTATCGGTATGGTAAAGCAGTACGCGCCAAACTGTGAACTACATGTATCGGTGCAGTCGGGCATTGTAAACAGCGCGACTGCTAATGCGTTTTATGAAATGGGCGCCAAGCGCGTGGTTTTGGCGCGCGAGTTATCGCTCGAAGAAATCGCAAAAATTCGCACCAACACTCCACCTGAGCTTGAAATTGAGGCATTTGCTCACGGCGCTATGTGTGTGTCTTTTTCGGCAAGGTGTCTGCTTTCAAGCTATATGACAGGTCGTGATGCCAACCGCGGTGACTGTGCTCAACCTTGTCGTTGGAGTTACAGCCTTATGGAAGAAAAACGACCGGGTCAATACTTTGATATTACCGAAACCGAAAAGGGAACTTATATATTAAATGCAAACGATATGTGTATGGCGCCGCATCTTGATAAGATGTTAGCGGCAGGTGTATCAAGTATTAAGATTGAGGGAAGAGCCAAAACCGAATATTATGTGGCAGTTACTGCCAATGCCTATCGCGGCGCTATTGATAGTTTAAATGCTTCAAATGGCGATTGGGTGTTGCCAAAGTGGGTAAGCGATGAGCTTAACAAAATGAGCCACCGCACATACTCAACAGGATTTTATTTTGGTCGTCCCGAAAACGCGCAAACCTATGAAAATGCAGGATATATCCGCGATTATGCTATTGCGGCGGTTGTGGACGGATATGAGGACGGTTGCATTGTGGCAACCCTTAAAAATAAGTTTTTAAGCGGTACTACGCTTGACTGTTTAGAGGCGGGCAGTATTCCGTTTGTGGTTGATACAACCACTCTTTATGATGAAAAGGGTAAGCAAATTGAAAGCGCATATCAGCCTATGATGCAAATTGAAATTCCATTTGAGCGTGAAGTAAAATCGGGTTCAATGCTAAGAATGAAGGTATAAAGATTATAATTGTACCCTTGCAAAATATGTCAAATTATGGTAGAATAACTCTACTTGAAAAAATAAAGGAGTCTTTAAAGATGAAAAAGGAAGTATTAGTTGAAATTTCAGCTCGTCACGTACACGTAACAAAAGAAACACTTGAAACATTGTTTGGTGCAGGTCACACCCTTACAAACAAAAAAGACTTGTCCCAGCCGGGTCAATTTGCTTGTGAAGAAAAGGTTACAGTTGTTGGCCCCAAGGGCAGCCTTAAAGCATCAATCCTTGGTCCTTGCCGTCCCGCAGATCAGGTAGAGCTTTCTCTTACCGACGCTCGTACAATCGGTGTTGTAGCCCCCATTCGCGAGTCAGGTGACGTTGCAGGCTCTGGCGCTTGCAAGCTGGTTGGTCCTTGCGGCGAGGTAGAGCTTACCGAAGGTGTAATCGCTGCAAAGCGTCACATACATATGACTTGTGCTGACGGTGAAAAGTACGGCATCGTTGACAAGCAGATTGTTAGCGTTAAAATTCCTACCGAGGATAGAGCGCTTGTGTTCGGCGACGTTGTAGCACGCGTTAGCGACAGTTATGCGCTTGCTATGCACATTGATACCGACGAGGCAAATGCCGCTTGTGTTCCAGGTAGCTGCATTGGTGAAATCCTTGACTAATCCGTTAGGACTTTATATTCACATACCTTTTTGTGCAAAAAAATGCAATTATTGTGATTTTTACTCAGCGGTTTATAACAAAGATACATTAAGTGCTTATCTTGACGCATTAAAGGGTGAAATAAAAAAATGGGGCGGCACTATACACCGCCCCATTGATACTGTTTATATAGGCGGCGGCACACCGTCGCTTTTGGGTGAAGAGATTTTATCTCTTGTTGATTGTATAAATACAAACTTTACAGTATTACCTGATGCTGAAATTACGGTAGAATCAAACCCAAGCTCAAGTGGTGAGTTTTTGTCTTTTGCCAAAGCGGCAGGGGTAAACCGATTGTCTATCGGTGTGCAATCAGGTTGTGATAAAACACTCAAAATTTTAGGCCGTACTCACACGGCGGCTGATGCCGTAAATACAGTTCAAAATGCCCGGGAATTAGGCTTTGACAATATCTCGGTTGACCTGATGATTGCTCTTCCTCACAGCAATTTGCAAACGCTGAAAGGTGATATTGATTTTATGCTGTCACTAAACCCCGAACACATTTCGGCTTATATTTTGAAAGTAGAGCAAAATACCGTGTTTTCAAAAAAATATGATACTTTGGGTTTGCCCGATGATGATGCGGCGGCAGAGCAATATCTTTATATGTGTGAGGCTTTAGCGAAAAACGGGTATAATCATTATGAAATATCCAATTTTTCACGCGAAGGATATGAGAGCCGCCACAATATGAAATATTGGGAATGTCGGGATTATTTAGGAATAGGCCCTGCGGCACATTCTTGCCTTGACGGCAAGCGATTTTATTATCCTCGCGATTTGCAGGGATTTGTCAAGGAGCCGAAAACCATTTCTGACGGTGCAGGCGGTGATCACGCCGAACAGCTTATGCTTGGACTTCGCTTATCAAAGGGTGTAAACTTTGATGAAATTTACGGTGAGATGCCCCAAAATATAAAAAAGAAAATTACCCTGCTTGAAAAGGCGGGTTATATAAAAGTAAATCTACCGCATATTTCACTTACAAACAGCGGTATGCTTATTTCAAACAGCATTATTACGGAGTTGTTAGAAGATGAAGACATTTAAAATACATTTAATCCGTCACGGCGCCACCGATGCAAACACGGCTGGTATGTATATCGGCAATCGCACTGATTTACCGCTTTCACCTGAAGGTGTGCGCGAGCTACAGCAGATGCGTGAGGCGATCGAATACCCCGATATTGAACGGCTTTATACAAGTCCTATGCTTCGTTGTAAACAAAGCGCAAATATTATTTACCCCGGTTTTGAGCCGCATATTATAGATGAGCTTACCGAATATGATTTTGGTGAGTTTGAGGGTAAAATCGCAAGCCAACTTGAGCTTATGCCCGAGTATGCCGAGTGGACAAGCGGCAAGCTGGAAGCGCCAGCAGGTGGCGAGACCACACGGAATTTTGTAAAGCGTCAGGCGCTCGCGCTCAATATGATTGTTCGCGATATGATGCAACACGATGTGACAAGCGCGGGTGTTATAATGCACGGAGGGGCTATTATGATGTTATTGGCTTCTTGTGCCGTACCGCGTAAACATTCAGTAGAGTGGACAAGTGACAACGGACGCGGATACTCGGTTATGATTACACCGTCGCTCTATCATTCAAGTGGAATAATTGAAGTATACGATATAATTTAAGGTGTGAATTATGGTAAATATAGGCAACGATTGGGATACAATTTTAGCGGATGAATGGCAAAAGCCGTATTATATAAATCTTCGCGGCTTTTTAAAAACTGAATACCAAAGTCGTACTATATATCCCGATATGAACGATATATTCAATGCTCTGCGTTATACCTCGTATGCCGATACAAAGGTGGTAATCATAGGACAAGACCCTTATCACGGTGCCCGCCAAGCTCACGGACTTTGTTTTTCAGTCCAAAAGGGCATAGAGCCGCCACCGTCGCTTAAAAATATTTATAAAGAACTGCACGATGATATAGGTTTTGAAATACCAAATCACGGTGAACTTACCTCTTGGGCGCATCAAGGTGTATTAATGCTTAATGCTGTGCTGACCGTACGTGAGGCATCACCCAACAGTCATAAAGGTATGGGTTGGGAGCGGTTTACCGATAGGGTAATCGCTGAACTCGATAAAAAGCAGACACCCGTTGTCTTTTTGCTTTGGGGAGCAAATGCACGTAAAAAGGCAGAAATAATCACAAATCCTATACATAAAAAGTTGATTACCGTGCATCCAAGTCCCTTGTCTGCATATAACGGTTTTTTCGGCTGCAAGCATTTTTCGAAAACCAACGAAATATTATTATCCAGCGGTCAGACTCCAATAGACTGGACTATAAAATAGGAGATTTAATTATGAAATCAACAGGAATTATACGCGGTCTTGACAATATGGGTAGAGTAGTTATACCTAAAGAAATAAGGAAATTTCTTGATATGACTGAGGGCAAAGACGAATTTGAAATTTATATGCAAGATGACTGCATCGTGCTTAAAAAGCATAAACCCACCTGTATTTTTTGTAATGCGGAAGAAAATTGCATAGAGTTTGAAAATCAAATGGTATGCAAAAAGTGTATTGATAAAATGCAGATTATAAAAGAAGAAAATAGTAATATATAAATTAAATCCCACCGTTTTATCGGTGGGATTACTATTTATTTTATATTTTCTTGGTAGCAGGCTCTTTCACCACCAATAAATTTTGGTCGTGTACGAGCAAATACTACTGATGCCTCACCAATTTTGTTTATAGACAATCTTATCGGTACGGCAACCTCTTTTAAGTGCATACCGATAAGCGTGTTGCCTATATCAAGTCCGGCACTGGCTTTAACGTGCTCAACTGCTACGGGGTGCGCCATATTTTGCCATACCGTTGTGGCAAATGAGCCCCCTGCCTTTACCTGAGGGCAGACATTTACTATCTCATATCCAAATTTTTCAGTTGCCTCTTGCTCTAAAATAAGCGCGCGGTTAAGATGCTCACAGCACTGCGCCGCAAGGTAAATGCCTTTTTGCTTTAAAATAGGATAAATGCCGTCAAATACAGCCTTTGCCGCATCTATACTGGATGCCTTGCCGATATCGCCGCCCATAATTTCGCTCGACGAGCAACCGATTACTAATATTTCGCCCGACTTAATACCTGATATTTCTATAAGCTCGGTTATAGCTTTCTTTGCCTGCATTTTTATATTACTTAACATATCATCACCTATGAGGTATTATAATCCAAAACATTATTATATTCAACAAATTTTTAATGTACCGATTTCGACACATTAAGATAATTATAATTGTATTGTAAAAGTAAATGTGGTAAAATGGTTTTAAAGGCGGTGGATAAATGTTACAGTTTGTTTTAGGTCGCGCGTCAAGTGGCAAAACCTATTGGGTAACAGAAAAAATTGCAGGGTGTATTGCGCAGGGTGAAAACCCTGTTCTTTTGGTACCCGAACAGTTTTCGTTTGAAAGCGAAAAAAATGTTCTTGACCGTGTGGGAGACGGCGCAGCGCAGCGGGTATCTGTTATCAGCTTTACCCGTCTTTGCGACGAGGTAGAGCGTATTGCGGGTGGTGTGTGCGGTGAAAGCATTACCGATGCGGACCGAGTAATTCTGATGAGCCGTGCGCTAAACTTGTGCCGCGACGACCTTAAACGCTTTAAAAAATACGTATCGTCAAAAAGCTTTGCCAGCCTTATGATTGACACGGTAGGCGAATTTAAAATGAATTTTATATCGGCAGAGGATCTGCGCTACGCGGCAGACAACGCCGACGATGAGCAGTTAAAGTTAAAGCTGCTTGATACGGCGCTAATTTACGAAAATTACGATATGATTGTAGCCGAGAAATTTATCGACAACACCGACCGACTGACAAAACTTTATTACGCGTTAGAAAATTACAGATATTTTGAAAACAAAACTGTTTTTATAGATTCCTTTAAAGGCTTTTCGGGTCAGCAGTACAAGATACTTGAGAGAATTGTGTCTCAGGCGTCATCCGTTACGGTAACGCTTACCGATAACCCTGCCGACACACGTGATTTCGGGCTATTCTCGAATATTAAAAGGGTTAAAAATCGCATAGCTTCTATCGCTCGCAAATTTTCCGTGCGTGTGGCGGAGGATATGGTTTTAGACCGTAAAAACTATGCATACGACGACCTAACTGCGCTTGAAGATTTTATGGCTACGGGCAAGACAGATTTTGACGGTAAGTGCGATAATATTGCCGTTTGCCGCGCCGACAGCGTTTACAGCGAGGCTGATTTCGTTGCGCGTAATATCAGGCGGATTGTGCGCGAAAAGGGCGCGAGATATAGCGATTTTGTTATAATTGCGCGTGACACCGCGCCTTATGAGGACGCTTTGGAGGTTGCTTGCAAAAAGAATAATATCAGCTGTTTTATAGACAGGCGTATGCCGCTTGTCACTCTGCCTACCGCATCGGCGGTATTGGCGGCGGCAAACGTGGCAAAAAGCTTTTCTACCGAAAACATACTGCGTTTTCATAAATCGGGGCTTGATATATTAAGCCTTGATGAAATCGCGACGCTTGAAAACTATACGTATCTTTGGAACATTGACGGCGCACTCTGGAAAAATGAGTGGACAATGGACCCCGACGGCTTTATGGCAGACGGGGAATTATCTGTCGCAAAACGCGAGAGGCTTACAGTTTTAAATGAACTACGCAAAAAGGCGATAGACCCGCTTGTCACACTTAAAGATAATTTTAAAGGTAACGCGAAAAACATGGCGGGCGCTTTAGTGCGCTTGCTTGATGACACAAATGCCGCCGAGCGTTTGAAAAGTCTTTCAAAGCAATACGGCGACACACTTTACCGTGACGCCGTTCGTAAGTCGTGGGACAGCGTTATGAAAATTTTAAACAGTCTTGCCGTTTGCTTTGGCGAGGCGGAAATCAAGGGCTCTGAATTTTGCGAGGCGTTAAGGTCGGCATTGTCGCTTGAAACGGTTGGCGTAATACCGCAGATGATGGATGAGGCTATCTTTGGCGCGGCAGACCGCATCAGACCGTCGCGACCAAAATACGCATTTATTATGGGCGCAAACCAAGGGGTATTTCCGCGCTTAGAGCAAAAAAGCGGACTCTTTTCAAACAGCGAACGCGAAAAGCTTATTTCGTTAGAAATAGACATACCCGACAAAACCTTTTCTTTGGCGGTGGACGAGGAAAGCTTGCTTTACAGCAACGTGTGCTGCGCGTCCCACGGTGTGTTTATAAGCTATACCGCTACATTTGACGGCGCCACAGCCGCCGAGCCGTCGGCGTTTGTAGGCGATATACAAGACAACTTTGATTGCGAATATTTTACCGAGCCCTTTGCTTTGCAGGATGATTATTTACCCGAAAGCCGCGAAGATACTTTCTCGTTGCTTTGCGGCAGTTTGTCGAAAGAAAATAAGGACACAAAAACACTGATAAAAGCGCTTGAAGAGAGCGAATATACAGGTCGTATAGACACCGTTTTACAAAGCCGCAGCCGCGTAATACACTCAATCAGCGACGATACGGCAAAGCAATTGTTTGGCGACAGAATCACAATGTCACCCTCCAAATTTGATACCTTTAACCGTTGCCGTTTTATGTATTTTTGCCGTTACGGACTGCGCGTAGAGCGTCTTCAGCCTGCCGAGTTTAACGCTATGCAGCGCGGTACTGTGGTGCATTACGTTCTGCAAAGGGTGGTAGAGGAGCACGGAAAAAATTTATCGCAATTTGAAAAGTCCGAAATTTCAAATCTAGTAGAAAAATACACTAAAGAATATCTTGATATGATTGCGGGCTTTAGTGATATTGAAACCCCGTATCTTAAATATCTGATATCCACCATCAAGCGAACACTCAAATACGTTGTGGAAAGGCTGGCTCTTGAGTTTGCCCAGAGCGATTTTACGCCCGTAAAATGCGAGCTTAGAATAGGCTATGACGGCGATCTGCCCGAAATCAAGATACCTATTGAAAACAGCGGCACATTGGAGCTTATAGGTGTTGTTGACCGACTTGATACCTGGAACGGATATATAAGAATAATCGACTATAAAACGGGCCATAGAGATTTTAAGCTTCCAGATATTCTTTTCGGTCAGAATATGCAGATGCTGATATATCTTTATGCCGTCGCCCGCAGCGAGCAGTTTGGAGCCAGGTCGGCTGGTATACTGTATATGCCCGCAAGCCGCGACAAAAACGACTCAAAATCGGCGCGTCGTATGAACGGTCTTATCGCCGCTGACGAGGCGTTGATTACGGCTATGGACAAAGAAAATAAAGGCGAATTTGTACCCAAGTTTTCCGAAAAGTCTCCCTCTGACAGTTTTATAAAAGAAGAGGACTTTATTAAGATTTTCGAATTTATAGAGAACAAGTTAAAGCGCACGGGCAGCGCGATTTACGGCGGAGACATAGCCGCAGACCCCGTTGACGGGCTCGACAGCGGCGCGTGCAAATACTGCGAATACCAAAGTGTTTGCCGTATCGGTGACGAGGCTCACGTTAAGGTGCCAAAGCTTACAAACGCAGAGGTATTGGAAGAAATAGAAAGGCAGGTGACGGGAGATGGCGTTTAAACCTACTGCTATGCAGCAAAAAGCAATCGAAACTAAAGGTAATATTCTGGTGTCTGCCGCCGCAGGCTCGGGCAAAACTGCGGTACTGGTAGAGCGCGTTATAAATATGCTCACCGACAAAACCTCGTCCGTTAGCGCCGACAGGCTGCTTATCGTTACCTTTACAAATGCCGCCGCAGCAGAAATGCGCAGCCGCATTGAAAAGCGGATTTATGAAGAAATACAAAAAAATCCTGACGATGTATCGATTCAAAGACAAAAGTATTTACTGCAAAATGCAGATATCTGCACAATCGACTCTTTCTGTATAAAGCTTGTGCGTGAAAATTTTGAAAAATGCGGTATAGAGCCCGATTTTAAAATAAGCGACGGTTCGCAACAGATTACCACCTGCAACACCGTAATGTCAAATCTTATTGCGGAATATCTTGCAGAGCCCACAGATGATTTTAACCGTCTTTTAGAGTTTACGAATTGTGAGTATGACGAAAAAAATCTCACTGAGCTTGTAAACCGAATATATCTTTACAGTCAGCAGTTGCCTTTTCCGCAAAATTTTATAGAAAAACTATCTCTCCCTTATGAAACAAAATTCATGTCGGGCAACGCGTGGTATGATATGGCGTTTGAATTAGCAAAAAAACGTATAGATACTGCGCTTTCTTGCGCACAGAAAATGGCAGATACCGCACCCTACACAAATAAAAACAGTGAAAAGTATATAGCGTATGCCGAAAACGCATTAAAGTTGCTTGATACGCTTAAATCAACCGTCGAGGGTGAGGATTGGGACGCATTTGCCAAGTCTTTATGGGAAATATCGTTCGACCGCGTTCCGTCAAGCGACAAGGACGACCCTGCTGCTAACACGTTCAAGGACAATCAAAAGCAGATAAAGGATATAATAAAAGAACTCAGCGAGCTTTTTGGTGAAACACGCGAGGAAATGCAAAACGGACTCAGCAAAAATCTTGACGCTGTAGGACTACTTAAAGAAATTATTACCAAGTACAGCGAGCGACTTTTTGACGCCTTTTGTGAGGAAAATTCTTTCACATTTTACAATATGGAGCAGTTGGCGCTGAATTTGCTCTGCGAGTATAAAGACGGCAATATTGTAATTCGCGACGAGGCGCGTGAATTGTGTGATCGTTACGACGAGGTTCTGGTTGACGAATTTCAGGACGTTAACGACCTGCAGAATATGTTGTTTTACGTGCTTTCAAACCGCGAAGAAAAGCTTTTTGTGGTGGGTGACGTAAAGCAGAGCATTTACGGCTTCAGAGGTTCTAATCCCGATAATTTCTTGGATAAAAAGAATAAATACATACCTATTGAAAAGGCGCAGGATATAGATTCTAAAAAGATAATTTTATCCGATAATTTCCGCTCCCGTCCTGGTGTTTGCGATGCGGTAAACTTTTTCTTTTCGCACCTTCTTGCAGGGCAGTGCGGTGGAATTGTTTACAATGACGAGGAGCGTCTTAATGCGGGGGGGAGTTTCCCCGATAGCCGCGCCGCAACAGCCGAGCTTTTGGTAGTGGATAAGTATGACGACGAAAACGACGAGTCTTTGCTCGAAACCGAGGCTAAAAAAATTGCCGAATACATTGTTTCGGTAATGGGCGAGGGCGAGGTTATAAGTGACGGCGACAAGCTGCGTAATGCTCGATACGACGATTTTGCAATACTGCTTGATAAGGTCAAGGACAAGGCAACTGTAATTGCCGAGCAGTTGTCTGCTTACGGTGTACCCGTGTCTTTAGGTGGCGATTCTTTTTTGGAAAGCACCGAGATTTCTACCGTTATATCGCTTTTGCAGGTGATTGATAATCCTAAATGTGACGTCGAATTGCTTGCCACGATGATGTCGCCCGTCTTTGCTTTCAGCGCTGACGAAATGGCGAAAATCAGAGCAAATCAAAAATACGGGCCGCTTTATTCAGCTGTGGTGGCTTATAGCAAAACGGGGGATAAAAATACGGCTGATTTTATAGAAAAGCTGTCAGCTCTTCGTCGCGATGCGGCGGTACTGCCACTGGACAGGCTTATTTCAAAGCTGATTCATTCTTCCGATATACTTAATATGATGTCGGCGCTCTCCGGTGGCAAGGTGCGTCGCGCCAATCTTTTTGCGCTTATAAATTATGCCAAAGGGTTCGAATCTCGCGCTGATTCGGGTATTTACGGATTTATAAGATATATGAAATCTCTGCCCGAAAACAGCTTTAAAAGCGTGGGTGAGGGTCATAAAAACGCGGTCAGGATTATGTCTATGCACAATTCAAAGGGCTTGCAATTTCCCGTGTGCATAGTGGCGAATTTGTCGTCGCAGATAAATAATGCCGATTCTATAAGCCGCGTGCTGTTTTCAGAAAAAGGCGGTATAGCCTTTAAGTATTACGATGAGCAAGCGGGCGCGGACATAGAAATGCTCGGTCACGCGGTGCAGGCGGACGCGGCGCAGGTCAAAACTGTGGAAGAAAAACTACGTCTTTTGTACGTTGCTATGACCCGCGCAATTGATAGGTTGTGCCTTGTGTGCTCGGCTAAAAATTTAGATAATAAGCTTAAAAAGCTTGCGTCTTCACTGCAAGACAACGCGCCGTATATAAGCCGTGAATTCTTGGAAAAAGGTCGCAACATGGGTGATTGGATTTTAAGCTGCGCTCTGCTTCACCCGCAAGGCGAGACTTTGCGAAAATATGCCGATATTAAGGCGCCGACGGCTCACAGTGATGCCAATTTGAAGATAACCGTTGTAAATGACGAAAACGCTGTTATACCAAGACCTGAGCAGGAGTTACAGGAAACAAAAGACTGCAACTTTGATTTTGCTAAAAAAATAAAGGCGAACGCCGATTACGTATATCCTTATGAACCGTTGCGTTATTTACAGGCAAAGGCGTCGGTATCGGACATTGTGCACAGGGCTGAAAACGACCGCTTTGCATTTTGCGAAAAGCCGGCGTTTATGCTCGGCGATAAGCTTTCGGGCGCGGCGAGGGGAACTGCAATGCATCACGTTATGCAGTTTATAAACTTTAGCGAAAAGGTTGACGTTGATGCTGAAATCCAAAGATTGCTTGAATGGAAATTTATAACTGAAAGCGAGGCAAAATCCGCCGACGTTGCGGCTATAGATGTTTTCTTTAAAAGCGACCTGTATCATCGCGTTATAACGTCGGACGCCGTTCATCGCGAGATGCGTTTTCTTACCGAAATATCTGCTAAGAGTATTGACAAAACGCTTGATATAGAACTTGACGACGCCAATATCATAGTTCAGGGCGCGGTTGACCTTTGCTTTGAAGAACATGGTGGTATAGTCGTGCTTGACTTTAAGACCGACAGGGTAGATAATATGTTGGAGCTTGTTGATTGCTACGGCGAACAGTTAGAGATTTATTCAGCCGCGGCAGAAAAGATTTTTGAAAAGCCCGTTAAGGAAAAAATAATTTATTCTTTTCATTTGGGTAAAAGTATTTCGTTTTAGAGAGGCATTATTATGAATTTAGAACTAAAAAAGGGCAGGCCTGATAATATGACGGGCAGATTGCCAAAAGAAATCCGTTGTTATGATTTTTTGGACAATCTGGGTATAGAGTATTATCACGTAGACCACCGCGATATGCCCGCTGATACTATGGAGGCGTGTGTTGCGGTAGATGAGACTCTTGACTGCAAAATATGCAAAAATCTCTTTTTAACCAACCGACAAAAGACCGACTTTTATCTGCTTATGATGCCTGCAGAGAAGCCTTTTAAAACCAAGGATTTAACCTCGCAGATAAATTCTGCCAGACTTTCTTTTGCAGACGCAGAGGCAATGCTTAAATACCTTGACATAACGCCGGGCGCTGTGAGTGTTTTAGGTCTTATGAATGACAAAGAAAATAGTGTTCGATTGCTTGTTGATAAGGATATTTTAAATGATGAATATATCGGCTGTCACCCCTGCGTTAATACCACAAGTATGAAAATTAAAACTTCCGATATTTTTGACAAACTGATATCGGCTACCAATCACAGCAAAACGGTTGTAGAATTACCGTGGTATAACGTATAATCAAAAAACAACAGCAGACTCTGCTGTTGTTTTTTTGATATTGACTGAACGGCGAAAAAAAGGTATAATAAAATGTAAAAATATAATTAGAAAGGCTGATTTTATGGACGTTAAAAAAATACTATCATACGTTGACCACACTCTTTTGTCGCAAAGCGCGACTTGGGATGAGATTAAGGCTATTCTTGATGATGGAATTAAATACGGCTGCGCTTCTTGCTGTATTCCCGCATCCTTTGTAAAACAGGCAAAGGAATATGTGGGTGACCGCGTGGCAATCTGCACCGTTATCGGTTTTCCAAACGGATATTCAACCACCGCTACAAAATGCTTTGAAACCGAAGATGCTATAAAAAACGGCGCAGATGAAATTGATATGGTAATAAATATAGGTTGGCTCAAGGACAAAAAGCACGACCTTATTCTTGATGAAATAAAGGCTATTAAAGCCGCTTGTCAGGGCAAGATATTAAAGGTAATTATAGAAACCTGTCTGCTTACCGATGATGAAAAGGTTAAAATGTGTGAAATCGTATCACGCTCGGGCGCTGATTTTATCAAGACCTCAACAGGTTTTTCTACCGCGGGCGCAACAAAACACGACGTGCAGATTTTTGCAGATAACGTTGCATCTCACCTTAAAATCAAGGCGGCAGGGGGTATATCTTCGCTCGAAGATGCAGAGGATTTTATAAACATAGGCGCTACACGCTTGGGAACAAGCAGAATAGTAAAAATAGTAAAGGCTTTAGAGAAAGGTGAACAACATGACAAACAAGACACCTCATATTGATTTAAAAAATGATATCGGTTTTGGCAAAACCGTGCTTATGCCTGGTGACCCGTTGCGCGCAAAATACATTGCCGACAACTTTTTAGAGGGCGCTGTGCTTGTAAACGGTGTACGCGGTGTTAACGGCTATACGGGCTACTACAATGGAGTAAAGGTTTCTGTTATGGCAAGTGGTATGGGTATGCCCTCTATAGGCATTTACTCTTACGAGCTTTATAAGTTTTTCGGCGTGCAAAATATTATTCGCGTAGGTTCTGCGGGCGCCATAAACGAAAACGTAAAGGTTCGTGACATAGTTATCGGTCAGGGCGCTTGCACCAACTCAAATTTTGCGTCGCAGTACGGTATGAACGGTACTATAGCGCCGATATGTGATTTTGAGATGCTTGATATTGCAAACAAAATTGCAAAGCAAAAAAATCTTAACGCTCATATAGGTAATCTGTACTCATCCGATACTTTTTATGACGATACACACCCATCGAGCAACTGGGGCAAGGTAGGCTGTCTTGCAGTAGAGATGGAGGCGGCGGCGCTCTATTGCACGGCTATGCGATACGGTATGCGCGCGATGGCTATATGCACTATTTCGGATATTCTTTATCCGCCATACACCGCGCTCGACGCCGACGACCGTGAAAAAACCTTTACTCAGATGATGGAGTTTGCGCTTGATTGCGCTGTAGAATATGAAAATCTGCCGATTTTAGAGGCTAAAGACTGATATGAAAAGGGTATTTTTAATCGTTCTTGACAGCTTTGGTATAGGTGCTATGAGTGATAGCGCAGATTACGGAGATATAGGCGTTAATACGCTTGAGTCTATATCAAAATCGGAAAAATTTAAAATAAATAACCTTAAAAAGCTCGGGTTATTTAATATTGACGGTGTAAGCTGCGGAGAAAAGGTTGACACACCACAGGCTGCCGTTTGCCGCCTTGCTGAGCTTTCACGCGGCAAGGATACCACAATAGGTCACTGGGAGATAGCGGGAATTGTGTCAGATAAGCCACTTCCCACGTATCCCGACGGTTTTCCCGAGAGCGTATTGCAGGAATTTTCGAAAAAAGTGGGTAGGGGTGTGCTTTGCAATAAGCCGTATTCGGGCACCGAGGTCATAAAGGACTACGGTGAAGAGCATATAAAAACAGGCAATCTGATTATATATACCTCTGCTGACAGCGTATTTCAAATAGCGGCTCACGAGGATATCGTGCCGCTTGACGAGCTGTACCGCTATTGTCGTATTGCGCGTGAGATTCTTACGGGCGAGCACGGTGTCGGTCGTGTTATTGCGCGTCCGTTTATAACGGTTGATGGCGAGTTTAAACGCACCTCAAACCGACACGATTTTTCACTTGAGCCGCCAAAAAAGACTATGCTTGATTGTATTAAAAACAGCGGTCTTGACACTATATCGGTAGGCAAAATTTATGATATTTTTGCGGGAGCAGGTATCAACGAATACGTGTATACACACGGCAATACCGAGGGCATGAAAAAAACGCTTGAATACGCAAAGCGTGATTTTAACGGAATTTGCTTTACCAATCTTGTGGATTTTGATATGCTTTACGGTCACCGCAATGATGTAGACGGCTACGCCGCGGCGCTCAGCGAATTTGACGGATGGCTTGGCAGCTTTTTGCCGCTACTTAAAGAAGACGACCTGCTTATAATAACGGCAGACCACGGCTGTGACCCAGCGTACACCGTCAGCACCGACCACTCGCGTGAACACGTGCCGCTGCTGATTTACGGCAAGAGGGTAAATCCCGTAAATCTTGGCACCAAATCAGGCTTTTGCAATATAGGTAAAACCGTGTGCGACTACCTTGGCGTAGAGGCGGAAATCGCAGGCGAGAGTATGTTATCGGAGATTATAAAATGAACAATAAAGAATTAGTAAAAGCGGCATTTGACGCTATGCAAAAGGCTTATGCGCCGTATTCTTGCTATAAAGTGGGCGCGGCGCTGCTTTCAAAATCGGGCACGGTCTATTCAGGCTGTAACGTTGAAAACGCGGCGTACGGTCCTACAAACTGCGCCGAAAGAACAGCATTTTTTAAGGCTGTTAGCGAGGGCGAGCGCGAGTTTTTAAAAATCGCAATAGTTGGCGGCAAAAATGGTAATGTTAACGATTTGTTTATGCCTTGCGGTGTGTGCCGTCAGGTTATGGCAGAATTTTGCGATGGAGATTTCGAGGTAATCGTAGCGCGCTCTACGGATGATTTTAGCGTGTTTACGCTTTCGGAATTATTGCCGTATGGATTTTCTAAAAGTAATATAACAGAATAGGTGATTATATGAAGCAGTATCATATTGGTCTTTCAGAGGAGCATAGCGCGAGATACGCGATAATCCCAGGTGACCCAGGCCGAGTAGAAAAAATTGCGGCATTTCTTGATGACGCGCATCAGGTAGGTTGCAACCGCGAATATAACTCATATTTGGGTTATCTTGACGGCGAAAAGGTGCTTGTTGTATCCACGGGTATAGGCGGACCGTCTTGCGCGATTTGTGTTGAAGAGCTGGCAAAAATCGGCGTTGACACCTTTATCCGCGTCGGTACCTGCGGTGGTATGCAGCCCGACGTTGCACCGGGTGATGTGGTTATAGCTACGGGTGCTATACGTCAGGACGGCACAAGCCGTGAATATATGCCCATTGAATTTCCCGCTGTAGCCGATTTTCACGTAACACAAGCGCTTTATAGTGCAGCTCAAAACCTCGGCTACCCAAATCACATTGGCGTAGTACAGGCAAAGGACAGTTTTTACGGTCAGCATTCACCCGAGAGTATGCCAACAGCCCCCGAGTTGCTTGCTAAATGGAACGCTTGGAAACGTGGCGGATGCTTGGCAAGCGAAATGGAGGGCGCAACGCTCTTTATAGTAAGCGCCGCGCGAAAACTGCGCTCGGGCGCGGTATTCCACTGCGTATGGAATCAGGAGATTGCCAAAACCGCAATGCCCAAAGAACGCAATGAAGATACCTCTTGCGCTATAAAAACCGCGATTGAGGCTATTCGTATTTTAATTAAACAGGATAAGGATAAATAAAACTATGATTGAAGCGGTACTTGACTGTATAAAAAATTACGACACTATTATTATTCATCGCCACAGTCGTCCCGACGGTGACGCTATGGGCAGTCAGATTGGTATGAAAAATATCATTTTGGAAAATTTCCCCGATAAGACTGTGTATATGGTTGGCGATGAAACCAAGTTTTTTAGCTTTTTGTCCGATTCTGCTATGGATGAAATTGACGATAGCATCTACGACGGCGCATTGGCAATTTTGCTTGACTTTGCGTCGCCTCACCTTGCGAGTGATGACCGCTATAGCAAAGCCGCAAAGACTGTCCGTATAGACCACCATATCTATTGCGAAACCTTTACCGACGTAGAGGTGGTAGATAGCAGTTTTGAAAGCTGCTGCGGTATGGTAACGGCATTTGCGGTAGAGAGTGGTTTGCGTATAAACGAAATTGCAGGCAAGGCGCTTTATACGGGTATGCTCACCGATTCGGGACGTTTTCGTTATGACAGCACCAACGCCCGCACCTTTCAGCTTGCAGCGGCGCTTATTGAAACGGGTTTTGACACCAACGAGCTTTACCGCGAACTTTACGCTGACAATTTTGACAACAAACTGCTTAAAGCAAAGTTTACGTTAAAAATACAGTTTACCAAAAACAACGTAGCATATATCTACACCACCCGTGATGAAGTGCGCGAGTTTGGTGTGAGCGAGTTTTCCATATCTCGCGGAATGGTTGCCACTATGGCAGACGTTAAGGGCGTAGATATATGGGTAAACTTTACTGAAAGCCAAGACGGCGTTTTGTGCGAACTGCGTTCAAGCCGCTTTAACATTAACCCCATCGCCGTAAAATACGGCGGCGGCGGTCACCAAAAGGCAAGCGGCGCCACCGTACCCGACCGCGATACTGCAATGGCGATGCTTGCTGACTTAGACCAATTACAAGGAGAAAATTGATGAATTTCGCTGTAAAAAAGCAGATACTTGATAAAATAAAAGAATACGACAAAATTTTTCTGTTCCGTCATATTCGCAATGACGGCGATTGCGTAGGCGCCACAAAGGGCTTAAAACGCATATTACAGTTGACCTTTCCCGAAAAGCAAATTTATCTTATTGATAATGACAAGGCTGAATATCTTGAATTTTTGGGTCCCGAGGACGAGCCTGTTGAGGATGCGGAATATACCGACGCTTTGGGTATTGTTATAGATACTGCAAGCGAGGAGCGTATTTCTAACAAAAAATACACACTGTGTCGCGAGCTTATAAAAATTGATCACCACATTCCGCTTGAAAACTACGGCGATATAATGTGGGTAGAGGAGGAGCGTTCCTCCGCTTGCGAAATAATTGCCGATTTTTACGCTACCTTCCGCGACGAGCTTAAAATAGACAGTGAGGCGGCGACCTACGTTTATACGGGTATGGTTACCGACTCGGGACGATTTAAGTATGAGGGCGTTACGGGCGATACCATGCGCAATGCCGCAATAATGCTTGACTGCGGTGTCGATACCGAAAAGCTGTATGCGCATTTGTATCTTGAAGCGTTTGGCTATCTTAAATTCAAGGCGGAAATTTATCAGCGTATGCAGATCACCGAAAACGGTGTTGCGTATATTTTTATTGATAAGGATATGCAAAAGGAGTTTAATCTCACGCTTGAACAGGCGAGCGCTTGCGTTGGTACACTCGACTCTATACGTGGCGCGATCGCTTGGATGGCATTTATAGAAAACGGTGACGCAGAAAACTCTATCCGCGTGCGTCTGCGCTCACGTTTTGTGCATATAAACCCCATCGCTGAAAAATATCGCGGTGGCGGTCACGCGTGCGCGAGCGGCGCTACCGTTTACGGTTGGGACGAGGCAGAGCAGCTTTTACGTGACGCTGATGCTCACGTAAAAGAATACAAAGAAACTCACGAGGGTTGGCTATGAGAATATTTATAACTAATGACGACAGCATCAGCGCTGAGCAGTTGTTGCCGCTTGTGCGTTATTGCAAAAAGTTAGGTGAGGTTACGGTGGCGGTGCCTGCGGTTGAGCAGAGCGCTAAAAGTCACGGCATCGAATTGCACAAGGCTTTTCGCGTGCAAAAACAGATGCTTGACGGCGACGTGGTAACCTATGTTGTTGACTCAACCCCTGCCGATTGTATGCGATATGTAATACTTGGTCTTGAGCAGCGATTTGACCTTGTTATATCGGGTGTAAACCGCGGACTTAATATGGGTAGTGATATATTGTATTCGGGTACGGTATCGGCTGTGCGCGAGGCTGTATTACAAAAGATACCCGCGATTGCGCTTTCTACTACACCCGAGAATTACCAAAACGCAACCGCGCATTTAGATATGGTGTTCGATTATATAAACAAACATGGGCTGCTTGATATTCACAATGCTTATAATATAAATATTCCCGCTAATCCAAAGGGGATAAAAATCACCCGTCAGGGCGGTATGTATTATTCTGATGGATTTATCAATACAGAAGGGGAAATGTACCGCGCGGACGGTAAATGCGTTTATGTGCCAAGTGATGACCTTACCCTTGATACCGACGCTACCATATCGGGTTATATCTCAATTATGCCACTAAGCCTTAACGTAACCGATATGGATGTGTTTAATAAATTGAAAGTTGAAAATTGAAAGTTGAAAATTACGGATTGCTTCGGTGTAGAACACCTCGCAATGACACACGTTTAGTATATCTAAAACTAAATATATGTCGTTGCGAAGGGCGGTAGCCCTGTGGCAATCCGTTCTTAACATTAAAACGCAAAAAAACAGACCCCGCAGGGTCTGCTTTTTGTTTGTGTAAATTAAGCGCGCTTTTTGCTTGCTGCGATAACTACAGCAGCTGCTGCGATTGCCATTACTGCAAATGCGCCAACATTATCGCCTGTGTCAGGAGATGTTGTGCTGTTGTCAGTATTGGTATTTGTATTTGCATTGTTATTGGTAGTTGAACCGCCTGTGGTAGCGCCGCCTGTGGTAGCGCCGCCTGTTGTGCTGTCACCACCGGTTGTATTGCCGCCTGTTGTGTCATCATCATCGTCATCAACTGCAGGAGCAGCTTTAAACCAGCCGTTCTTCATCTGAGCGGTACCGTTGTACTGGCCTATAACACCATATACAGTAACTGTATCGCCAACTGCAGGTTTTGTTTCCATAGCATCAAAACGAATTTCGCCTGTTTCATCCCAAGTACCATAAACAGTTAAAATATTACCTGCTTCATCAGTAATTTTCATATTACCGTATGTTTCATTGTAAATTTCAGTGATAACACCAGTTACATAGTACTTATTTTCGGTGTAAGTATTGTGGGTCTTTGTAGCACCAAGAGCAAGTGCTTGTTCAATTGTAAGCACGCTCTCAGCAGCAGGATCATTGTTTTCTGGTGCTGGTGTTTCACCTGGAGTTACTTCCACAATCCAAGCATTCTTCATCTGTGCGGCACTGCTGTAGTAACCGATTTTACCGTAAAGTTTAACGGTATCTCCAGCAACAGGAGCATCTTCCATAGCAGCGTAACCGTTCTCACCGGTAGCATCATATGTACCGTAAATTGTAAGTCTGTTTCCAGCTTCATCAACAATATACATATTACCATATTGAGTATTGTAAACGCTTTCAACAACACCTACAACATAGTATTTGCCATCAGTATATGTATTGTGCTCTTTTGTTTCACCAAGAGCAATTGCTTCAGCAATAGTTAGTGTGCTGTCTGGTGTTGGATCCGGTACAGATACTTCAACATCACCTTCGCAAACGTCACATTTGCCGTTTGCATCAGCGTCAGTGCAATCAACTACAGGTGTAACTGTCTCACTACAAGCATCACAAACTAACTTGTGTGTTTCGTCACCGTTTGGCACTGCAGATTTAGCTGTATGCTCGCAAGAAGGCTCGTTGCCGCCTGTGGTGTCAGCAATAACATAAGTGATAGAATCAATCATGCAACGGCATTTACCATCAACAGTTGCAAATGTAATAGTCTTGGTTGTGGTTGTATCAACTGTGATAGGGGTGTAAGCACCATCATCAGATTTGGTGGTGATGGCATGCTCTGTACCGTTGATATTAACAGCTGTGGTTTTAGCTTTATACATAGCAACCTTAAAAATAACAGAGGTTACATCATCCGGTACGGTTATAGTGAAGTTACCGGCTACACTGCTAGTACCCATTTTAAGAGCTGAAGTACCTTTAGCGTCATTTGCAGGGGCATAACACTTGTAGACATTTGTTAATGCTAATGTGTAGTCACCGTTGGTATACGACTTGCTTGTACCAATATCGCTACCATCTGCATGCGTTGTTGTGTTCTTGTTTTCGCCAAAATCAAATACGATTTCGGTGTTTGCTGCGGATGCTGTGATTACCATTGCTGATAAAAGCACGCATACGCAAACAAGAATTGAAAGAATTTTTTTCATTGCGATTTACTCCTTTGTTTTTAAATTTTTTATTTTTCGGGGGTGTCCCCGTAATCGCCTTAAATGTGTCGATAATTTTCGACGATAAAGGATAAATATTCACAAGTCAATTATACTATTAAATTTATTTAGTGTCAATAGTAAAAAAGTAATATTTTACTATATATAGATAACGGATTTTTACAAACGTCAACAATTAGATGTTATGTAAACCAGAACATATTCTGCGCGGTTTTCAAACTCATCTGTATATGCAAAAACAGCAGCGTTTCCGCTGCTGTTTTTTAATGTTTAATTGGCTTATTTCTTAACAAATGTACAACCAGAATCAAACTCTAATTCGCTTTCACCTGATGTGTGCACGTGGTTTTTAACAGAACCTGTAACTGTGATTGTATCACCAACTTTTAAAGCATCTGCACCGTCACCCTTAAGTCTGTAGCACTTAAGTTCTTTCATACCGCTGGTACCTTCAACCTCAATAATAACGGTAATGTTATTATATTGAGAACTATATTCGTCAGTAATTTGGGTAATTTTGCCTGTAAGTGTTGCAATATATGGCAGATATTCTTTCTCTGCTAAAGCAAAGATTTCATCAACAATTTGTTTTGAATCAGTTGGAACAGTCTTACCGCCCCCTGTTCTCTTGCGCATTGTACAACCCTGATCAAACTCAATTGTACCATTGTAGTTTTTGATCATACCTGTTACGGTAATGGTGTCGCCGCCAATAAGCTTATCGACGTCGTTGCCTACTAAGCGATAGCATAGAAGTTCTTTGCCTGCAACAACCATCACTACACTGATATTATCATACGCTGGATCGTATGCAGTTTTAACATATTTTACCGTGCCCTCAAGTGTTACTTCATAGCCAAGGTTTGCACCTGACTTGAGTGCGTATGCAGCTTCCATAATCTTTGCGGGATCGGTTTCTTTTGATACACCGCCGCCCGAGATGCGTTTGGTCATTGTACAACCGAATTCAAACTCAATAGTTTTGTTATACTTTTTAATTGTACCTGTTACAGTAATAGTATCGTTATTTTGAATTTTCTCAACGCCTGTACCCTTAAGGCGATAACATTTAACAGGCGTGCTATAACCACTTATCTCTATTGTAACAGTAATATTACCATATTCAGAACTATAAGCTTCATCAATGGCTATAACCTTACCTGTAAGAACAGATGTGTAAGGAAGAGTCGCATTGTGTGCAAGAGCTTCTGCGTCTTTCATAATCTTGGCAACATCGGTAACGGTCTGTGTGGTTGTGTTACCCGAATCATTACCAGAACCGCTACCAGAACCGCTGCCTGAACCGCTACCTGAACCGCTACCTGAACCGCTACCCGAGCCACTACCCGAGCCACTACCCGAAGCGTTGGGATTTGCAGTAGTATCGTCACCTTTAACAATGTCACTTACAGTGCAGCCTGCATCAAACTCAACAGTACCTTGGTAGTTAACGATAGTACCTGTTACTGTGATATAATCGCCAACTGCCAGTGTGTCAGCACCGTCACCTTTAAGTCGGTAACACTTAATTGGCTTATCCTCAAAGCCTTCAACAGCAATGGTAACTGTTACATTTTTATATGTAGCATCATATGGGGTATCGATTGATGTGATTTTACCCGTAAGGCTGTGTGTACCTTCCATAGACTTACCTTCTTCAAGAGCGTAAGCCTGAGTGATAATTTCCTCGAAGGAAAGTGTGTTTTCCGAGCCAATGCCTTTTACCTTGTAGCTAAAGTTTACAGATTCAGCATTGTCTTTTTCGTCCTTTACAGTAGCAGTCGCTGTAAATAAAACGTCGGTTTCGGGAACATCCGGTACATCGATAAGCACATGATTTTCTTTTTCGGATTCTGAAATCTTAACTGCATCAGAAGCACCTTCAGTAACAGTTACAGTCCATTCTACAGTGTAGCTCACACCGTCAATTGTAACAACAGACAAAACATCTGTATCCAAAAGCATTTCCATTACTTCGTCCTTGTCGCCCTTTTGATACATATTTTCCAAATATGCAACAGCATTTACAAGGTCTTCGTTGGTTTTATCTTTACAACCAACAAATGTTGTTAAAATCATAAGCGCGCAAAGCGCTAAAGCAATGATTTTTTTCATTTTGTGTTCCTCCTATTAATGTACGGTTATGTCACTTGCCGTAAATACTTTGATTTGATATGAGCCGCTAAAGTAATCCACAATACCCTTAACGTCGATTGTTTTGTTCATATAATCCGATTCGGTAAGTAGATTGCCGCTTTCGTCATAAAGAACTATTGTGCGAACATCTACAAATGTGTCGCCTACCTTACAGGTAAGTGTCATAGCGCCGTCGGATTCGCCGCCGTTGTTTGTGGTGTAAGCGTCTACAACCTTAAGGTTTTTCATAGAAACTGAAGTGCTCATAATAAGATTAGCGTAATCAAAGGTTTTAATTTCGGTTTCTTCACTTTCAAGTGATGGCATTGTTTCGGCATCGACAGTACCTGTTGCAAAAACAGATGCATCAATTTCACGGTGAGCAGGCTTGTTGCCCTCGCTAATCATAATTGTATTGCCTGGATCGTCGGGCTTCATTTCGCGGTATTTAAGACCCGATACCTGCCAGGTGCCGCCTGTTTCATAATATGTAACGGTACCAACCACGCGAACACGGTTGCCAACCTTTAAAATGTTAAGCAATGCGCCCGTTTCATAACCGTAGTAAACCGACATACCGTAGTACATATCAGTTTCGGCATCATATTCTTCTACATAAACCGAGTTGTTGTTGTTATAGGTAATAACACCCTCAAAAGCAACCTTTGCATTATCGTAAAGAGATATATTTGTGCGAAGGTGCTTAAGGTCTAACTCATAAGCATCGCCATAGAAGAAATCAGGGTCTTTTTCACCCGAAAAAACATTGAGCTTTTGAGCCTTTGCTTGCTGGAACGCGCTTGACATTGCGTCGCCGTAGCGGTCGGCTGTTGTGCCGCAGGCAATAGACAAACCGTTTTGAACAATTTCAAGGTTTAAGCAACGGTAATCTTCGCTGTCAGCGGGCTTGTACCAAACCCAAACCAAGTGTCTGCCACCCGTTGAGTCAACATTCCATTGGTTGTTGTCAGACTCAACTATAATAGAGGTGGCGCCTGATAGTTTTTCTTTGGTGAAGGTGGAGGCTTTTTTGTCCCATTCTTCAATTTTACCTGTAGATTCAGGTGTGTTAATGCCCATATAACGAGCCTTTAAAGTGCCATCGTCACTGATGTCACTCGGCACAAAGAAGTGGGTGGTGTCGCCGTCGATAAAGCTTTTAACGGTAACCTCTTGCTTCTTTGTATCGGAATCCATATTGAGCTTTGTTTTTTCAACATAATCAACGGTTTTTCCGTTTGTGCCACTTTGAGTAGCGGTATTGTCCTTGCAGCCTGCAAAGCAAGCCACAAGAACACAAAGCGCTAACAAAAGGGATAAAAGTTTTTTAATATTTTTCATAGCTTTTAATATTCACATTCGTCGAGAGCTTCTTGGAAAGCGTCATCAATAAGCTTGTCAACATCTTCGGTATCGGTGCTGAGGCACTTCAATAACAATGCGCCTGCCTGCTCACGAGCTTTAGATGAACCGTTAAATGCGGGTGATACAAAGTAATCATCACGACCGTCAATACCTACCTGTACGCACTTAGCAACAAGATATTCATAACCGTTACCCTTTTCAAGCCATGCTTTGTAGTTTGCATTTTCGGTAACTGACTTAATAACGGGCATATAACCAGAAGTCATTGAGAACTCTGCCTGGAAGTCGATATTTGTGCAAAGGAACTTAACAAACAACCAAGAAGCAAGAATCTGCTGGTCAGTTGTGTTTGCACCCTTAAGAATGCAAAGGCTTGGTCCCTGAGAGATAACCTTGCGGTTATTAGCGCTGTACTGTGGAATAGAAGCAACGCCTACTTCAAAAGCATAAGTGCCGTCAGCAGTATCGTTGTTAGACATCTGATATGATGCGCCGCCCGATGAGCCTACGCACATATAGCAGTTGGTGTCGGTCTGCTCTACAAAGAGGTTAGAGGTATAGCTACCGTAAAGCTCCTGTGTGGTGAAATAACCCTTTTGGTACATTTCACGAAGCTCTTTTACAAATGCTTTGTTTTCGTCGTTGTTAAAGAGATACTGACCGCCGTTTTCAGCGCTTGTGAAATCGGTTTCCATCTGCTCGCAAAGGGTGATGAACCAGTTGTCTTCAGCGTCGTAGCCCAAAGGATAGCACTCGGGGTCGATTTCTTTTATCTTTTTGCAAACGTCCCACATTTCGTCCCAAGTGGTAGGAACGGTAAGACCGTTTTCATCAAAGAAGGTCTTGTTGTAGTAAAGAACCTCTGTAGATTTGTTAAGCGGCATGGTGTACATCTGGTTGTCACCGTAAACCAAGCCTTCGTTATAATAACTTTCAATAAAGTCAGCCTTTTGCTCATCGGTAAGACCGATAACTTCATCTTTACCTTCAATTGCAATGTCGCTTGCGATAAGGTTGTCAAGAGTTACAACCGATTTAGCGATATTGTACATTGCAACGTGGTCGGGGTAGCAGTAAGCAATGTTAGGCTGTGTGCCACCTGCGATCTCGGTATTGATCTGACCGTTAATGTCTGACCAACCGCCTGCTGACTGATGAGTGATGTTGATGTTGGGGTAGATTTCGTTAAACTCTTCAATGTAGGTATTGAGAACCTCTTGAAGCTTAGCACCCATTGTGTGAGTGAACGTGATGTCAACTGTTTCATTTGGGTTAAAGCCTTCTGAGGGAACCACAAAAGCATTATTGGCGCTCTTTGAGCCGCAACCTGTAAGCGCGAACATGCCAAGAGCCATAACAACAGTTAACACGATGGCTATGATTTTTTTAAGCATAGTCTTTCAATCCTTTCTGTTTTTAGAAAATATATAACAAACACGGTGTGTTTATTAACCCTTAATACCGCTACGGCTAACGCCCTGCATAATATATTTACGCAAGCAAAGGAACACAAGGAACAGCGGCGCCGAAACAATTGCAACAGCAGCCATTTGCACAGGGTAGTTTGCTTGACCCGAGGTGTCGGTAAAGGCGTTGCGCAAGCCGTTGGTAATCATCTGGTGAGCCGCGTCGTTTGCAACAAGCTTTGGCCAGATGTATGAGTTCCAAGCGCCCATCATTTTGAGAATTGTTATAGAGATAAGCGTTGGAAGCGCCAATGGTATCATAACCTTCCAGAGATATTTTATATCACTGGTGCCGTCAACCTTTGCTGCCAAATACAACTCATTGGGTATTTGCATAAAGTTTTGACGAAGAAGGTAAATATAGAACACACTAACAAGGAAGGGCACAATAAGAGCTGTAAAGGTGTGCATCCAACCTAATTGATTTACTGTGATGTAGTTTGTAATGGTGAAAAGCTCACCCGGAATCATCATTGTAGCGAGCAATGCGCCAAACAGCGTTTCCTTGCCTTTGAATTCAAGACGCGCAAAGGCAAACGCCGAGAGCACTGTAATAACAAGGCTGATGATTGTAGAAACAAGACCAACATAGAGGGTGTTCATAAAAAGATTACCTAGATTTGCCTCTTCAAATGCCTTTGCATAGTTGCTCCACATAATTTCGCGCGGCCAAAAGGTTGGAATTGCCTGACGGTATTCGGGCAAGGTTTTAAGAGATGAAATAATCATCCAATAAAACGGAAACAAGATGATTAACGCCATAATAAGCAAGAAAGCGTAGGTGCCTGTTTTGCCTAATGCTTTAACAATATTTTGTACGAGAGTTCTCTTTTTAACATCTCGTTCTTGCATAACAGTAGTTTTTGTAGACATATCGGCACCTCCTTAATAATGAACGTGTTTCTTAATAACCTTATTGTTAAACAAGGTTACAATAAGAATGATAACGAACAAAATCAAAGCGCCCGCACTTGCAAGACCCTGACGGTCTTTTTCAAGCGCGTCATAAACAAAACCTACCATTGTGTTAAGTCGGCCCGCATCGTCAGGGGGACCCATCTTTTCGCCAAAAATACCGACAATACTTGAGTACTCTTTAAATCCACCGATAAAGCCTGTAATAATTACATAAGCGAGCATTGGAGAAAGTAGCGGAATGGTAATGCGGGTAAGTACGCGAGCCTTTGGTGTGCCGTCAACCTTAGCGGCATCATAGTATTGCTTGTTAATGCTTTGCAAACCGCCCAAGAGTATCAAAATCTTAAAGGGCAATGCATTCCAAACAATGTAAACAATCATAACGGCTATATTTGCTGTGTAGGTAGAGCCTTGGTTTATCCAGCTTATAGCCTCGCCGCCAAAGAACTGAATAACATTGTTTATAATACCCCAGGTGTCTGCTGCTCTTTCAACAGGGTTGTAACCAACGATATTAAACATAGTAGCAAATACCATACCGATAGCGATAGAGTTGGTAACATAGGGCAGGAAGAATATAGTTTGCAGGGTTTTTTGCAGTGGCTTGATAGAATTAAGAGCAACTGCGATAAGTAATGCTAATGTAGTAGAAATAGGAACTGTTGCCACGCAAAGAATTGCAGTGGTTTTAAGACAGTCTATAAACTTATCGTATTCTATTACTTTAAGGAAATTTTGGATACCCAAATCAAATGTTGCGCCACCCATAGCAGCCATATTACCGTAGCCGTTTAAAAACGCCATACGCAATGTGTTAAAGATGGGCCATACGGTGAACACAAGCAACAAAATAATGGCGGGTGACAAATAAAGCCAAGCTTTCCATTGTTGTTTACTGTCTACCATATTACTTCACCTCGAAATAAACGCGCTCTTCGGTGTCTTTGTTAAAGAGGAAGAACTTGTGAGGCTTGATGTTGAATTTAACTGCTTCGGCAGTGGTATCAACCTTAATATCAGAGCTGATAATAGCTCGAACAACGGGGTTAACCGAGTTTTCGTGACTTGATACAACGCTTGCGTCACGACCCATAACCTCAACATTGTTAAGCTTGCAGGTAAGAACACCGTCTGCTGCGGGCTCAATACCTTCGGGACGAATACCTATGTAAACATTTTGGTCTTCAACGCCGTTAACGTTCATAACAGCCTCGTCGCCGATATATACCTTGCCGCCCTCTACCTTGCCTTCAAGTACATTGATAGGTGGAGTACCAAGGAAGGTTGCAACAAACAAATTCTTTGGATCGTCATATACATCCTGCGGCTTGCCGATTTGCTGAACAACACCCAATTTCATTACCACGATAACATCAGAGATAGACATTGCTTCTTCCTGGTCGTGAGTAACGAATATGGTGGTGATTCCGGTTTCTTTTTGAATACGGCGGATTTCTTCACGAGTTTGCAAGCGAAGACGCGCATCAAGGTTAGAAAGCGGCTCGTCAAGAAGCAGTACTCTTGGCATTTTTACAAGCGCACGGGCAATGGCAACACGCTGCTGCTGACCGCCCGAAAGCTCACTGGGCTTACGATCCATAAGTTCGTCAATCTGAACAAGTCTTGCTGCCTCATAAGCGCGGTCAAGCATCTCTTGCTTAGAGAGCTTGTCTTTACCGCCAAGGTTTTGCAATGGGAACAAAATGTTTTGCTGAACCGTCATATGTGGGTAAAGAGCATAGTTTTGGAAAACGAGACCGATGCCGCGATTTTCGGTAGAAAGCTCGGTTACATCGTCGTCACCAAAATAGATTTTGCCGCTTGAGGGCTTTTGCAGTCCGCTGATCATATACAGCGTGGTGCTTTTTCCGCAACCGGAAGGTCCAAGCAGGCCGACGAGCTGACCGTCGGGGATTTCAAAGGTGAAATCGTTAACGGCTACAACCTCTTTGCCCGACTTTTTGTCACGGCTGGGGAAGATTTTTGTTAAGTTTTCTAATACAACCTTCATATTGATTCCCTTTCATATGAAATATAATATATAATTAAATATATGACTAAATTAAAAGGTAGGCTTATTTGCCTGTTGAGCGTGAAGCTTTTTTGTATGCTCTATAAGCGCTTCGCGACTGTCAAAAATTCTTTGGCTTGCCATATCCACAGCCACAGTACCTGCCAAAACATCGTGAAGCAGTGAATTTGTGCGTGTGGCAATAAGGCAAATAATTTGAGCTATTAAAAGTATTGCTAAAATAGCTACGCTTATAATACCTATAAGATTAAAATAAATAAGTATCAATATATAAACAGGTATCATAGTTTCAATCGTAAATTTGCCGAGTACTGCACGAATAAATAACTGAATGTTACTTACTTTAATTCCTTCGGTGTGCATAAGCGCAATGCCAAAAATCTTTTTGCCAAGGGTTTGTCCGTTGCCAAAGAATAGGGGAACTGCAAACTCAATTGCAATAATGCTTATAAGAATACTAAAAGTAGTAATCAGCAAGGTAAGATTGGAAAACATCGAACTTGCATAGCTCGCTTCAGGGTCTTGTTTAAAGGCATTGTTGAAAGCTTTAAACCTTTCAGCGTAATCAGTTTTTTCCTGTTCGGTTAGTTCTTTATAATCATCAGTGCTCAAATTCAATTGATATTCAGCTTTATACTTTGCTATGAATATTTCTGCGGTTTCTTTATATTTGTCGGTATTAAATACACCCGAAAGCAAGGCAATTAACCCCACAGCTATAATACTGAGCAATATTCCGTCAAAAATAGCGGCTATAATTCTTTTGCCAAAGCTTGCTTTTTGTAAATTAATCATAATTTTTGCCTCCGCTGTCAAATTTGCAATTTGTCACAAATTTCTTCAACAGCCTGCTTTGCACTTTCAAATTTAACTGTGTAATCACACACCTGTGCATTTCGGGTTTCGACCGAAATTGACAAAAGGCGGTTGGCCTTATCCTCGGTGCTGCAATCCTTTTCAAGTATAGAGGTAATGAGCGCTTTTCGGTCACGCTTAACATAAACTGTTATTACGTGCGGGAACAAGGTTTTAAGCGCCATAGCGCCGCATATATCCATAACTGTAAGAACATTTTTGCCCGAATTTAATATTTTTTCTATCATATCCTTGCGACAGCCGTAAAAATGACCTGCATATGTGGTTGATTCGCATAGGCTTCCGCCGTCTGCCATATTTTGAAAATCTTGCTCGCTAACATATTTATACCAACCGTCAGGGTCGTTTTCAGATGACGGATTGGTGCTGTAGCTGACAAGCTTTTGAAAAGCGTCGGTCTTGGTGAGTAGCTCGTGTGCAATTTCGTTTTTACCGCTGCCCGAAGGACCAACCAAAACCATAATGGTGGGTTCATCGAGCGATAACTGCTCATTGGTTGTGTTATAGCTGTTTGCGATAATTTCTACAAATTTTAAAAATTCGTCGTAATTATTTACCGCCATAATGCCCGTTGCCGCCTGATTCC
This sequence comes from Clostridia bacterium, assembly GCA_017442225.1. Lineage (GTDB taxonomy): Bacteria > Bacillota > Clostridia > Oscillospirales > Acutalibacteraceae > UBA737. Next base: position 80,878 of record JAFSAR010000020.1, read on the forward strand.
AAGGCCTACGCATAAGTATGGGATAGGCCGCGTTTGAATTAAGAATATTGTGCAGTCCGTCATCAAACAAAATATCCACATCGATTTTATCCTTGCGCGAACCAATAAGAATGTGGTCGCGCGGAATTTCGGGGAAGACCTCTAAAATACGCTGATAGCGTTGGCTCATATATTCGGGCCATACGGCAGTAGAAATAAAAATCTCGGTCATTTGCGACAGCTTTTGCACAAATTCTTTAGCGCCCTTAATAGGTGGCTGAGAAGAAATGAAATCGGGGCTGTCCATAAATTCAAAAATAACATCAGCGCGGGTGCCGGTGCGACCCCAACGGTCAACCTCGTGGATTGTAAGAGGTGGGTCAAATTTATATTTCTCATTAGCCAAACGGATAGCGTACGGCACACATTCAAGCAGAAGGTCATCTACGTCAAGCGCGGTAGAAAGACGAAAGCTTCTGTTCATATATCAATCACTCTCAATTTTAAGTTTGCATAATTATTTGATTATATCTTATGATTAATATAATACCATATTCATATTATATAAAGCAAGTTAAATTTCAAAAAATGTGCAAAAAATTGTCGACATTTTATAAAAACCTTGTTATTATGATTGTTAGGCTGTATAATCAATTTGAAAGTAATTGTCATTTAAGATTTTGATGGGATGATTTTGTTGAAAAATTTTATAAAAAGTTTTGCAGTATTTCTATTAACGATATCCATTTTGCTGTGCAGCTGCGGCTGCGCGCAATCGGGTTGCAAAAAGCATAGCGATGACGATAACAACGGCGTTTGTGATAAATGCTATCAATCGGTTTTTGTTTATTTTGATTTTTATGCTTTGGGTGATAAGGCAAGCAAAACAGCCGACCAAAAGCTTGAGGATTATTTAAACTATTCAAAGCAAAACGACCAAAATGCCGTAATACTCTCTGTGGGTAATATGTGGCAGGCGGGGGATTCAGCCGCTACGCTTTGGATGAACAAGTTTGGTTTTGCCGCTATGGCGCCGGGCGTTGATGACCTAAAGCTTGGTGAAGACAGCGTAGAGGTTAATGTCCAGCTGGCAGAATTTCCGCTGCTTGCGATTAATATTTATGACCGTGAGGATGATCGCCTTGCAGAATTTTGCTCACCCTCAACCGTTATAGAAAGTGACGGTATAAAAATTGGTATAATCGGCGCGGTGGGTGATTATTATTCAACCGTTGCTGAACAATGTGATGATATATATTTTAAGACGGGTGACGACCTTACCGAGCTTGTAAAGGCCGAGTCAGACCGTTTGCGTAAAAAGGGCGCCGATTTTATTGTGTATATGCTACACATCGGCAACGACAGCAGTGAGTCTTATTATCATCAATCTCTTTCAGACGGTTACGTTGACCTTGTGGTTGAGGGCGGCACAAATCAGTCGTATAAAAATAAAGACGCTCACGGCGTATATCATTTGCAGAATAACGAATCTTCTACGGTTGGCATTTCGCACGCGGAAGTTGCGTTTAACACCGTAACAGATGCTTCCGCTGTTCGTATGACCGAGCTTGTGTCATACGAGGTTTATAAGCAGGTAGAATATATACCGCAAGAGCAAGAAAATTCACAAAACGCTGACGGTGATAAAAACGATAATGCCGGTGGCGATAAAAATAACAGCGACAGCGAAAAAGATAATAACAAAAGTGATAACGATAGCAAAACCGAAAATTCAAACGGTTGCAAAAAGCACAAAGATAATGATAGCAACGGTATTTGCGACAAATGTTCAAATTCGGTTATTGTTTACTTTGATTTTTACGGCATTAACGACCTGCACGGCAAATTGGCCGATGCTGATAGTCATATAGGCGTTGACGAGCTTACTACCTACCTTAAAAATGCGCGTGCGACCGACGACAATGCAATATTTATCTCTGCGGGAGATATGTGGCAGGGTCAATCCGAATCTAATATGACCAAGGGTCTTATAATGACCGATTGGATGAACGAGCTTGATTTTGCCGCTATGGCGCTCGGCAACCACGAGTACGATTGGGGCGGGGAATATATAGAAGATAACGAGGAGCTTGCCGAGTTTCCATTCCTTGCTATAAATATTTATGACCGCTCAACAAACAAGCTTGCTGATTATTGCGAAGCGTCCACCGTTGTCGAGGCTGACGGCTTGCAGATTGGTATTATAGGCGCTATTGGTGACTGTTATTCTTCTATTGCGGTTGATAAGTGCGATGATGTTTATTTTAAGGTTGGCAGTCAGCTTACAAGTCTTGTTAAAGCCGAATCTGACCGACTGCGTAAAAACGGTGTTGACTTTGTTGTATATGTACTGCACGACGGCTACGGTAGTTCAAACTACGGTTCAGTAGGGCAGATAAGCTCTTCGCAAATGAAATCATATTATGATACATCTCTTTCGAACGGATATGTCGACCTTGTGTTTGAGGGTCACACCCATCAGGGCTATCTTTTGCAGGACGAGTACGGTGTTTACCACCTACAAAACAGGGGCGACAACAAGGGTGGTATCTCGCACGCTGAGGTGGCGATCAACTCGGTTACCAACAAGAGTGAAATAACTGCGGCAGAGCTTATTTCAACAAGTCGGTACCAAAACCTTGAAGATGACCCGATAGTAGAAAAGCTTTTAGATAAGTACGAGGAACAAATTTCACCCGCTAATCAAATTTTGGGCTTTAACAGTAGTCGCCGCAACAGTGACGAGCTGCAGCAGCTTATCGCTCAATTATATTATGAAACGGGTATGAAGGAATGGGGAAATAAGTATAAAATTGTACTCGGTGGCGGATTTATGTCTATAAGAAGTCCGTATAACCTCGCCTACGGTGATGTTAAATATGCCGATTTGCAGTCACTTTTCCCGTTTGACAATCAACTTACCCTATGCTCAATAAAGGGCAGAGACTTAAAATCTAAATTCTTACAAGAACGGGAACGCTATTATGTTCATCTTGGTGATTACGGACAGAGTATAAAAGATAATATTGATCCAAATGCTACATACTATGTCATAGTTGATACCTACTCGGCTGACTATTCGTGGAATAATTTAACGATTATTGAAAGATATGACGAAAAAGTATTTGCCCGCGATTTGTTGGCAGACTATATAAAAGACGGCGGATTATCATAATAAGAAAAATAACAGGATGCGAGAGAAGTAAAAATAAAACTTCTTCCGCATCTTGTTGCTTTTAAAAGCGTTTTACAATCCACATTCTTTAATATCTAATGCCGAGTAAATGCAATAAAAATATTCATTTTTCAATCTTTTTTCAATCTTGTTTTGTATAATGGTGTAACGTAGGATGAAATTTCGAGAAAGGAAAGAAAGTTATGTACATTATAAAAAACGCACTCCGATGTATCAGCAGATCAAAAGGGCGTAATGTTTTAATCGGCATTATCGCACTTGTAATTGCTGTATCTGCCTGCCTTGGTTTGTCTATCAGACAGGCTGCCGAAAGCGCCAAAGAAAGCACCCTTGCAGAATTGAGTATTACAGCTACCATATCGTATGACAGAAGTTCTATGATGAACAATATGATGGGTGGAGGTAATGACCAAGGTGGTGGCGGTTTTGACCGTGACCAATTTAAAGATATGATGGGTAGCGCTTCATCACTTACTCTCAAAGAATATCAAAAATATGCGGATGCCCAGTCCGTTCAGGATTTCTATTATACACTCACCGCCGCTTTTAACGGTAACGATGACTTAGAGCCTGTAACTGATGAAACCGAGGACGAAGAAAGCAGTTCACTTTCAGGTCAAGGCGGTTTTGGCGGTAGTTTCCCCGACGGTAACCGCGGCGGCAAAGGAATGTTCAGCTCGTCCGATTTCTCTGTTATAGGTTATAGTAGTGACAGTTCTATGAGCGCCTTTATTGACGGTACGGCTTCCGTTTTAGAAGGCGGCACTATGTTCGAGGAAGGCACAACCGAGAAAGAATGTGTCATCTCCGAAGAACTTGCAATTTTCAACGACTTGGCTGTAGGCGATACGATTGTTCTTATCAACCCATCTCTTGATACCGAAACCTACGAACTCAAAATCGTAGGACTTTATACAAGCAGCGCGAACAACGACTTTTCTGCGTCAATGTTAGGAAAGAGTCAAGACCCTGCCAACCAAATTTATATGAGCGCTGCCGCACTGCAAATTATTCTTGATGCTTCTGATGAGGTTTCTACAACCATCACCGATGAAAATACAGGCAGAGAAAGTGATAGTGCCATAACAGGTTCAATCTCGGCGACCTATGTATTTGCAAACACCGAAAAATACTATGCTTTTGAACAAGAAGTTCGCACACTCGGTCTTGATGATTCTTACACCGTATCATCCCCTGACCTTGCCGCTTTTGAGAATAGTTTGACTCCACTGAATACTCTCAGCACTACGGCAGGTTGGTTCCTCGTTGTTATACTTATCATCGGTGCAATCATTCTTATTGTTCTTAACATCTTTAATGTTCGTGAACGTAAATATGAGGTTGGTGTATTGACGGCAATGGGCATGAAAAAGTGGAAGGTTGCCGCACAGTTTATGTGTGAAATCCTTGTTGTTACTATGATTGCTGTTATCATTGGCGCAGGTATTGGTGCGGTAAGCTCCGTACCTGTTACCAATGCTCTTTTAGCAGATCAGGTAGAAAATCAAACTTCACAACAGACGCAAATGGATCAAAACTTCGGTCGTCCCGGAAATATGGGCGGAGGTATGCAACAAATGCCCGGCGGTAATGCGCAAGGAGGAGATATTCCTGAAATGCCGAATAATGCCGATAGCGGAAAAAACAATCGTTTTGAAAATATGTTTAATAGCGCTGAAAACTATATTACCGAAGTAAATTCTGCAATGAATTTAACTGTTGTATTTCAAATGCTTGGCGTTGGGTTGCTGCTTACCTTAGCGGCAAGTTTGGCATCGGTGTTGTTTATTATGCGTTACGATCCGTTGAAGATACTTGCCAACAGAGATTAAGAAAGGAGAACATTTATGTCTATTTTATCACTTCAAAATATTAGCTTTTCGTATGATAAAACACCTGTGTTGCAAAATATTTCATACGAATTTGAAAAAGGTAAAATGTATTGCATCATCGGCAAGTCTGGTGCGGGTAAAACTACGCTTTTATCACTCCTTTCTGGCCTTGCGAATCCTACAGGCGGCGAGATTTTCTACGATGATAAAAATGTTGCCAAAATTGATAAATATAAATTCCGTTCTAAATATATTGGCGTTGTGTTTCAAAGCTTTAATCTGATTACCAAATATACGGCTCTTGAAAACGTTGTTTTATCAATGGATGTGGCTGGATATAAAACTAAAAACAAAAAACAGAGAGCAATCGAGCTTCTTCAAAGTGTTGGGCTCGATGAAGATGAAGCCAACCGCCGCGTGCTCAAATTATCAGGCGGTCAGCAACAGCGTGTTGCCATTGCACGCGCGCTTTCTTACAATCCCGATATTATCCTCGCAGATGAACCCACAGGAAACCTCGACACCGAAACTCAAAATGAAATTATGAATATTTTCCGTGAGCTTACAAAGCAAGGAAAATGCGTTATTTTAGTAAGCCATTCACCTGACGTTGCGGCGATGTGCGATGAACGATATGAACTCGTAAAACTCGGTCGTGCTAAAAAATAATGTTTTAATAGAGGCGGCAAAAAGTCGCCTCTTTTTGAAATGCGGTGGAGGAAAAAGCAGATGCTAAAACACGAAAAAGAATTTGATAAAAAATATCGTTGCTGGATAAGCGATGACGATAAAATACTCTCCTTTTTCTATGTAGAAGGTTATGAAATGAAAGAGTTTGATACATATTCAGAATTTCAAAACTATTATTACGAAAAGACATATTGGGGTTATAAAGCGCAATAGACGTGCAAAAACAAAACATAATTTAAAATTTGTTAGTTTTAATTTTTTTATTTTTATGATATATTGGGTATATGCGGAGGTGCTCCTATGAGAATTTTGCTTGTTGAGGATGAAAAACGAATGGCACAGGCGCTTTGCGAAATACTTCGCCTTGAAAAATATGAAGTTGATCATTATGTCAGCGGCGCCGAAGGATTATCTGCCATAGAGAATAATATATATGACATTATCATTCTTGATGTGATGCTTCCTGAAATTAATGGCTTTGACATCGCTAAAAAAACTCGGCAAATAGGTATTAAAACTCCTATACTGATGCTTACCGCAAAAGCAGAGCTTGACGATAAGGTTACGGGTCTTGACAGTGGCGCAGATGACTACCTCACAAAGCCTTTTATGACCAAGGAATTGCTTGCCCGCCTTCGCGCGCTTGCAAGAAGAACTTTTGGCATTGCCGACGGTATTCTTTCGTTTGGAGATATTGCTTTAGATACAAGCACGCTTATTTTATCCTGTAACATCAATGGTCAGTGTGTACGCCTTAGCGAAAAGGAATATCGAATTCTTGAATACCTTATTGTAAACTGCGGCCAAATACTCACACGTGAACAGTTGGCAATAAAAATATGGGGCTTTGAAAACGAGGCCGAATATAATAATGTGGAAGTATATATGTCCTTTACACGCAAAAAGCTCAGCTTTGTTGAAGCAAAAACCGAGATTAAGGCGGTGCGCGGTGTTGGATACGAATTGAGGTGTGACAATGTTTAAGAAGTCCCGTAGAAAAATTGTTGCAGCCATTATGTCTATACTTGTGCTTCTATGGGTTGGAACCCTTGGCGTAATTTATGCCTCCAGTTATTTTGAGATGAAGCATCAAAACGAACAGATGTTAGAGGCGCACGCCGAAATGTATACCATCAATCAGTCTGTAAGTGACTTTCCATCTTTTAGACCAAGACCGGATGGCAATCGCGATTTTAATCATAAATTCAATCCCGAATCACCACGTTTTCAATTGTCAACCTTTTATTCGGTAGCCGTATCATATGATGGCGAAATTCTTGAAGTTAAAAATGGAATGTCTACGATACATACCGATGAAGAATTAGTGAGTTTGACAGAAAGTATTATAAAAAGCGGTAGAAACAACGGAACCGAGAACAATCTTGCCTTTTATAAAACAGACAAAGACGGATACACTCTTGTCAGCTTTATGGATAATACCGTTATTAACGAAAGTGCAATGACATTATTCCGATATACGCTGATTTTCGGTGGTGTTGCCCTTGTGTTGTTCTTCTTCCTTTCAATGTACCTTGCAAAAAGAATTGTAAACCCCTTGGAAGAAAGCTACCAAAAGCAAAAGCAGTTTATATCGGATGCCGGTCACGAATTAAAAACACCGGTGTCAGTGGTTAATGCCAACGCAGAACTTTTGTCTCGTGAAATTGGTGAAAACCAATGGTTGCAAAATATTCAGTATGAAAATGAGCGAATGGGAATGCTAGTCGGTCAACTGCTTGACCTTGCGCGAACAGAAAATGTTACTCCGCAAATGGATCATATCGATTTCAGCCGTCTTGTAGCGGGCGAAGCACTCCCCTTTGAAAGCGTTGCTTTTGAAAAAGGACTCACTTTGAACACAAACATTACAAGCAATATCGGTGTGATTGGCAATAGTACACAGCTTAAACAAATAGTGTCTATACTGCTTGATAATGCTATTCGCCATAGTAAAGAGAAAGGCGAAATTTGGATAACCTTGACCAAGGAACACGGGGTTGCAAAACTTTCTGTAATTAACAAGGGCGAGGAAATACCTACAGAACATCGTGAGAAGATCTTTGAGCGCTTCTACCGTGTGGATACTGCTCGTAACGACGACAAGCACTATGGTCTTGGGCTTGCCATTGCCAAAGCAATTACTACCTCGCACAAAGGTAACATTGAGGCCCATTGCTTTGACAGATTTGTAGAATTCAAAGTACAAATTCCGGCGGTATAAATATTTTGAATATTTTCAATCTTTATTTTTAAAAAAATAGTATATAATCAAAAACCGACAGTTCGTTTGTACCATCCTGTCGTAAAACAAAACCAGGACTACCATTCATAATCATTATATATGAGTTAGTGGCTTTGCGTTTTGCAAAGCCACTTTATTTCCACATCTAAAGACACCAAAAAATTACCGCCACAGAAAGCAATCTGCGGCGGTATTTTTTTATTTGCTTAGTTGCAGAAGCAGTTTGTCGATATTTTCATCAGAATATTCAATTTCGCAAGAATATATGCGCGAAATTTCGATAAGCTCTTCTACTGTGTTTGATGTATTCATAGCTTTAATTACCTTGTATATAAGCGCCGCAAACAAAACTCGTTCTTTAAGCCTGCCGTCATATTGGCAATCGGAAAAATGTCTGAAAAGCAGATATACAAGCAGCTGCTCGTATGCGGTATCAAGCGAATTATCTGCGGGTGCGGTTTCAATACCGTCTTTAATTGTTAGCAAATATTCGCCCCACGATTTATCCATTTTTTCAAGACTGTTAAATACTTGGTACCAATCGGTGTTATTTGGCAAATGCGCGTCAACAGTACCAAGCATATTATCCACACGTTTTTTTATAGGTAGGCTTCGGTCTTGCAAAATACCAAAAAGCTTTTCTCTGAAATTCAAAATGGGTATCTCTATTGCTTCGTCAGGTAAATCAAGTGAGGTTTTTTCTTTTTTTGAGAGGATGATTTCGGCGGCGGCTTCGCAGCATAGACCCAAACCTACCTCAACAAAATCGTCATAAAAATTACGAAAACGAGGGTGGTCGGCGCATATCTGACACAGCATATCTTCGCCTATATTTGTGATAATATCGCATAGTCCGTTGCCGTTTAAAAAGGGGCAGCGCTCATTTGCATCTAATTTAAAATGCGGCGAATCATCAATGTCTATATTAGCCTTTAAAGTGGATGTGAAATCACCGCCGAGATTATTGTATTTTTCCAAAGTTGTTTCATCAATGTCTATTTCCCAACCAATGCAGCAGTTATGCTTGCAACGGTCGGCAATGCATTTAAATTTTTTATAGTAATCGGGTTTTATTGTTAGCATAAAAAATCCTTCATTTTTTTAAAAATATAACATATTTGTTATTGATAGTCAAATACAAACTGTGATATAATGATGTGAAAGTTTTAAAACAAGGATGAATATAATGCTATTTAAACGATTAGCCGCTATTGTTGTGGCTTTGATATTACTTATACAGCTTGCTGCCTGCAAGTCAAATCCGTTATTGGAGGCTGTAAGTCACATTGACACAAGCAGTGAAGCGGTACACACTAACAACACTTCTTCGGGTGTTGTTGAACACACAGATAATTTACAGCTTGATAGCGAAGAGAATGAAATCTATACAAACGATACATTTGTAAGCAGTAATCAAGATAACAACAGCAGCAAAGTAGAAAATCCCACCCAAGATTCCGCAACAAGCGAAAATCAAAATGCTGATGATACACAACAAGATAACAATAAAGAGGAAACGAATAAAGGCGATATTGTTGTCAGTTGCAACCATGGCGACGAAGACCCGTATATAAATATAATCAAATCGGAATTTTATGTAAACTATACGGCTGCGTGTTGTAATACCGATGCGAAAAACCGCTCAAAGCATGGGCTTTTATCAGGCTCGTTAGAGCTGCCGGGGCAGTATGTCAAGGAAGCGGCAAACCGCCCACAAAACAACGGAAAATTCATACGCAATACCGCCTCAATGTATATAGATAATGGCAATACATATATAGTAATGGACGCTACCGGTCGCGAGGTTATGCGCATACATAAAGCGGGCGGATATATTACCCTTGAGGAAGTTGCGGCTTATATGTACGCGTTTGGCGGTACAGATGGTAGCATACCCGCAAATTACACTTCAAACAAGGGAGGAAAACCAAACAGCAGTATTTGGGGCGAATATTTGCGCGTAAATCATTCTTATTTTATCGGCAACACCGATAAATATCCCTATGAGCCCGAGCTGCCCGATATTTCGGGTTGCGGCGGTAGCTTACAATATTTTGAAATGGATATAGGTACAACGGGTACTGTAACACCGGGTTACGCGGCAAAGCCATATGTTCAAGGGAATAAAATAAATCGCGGCGCGGCAAGAATTGTGTATACGCGCCAAGATCTTAACGGTAACGGTCTTTATGAAAATAACGAGGTGTACGTTTTCTATACCCATAATCACTATAACGATTTCAGAGAATATCTGAATTACTACGGCGGCTGGGGCGAAATGTTCGGCAACATAACGGGCGGCGGTGTGTACAGCAGTAAAACGGACGCAAACCCAACCCCGTACGTAGAAACCGCTTATGCGGATTTTTATAAACAGTAATTTTATATGGCATAAAAAAGAACAGTGAAAATTTTCACTGTTCTTTTTGGTGTTGTGTGTTTGAACCTCTACATATTTTAGGATGAAGTATTTTCCTTGAGGAAAATATGAAATAATCCTTACGGATTATGAAATTTGATGCTTACGCATCAAGTGAAATAAAATTCGCCTCTTAAACATTTGCAAAGCAAATATTTCATACGTGTAAGCGTATTTCATAACGAAGTTGTTTCACTCGCCAAAAGGCGAATTCCATTAAAAAACGACTTGTTTCGACAAATCGGTTTTTCTGGCAGGGGTAGAAGGACTCGAAGTCTCGCACTGCGGTGCTCGGTCAGGCTCGGCTCAGACAGTCCACTGGACTGTCATTCACTACCGAGCCCATGTTCAAGTCCTTCACACTTACAAAAAATAATAGCCCACCCAAAAGGGTGAACTATCATTTTGGCAGGGGTAGAAGGACTCGAACCCTCACAAACGGTTTTGGAGACCGGTGTGCTACCATTGACACCATACCCCTAAATTTTGTCTAAAATAAATGGTGGACCAGCAGGGACTCGAACCCCGGACCAACCGGTTATGAGCCGGTTGCTCTAACCAACTGAGCTACTGGTCCACGTATAGCCGCCTTACCGACAGCAAAGGTTATTATACATTTAATTTTTAACTTTGTCAATACAAAATTTTAATAATTTATTATTTCGTAAAAGTAATAGAGCAGTGCGAAATACGATCTATTATTCTGCCACTGCTTGCCGACCATGTATTGCGCGAGGCAAATCATTATATTAGATTGTTTGAGGAATAATCAAAACCGTCTACACCTATCGATAATTTCCAATAGGTGTGGGCAAAAAATTTTGAAATCAGTTCTTTGTACTATTATAATAGACTTATAATTATAGAAGCTTTGTGCCTCTTTATTTTATATATACAAATCTAAACTTTTATGATATAATTATAAAAAATAGAAATGTAGGTATCAAAATGACAAAAATTTTATTCGTCTGCCACGGCAATATTTGTAGGAGTCCGTTAGCTGAGTTTTTAATGAAAGAATTGGTGCGTGAAAAAGGACGCGAAAATGATTTTTACATAGAGTCTGCCGCTACCTCTACCGAAGAAATCGGCAACGGCGTTTATCCGCCTGTAAAGCGTATTTTAAATGCCCGCGGCATTGACTGTAGTCGGAAGCGCGCCCGTCAGATGACACGCGCCGACTATGATAAGTTTGATTATATAATTTGTATGGACTCAAAAAATTTGCGCAATATGGGTTATATTGCGACTGACACAAGCGGTAAATACAGCCGACTGCTTGATTTTACCTCTAACCCGCACGACGTTGCAGACCCGTGGTATTCGGGCGATTTTGCCACTACCGAACGCGATGTAGAGCAGGGTTGTGAAGCGCTGCTTGATTACATTCTTAAAAAGTAACGATATACTTTTTTGTATTTTTATGATACAATTATAAAAAATCGATTAGGAGATATGCTTTGTGGCTATTGTAAAATTTGTAAAACTAAATTCCGACGCTATTGTGCCAACGTACGGCACACCTTTTGCCGCAGGCGCCGATTTGTATGCATTGCCTCACGGTGATATAAAAATAAATTCGGGGGAGACCGTAATGATTCATACTGGTATTGCTATGCAGATTCCCGACGGTACTGCAGCGTTTATTTTTGCGCGTAGCGGTATTGCCACCAAGCGCGGACTCGCTCCCGCTAACAAGGTGGGGGTTATTGACAGCGACTACCGTGGTGAGATTATGGTGCCTATACATAATCACTCGCACACCCAGCAAGTGATTGCAAGCGGCGAGCGCGTGGCGCAGATGGTGATAATGCCATATATTAAAGCCGAGTTTACAGAGAGTGAAACTCTTGAAGAAACCGAGCGCAACGTTTCGGGCTTTGGCTCGACAGGCACAAAATAATGTACAATTAAACTAAACAACGAGCACTCGTTATATCGATATGGCGAGTGCTTATTTTTTAATGAATTGATTGAAAATTTAATATGATTATGTTATAATTTAAACAGCATTTTTGAAAGGCAAATTTATTTATGAAACGTACAAAACTGATTGACAGATTGCTTCCCGATTACACAAACGGCGAAGAGATTTTTAATATGGTAACCCACATTGTAGGTGGAGGACTCGGCGTTGTGTATCTTGTTCTTTGCGTGATTTTTTCGGCGCTTCACCGCAACGTCTGGGGTGTGGTATCATCGGCGATATACGGTGCGTCTGTAATTTCGCTTTTTACAATGTCAAGTGTGTATCACGGACTAAAACCCGTTATGGCAAAAAAGGTGCTTCAGGTACTTGACCACTGCACAATTTATTTTATGATAGCGGGTACGTATACACCACTTATGCTTTCAATGTTTAGAAAAACCAATCCCGTTATGGCGTGGATTATATTTGGTGTTGTTTGGGGCATGGCGGCGCTTGCCATTACCCTTACTGCCATAGACCTTAAAAAATATAAGATATTTTCTATGATTAGCTATATAGGTATGGGTTGGTGTGTTATTGTTACCATTGTGCCTGTGTATCACGCACTTACGTTTTGGGGATTCTTTTGGCTACTCGGCGGTGGCATAATGTATACCATAGGCGCGGTGCTGTTTTCCTTTGGCACAAAGGTGCGATACATACATTCAGTCTTTCATATATTTGTTGTGCTTGCAAGTCTGATGCACTTCTTTTGTATATTCTTTTATGCAATCTAATCACACAAAACCCACTATTTCGTAAAATAAAGTGGGGGTGTGATAATGCAAATTTTTAGAAAAAATCAGAATTTTTCGGTAGCAAAGCGCTGGTTTATAGCGCTTTTATGTCTGACTTTAATTTTAGCGTGTTGCTTTATAAGTGTTAAACCGTTTGTATTTACATACGCTAAAAGCGAGGCGGAAACTATTATTTTAAATGCGACAAACGAGGCGGTTTTGAATATTCTTGATGAAAATGATATTTCATATAGTGATATATCAAACGTTTCGCGTGACGCAGACGGAATTATTACGGGCATTGAAATTGATATAGAGAAAATAAATCGCCTGAAAAGTCAAATCTCAAACGAGCTATCGAAAATAGTGTCTGATAATAACAAGTATGATTTGTATATACCAATGGGTACGCTGTTTGGCAGCGAATACACCACGGGCTACGGACCGAAAATTCGATTCAAAATGCAACTGACAGAAACGGCGATACTCGATTTTGAAAGCAAATTCACATCTGCTGGCATAAACAACGTGCTGCACCAGATAATTATAAAGATAGATATAAAGGCAAGCGTGCTTATGATGGGGGCAACCGAGGGCTTTGGCGTGTCAACCACGGCATTGGCGGCTCAGACCGTAATTGCAGGCACAGTGCCAGACTCGTTTACAAACGTTATAGAGTATCCCGAAAACGACCTTGCAGACGAAGTTTTTAACTTTGGCGATCTTGGTTAAAAGAAAGGATTTAAATTATTATGGACTTTAAAGAAGCTAAAAAAAGAGCGGCGCAGCTCACCAAAGAAATAAGGCATCACAACGAGCTTTATTATAATCAGGATGCGCCCGAAATTTCTGACTTTGAGTATGACGCGCTTACCCGCGAGCTTAAAGCGATAGAAAAAGAATATCCCGAGCTTATAACCCCCGATTCGCCAACCCAAAAGGTAGGAGGCGCGGCGTTAAAGCTTTTTTCTCCCGTACAGCACGCCGTCAAAATGGAAAGTCTGCAGGATGTTTTCAGTACCGACGAGCTACGCGAATTCGGGGATAAAATAGATACGTCCCGAACTGTTTTTTCGGTTGAGCCAAAAATCGACGGGCTGTCGGTATCGCTTGAATATTCGGGCGGCAAATTTGTTCGAGGCTCTACGCGCGGTGATGGAAATACAGGCGAGGATGTAACAGCCAACCTTTTGCAGATAGACTCCATACCGCAGACCATTGATTTTAATGGGGACTTAGAGGTTCGTGGCGAGGTTTATATGCCTAAGAAGTCATTTCTTAAACTTGTAGAGCGTCAGGAACTTTTAGGCGAGCAGCCTGCTAAAAATCCGCGTAATGCGGCGGCAGGGTCACTTAGACAGAAAAACAGCGCGGTTACGGCAAGTCGCGGACTTGATATATTTCTCTTTAACATTCAGAGCATTGACGGGAAAGAGTTTAATTCTCATATAGATAGTCTTAATTTTTTGAAAGATTTAGGTTTTAGTGTGTTACCGTTTTATACAAAATGTAACACCATTGACGAGGCTATAGCCGAGGTAGGTAAAATAGGTGAAAACCGTGGCAGTTATGAGTTTGATATTGACGGCGCCGTTATAAAAGCTGACAACCTCGATTACCGTGAGGAGCTTGGAAGTACGGCAAAATATCCGCGTTGGGCGGTGGCGTTTAAATATCCGCCCGAGGAAAAGGAAACGGTGCTTAAAAACATTGAAATAAATGTGGGTCGTACAGGCGCGCTCACACCTACCGCCGAGTTTGAGCCGATACAGCTTGCGGGAACCACAGTCAGCCGCGCTGTGCTTCACAACGAGGATTTTATAAACGAAAAGCAGATAGGTATAGGTGACACAATAGTTGTGCGTAAAGCGGGTGAGATTATACCCGAGGTTTTATCGGTGAGTCGTCACTGTGAAGGTTCGGTTGTGTTTAAAATGCCTACGAATTGTCCATCCTGCGGAGCGCCCGTATCACGCGAAGAGGGTGAAGCGGTAATTCGCTGCACTAATTCCGATTGCCCCGCGCAGCTGCTTCGCAATCTTATTCACTTTACGTCGCGTGACGCTATGGATATTGAGGGCTTGGGACCTGCCGTGCTTGAACAGCTTGTAGACGCAGACCTTGTGCATAACATAGTCGATATTTATACACTCGATTTTGAAAAGGTAATGAAACTTGACCGCATAGGTGAAAAGTCTACGCAAAATATGTTTGCGGCAATAGAAAAGTCAAAGAGCAACGACCTGTCAAAGCTTATTACCGCGCTTGGCATCAGGCACATTGGCACAAAGGCAGCAAAACTGCTTTCGGAAACGTTTGGCGATATAGACGCTATTATGACCGCTACCTATGAAGATATGCTAGGCATAGAGGGATTTGGTGAAATTCTTGCAAAATCCGCAGTAGAATATTTTGCAGTAGAAGATAATCGCAATATGATACACCACCTTAAAGAACTCGGCATAAATACTGTTTCTACCAAGACTGTAGCAGGCGATAAGTTTGCCGGTATGACGTTCGTTCTTACGGGCACGTTGCCTACCTATACAAGAAGTGCTGCCGCAGAAATTATAGAATCTTTCGGAGGTAAGGTATCGAGCTCGGTTTCTAAAAAGACCACCTATGTCCTTGCAGGCGAGGAGGCAGGCAGCAAGCTTGACAAGGCGAACGCGCTGGGTGTTACAGTGATTGATGAAGCGGAATTTAATAAAATGATTTCTTAATAAAATATTTAAAAAATATACTCTTGACATTGCATACTTACTTGTAGTATAATGGCTTTTGTAAGTTTATACCCCTGCACTTTTGCGGAGGGAGGGAATGTTAATGAGTCAGGTAAAAGTTAAAGAAAATGAATCACTCGATAACGCGCTTCGTCGCTTTAAGCGTCAGACCGCTAAGGACGGCGTTATTCAGGAAGTTCGCAAGAGAGAGCACTATGAGAAGCCCTCTGTAAAGCGTAAGAAGAAGTCGGAAGCTGCTCGCAAGAGAAAGTTCCGCTAATTTACGGCACTTAAAAGGCGATAAAGGGCGAGCCCCTTTATCGCCTTTTTAATTTTTATAACGGAGAAAAATTATGCTACTTAAACCCGATATCAAGCTTCGCGGTATAACCGATATTACCGTTGAGCTTTTAAAAAATAATGGCATTAAAGCCCTGCTTTTAGACGTCGATAATACAATGTCTACCCACCACGGTACAATTCTTACCGATGGACTTTTAGAGTGGATTGCTCATATGCAACAAAACGGCATTAAGCTTATGGTGCTTTCTAACTCAAAGTATAAGCGTATCGAACCTTTTGCAGCGCGTATTGGTCTGCCTTTTATCAGTCTTGGATGCAAGCCACTTCCAACAGGTTATCTTCGCGGCGTGAAGGCGCTCGGTGAAAATCGCAAAAATGTCGCAATTGTAGGCGACCAGATTTTTACCGACGTTTTAGGCGGTAATGCAGTAGGGGTGAAAACAATACTGCTTACCCCTATAAAACTTGAAGACGGATGGTCTTTTAAAATTCGAAGAAAACTTGAAAAGAAGCTTTATAAAAAATACGGTTTCGAGAAATAGAGGTGTAACTATGTCAGCAAAATTCGGTCCTGCGGGAAATTCCAACAGTTTTTTTGAAATGGGTTATAAAGGCAGTCTGCAAGTGCCTGAATACATTGAAAAAATGGGACTTGATGCCTTTGAGTACCAATGCGGTCGCGGTGTTAATATCGGTGAGGACAAAGCACGAGAACTCGGTTGTTTAGCTGCCGAAAAAAATATTACACTGTCACTTCACGCGCCTTATTATATTTCAATGTCGTCCATAGAGGAAGAAAAGCGTCTTAACTCCATAAATTATATTTTGTCTTCGGCTAAAGCCGTTGATTATATGGGTGGTAACCGCATTGTAGTTCACACAGGCTCTTGCAGTAAAATCAGTCGTGAAACTGCATTGGAGCTTGCAATTGATACTATGAAAAAGGCAATAACCGCTCTTGACGATGCAGGACTTGGTCACATTCACATTTGCCCTGAAACTATGGGCAAGGTAAATCAGCTTGGCACTTTGGATGAGGTTCTGGCACTATGTAAAATTGACGAGCGGCTTATTCCTTGCATAGATTTCGGTCATCTTAATGCGCGTGATTTAGGTTATTTTAAAACCAAATCAGATTATAAAACGGTATTTGATAAGATTGAAAATGCTTTAGGTTATGACCGACTTTGTAATTTTCACTCTCATTTTTCTAAAATCGAGTACACCACAGGCGGTGAGAAAAAGCATCTCACTTTTGCCGACACCGTTTACGGTCCTGATTTTGAGCCCGTGATTGATTTAGTAGTGCAAAAAAATTGTAGCCCCACCTTTATCTGCGAATCAGACGGCACGCAAGCCGAGGATGTAAAACGGATGAAGGATTA
>JAFSAR010000021.1 GCA_017442225.1 Clostridia bacterium
GTGACGGCAACTTTGTCCTTTACAAACCAGTTCGGCTCGGACTGTGTTACACGAAGTTCGTACTCTTTTGCATCCTTTAAGAACACCGATAAACAGCGTCGTTTCATTTAACCTTCTCTTTTGAAACCTGCCAACGACAAAGGCGAGTAATAACACAGCCTCTATAATTAAAATTAAGATACTTATTATGTTCCACATACGAACAGCTCCTTTACACCTCTTTTTCGACGTCCATCATTTCTCCGATATTACAATCCAATTTATCACAAATGCGAAGCAGAACATCGATAGACACCGGCTCATCCTTACGCATCTTGGTCAGCGTATTAGGTGCAATTTCAGCCGTTCTTCTAAGGTCTGCTTTGCTCATTTTCTTGTCAACGAGTAACTTCCAGAGCTTGTTGTAACTAACCTTCATAGCCATATTTGCGATTTTCCTTTCTTTCTAAAAAGATTACATTTTATATTATAACACAATATTGGCAGCATTACAAGAGACTTTATCAAAATAAAAACAGACTTTCGCAAGTTGATGCGATAGTCTGTTTTGTCGGCAACACTTGTCCCTTGTTCTTGAAAAGCCAACACGATTTTGTGTGCTGTATGCCTCAACCGGTGCTTTTTATTGCACTGCCAAAAGAGCGATTTTGTGGTAAAAATGGGCGTAGTTCTACGAAAAATTCTAATAGACTTTTCCAAAAATCCATTAGAACTCGGCAAAATCGGAGAAGACTTTTAGACCTTGATTTTTACTGTGTTTTTTGATATAATAATTGAAATAACCCTGAAAACATCGGGGTTTTCGGGATTCTCACTATTGCCTTTATCTTCCGTTAAATTCCGTCAAGTTCGTTTTTTGACACTTGACTCGAAATCAGTTAGGGAGCAATCCCCCGCGAGTTCGAATCTCGCCGTCTCCGCCAAAATTCAGGAATCATACCTTTGGTGTGGTTCCTGAATTTTTTGTGGTGGCGCGAGGTCAAACGTAGTTCGTCTAAGCAGTTCAAAATGCACGATAACATTTTGAAACTGTGAAGTCTCGAGCACAGAGGTTTTGCCGTTGTTTCCATATTACTGTTTTTCGACATCTTGAATTTTACGGCGGAATGTTATATAATATACGTTGCAATTTTTTGATTTTACGGAGCGAAATTATGAGCGATAATAAAGAAATGCTCGGCACGGCGCCGATTGGCAAGCTGCTGTTTAAATTGGCAGTTCCGACGGTGGTTGCCCAGCTTATCAATATGCTATACAATATCGTTGATCGAATTTATATCGGTCATATAAAGGATATCGGTAGTCTCGCGCTGACGGGTGTCGGTGTATGTATGCCGATTATTATGATTATCTCGGCATTTGCGGCGCTGATTGCCTCGGGCGGTGCGCCGAAGGCATCTATCTCGATGGGCAAGGGCGACAACGATTCTGCCGAAAAAATAATGGGCGGTTGCTTTTCTCTACAGCTTATTATCTCCGCCGTTCTAACTGCCGTTTTGCTGATTTGGAATAAGGATTTACTTTTGATGTTCGGCGCAAGTGAGAACACCATCGGTTACGCCACCGATTATATGAACATCTACGCTATCGGTACGGTATTTGTTCAGTTGACACTCGGTATGGGTGCGTTTATCACCGCACAAGGCTATACCAAAATCAGTATGATCACGGTGCTGATCGGTGCTGTTAGCAATATTATTCTCGACCCCATATTCATTTTCGGTTTTAAGATGGGTGTGAAGGGCGCGGCGCTTGCTACTATTCTTTCACAAGCCATTTCTTGCATTTGGGTGCTTACCTTCCTTTGCGGTAAAAGAACCTATCTCAAACTCAAAAGATATAATCTCCGCATAGACGGAAAACTCGTTTTTCCTTGTATTGCGCTCGGAACCGCAACCTTTATTATGCAGAGCAGTGAAAGTGTGATTTCTGTTTGCTTTAATTCTTCGCTTCTTAAATACGGCGGCGATATTGCCGTAGGTGCTATGACAATACTTACAAGTGTGATGCAGTTTGCCATGCTCCCGATGCAAGGCATTGCACAGGGCGCTCAGCCGATTTTAAGCTACAACTTCGGCGCTAAAAACGTGGGACGTGTAAAGAAAACATATAGGCTGTTACTTATATCCTGTCTTACTTATTCCTTTATCATTTGGGGAGCCATTATGTTGTTTCCGCAAATGTTTGCAGGGATATTCACGCCTGACGCGGCGCTCATTGAGTTCACCGCAAAAGCACTTCGGATCTATTGCGGTGTGATGTGCATCTTCGGTATTCAGATTGCATGCCAGATGACCTTCGTTTCCATCGGCAACGCACCTTGTTCTATTATCGTTGCCATAGTTCGCAAGTTCGTTTTACTCTTGCCACTGATTTACATTATGCCGCAACTGACCCAAGATAAAACAATGGGTGTTTATACGGCAGAGCCTGTTGCCGACGTGATAGCCGTAACCTTTACCGCTATACTTTTTACCGTTCAATTCAAGAAGGCGCTAAAGTCTTTAACACGGTGACATTTTAATTTCTATATGTTATAATTTTTACATAAAATCAAATAAAAGAATATTTTGCTTTTTGGAAAGGAACTTTTGTATGAAGGTATTAATGATTAACGGTAGCCCAAGGGCTAACAGCAATACAGGTATTGCGCTTGGTGAAATGGAAAAGGTTTTTCACAAAAACTGTATTGAGACCGAGATTGTACAGCTTGGTAACCGTGAAATTCGCGGCTGTATGGCATGTGGATACTGCTTCAAAAATGGCAAATGTGCAATAGATGATATTATAAATCAGGAGCTTGCCGCAAAATTCGAGGAGTGTGACGGCTTGGTTGTGGGAAGCCCTGTGTTTTACGCATCGGCAAACGGCTCACTTATATCATTGCTTGACAGACTGTTTTACAGTACATCCTTTAACAAGACAATGAAAGTCGGCGCGGCAGTGGCTGTTGCACGTCGCGGTGGATGCACCGCAACCTTTGACCAATTAAATAAGTATTTTACAATATCAGGTATGCCCGTGGCATCGGGTCAGTATTGGAACAGTGTTCATGGCAGAAAGGTAGGCGAAGCCGTCGGTGACGAAGAGGGTTTGCAGGGTATGCGGACTCTGGCTGAAAATATGTCCTTTTTAATCAAGAGCATAGCGCTGGGTCGCGAGAAATACGGCATACCCGAAAAAGAGCCTTGGAAAATGACAAATTTTGTAAGATAATAGAAACCCCTACAACATTTTTGGAGTGTTGTAGGGGTTGTGTTTTAAGTGCGTTTTTTATTGATAAGAATTACAGCAACCGTAGCCGCCGCTGCTACAAAGAGGGCGGCAACGCCGCAAATAATTATCCACTTTAAAGCCGTACCGTCAGGGTTGCCACCACTATACAAGTATGACTCTTCGTAGGTTGAAGTTGCCTCATCTGTATCAACAATTATATTTTCGTCGATTGTAATGTCTTCATCAGTTGTGAGTTCTGCTTCACTTTCGCTTGAAGCATCATTGTTAGTTGAAGATGTTACAGTATTGTTGTTATTGGGTTTTTGATTTTGGGATTGATTGTTTGAGTTACTACTTGAGTTGTTATCTGTTGAGCCGCCGCTAATAACAATATTACCGTTTGAGTCTGCAACGGGAAGTGCGTAACCGCAGGTATCACACTTGTTGTCTTTGTTATTGTCATTGTGCGAACCACGTGTACCGGCACTTTCACTGCCGCATTTGGTACATTCTTTCCAGTGATTTGTTGCATCGTTTTTCCAACCTGATGGGGTGTGAGCACTTGCTTTTATCTCGAGTTGTCTGTCATCGGTTATCTGTTGAGTGCAGGCAGAGTCAAGATATTTTGCACCGCAACTACAAATATAATAAGTCTTTGTTCCATTTGAAAGACAGGTGGCATTCACTTGTGGTATGGTCGTTTTGGGTGAACACGTATGGCCTTCTTCGGTAATGATAAAGTTTAAAATCATTGCTTTGCCAAGAACACTTGCAGATACTTTTACCTTAAAACCGCCGGTAGCACCTAATGCTTGTGCTATGGCAGTGGCATCCAGAGATGACATAAAACTTTCGTGCGAGCATGTGACATATATTTGTGTTTTTTTATTATCCTTTTTTAAAAGATCTACAAGCTTTGTTTGATCATAACTGCTAAATTCGCGACCCTCTTTTTTATAGTAATTTGCAGCTGTAGCGGTAGCTTGTGGAACCAATGATGTATATTTTGCATCAATTGTGTGGTTTTCTAGTAATTGTTTTGTTGTAATGTTAAAATAGGCGTAAAATGTATTGGTACCTTGGTCATCCCAAGTAACGTCGGTGTAATACCACTGCCCGTCAATTTTTACAAGATTCCAAGCGTGAGGTTCGGGAGTGTTTGTGTTGGGGTTGATACTGCTACCAGTCACAAACCAAGCAGGAATGCCGACTTTAAGTAAAAGATGTTGGTAAGCCTTTGCATATCCGTTACAAACTGCCTTGCCCTCTACCAAAGCACCGTAGGAAGTTTGGTCGTTTTCTGTGGGGGTATATGTTACGGTGTCAATGAGACGGTCGTGAATTATTTTAGCTTTTTCATAATCGGATTTTCCGCTAAGACCGCTTGTGAGTTCGTCAACCTTAGCGTTGTATGCAGATTTTGCATTTGCTACATTTGAAATGCAGTAATTTGGTGTAAACGATACTACGGTAGTGCCCAAGGTGGACCAACCATATAGACCATTGGTGACCCAAAAATATTCGGGGTAGTCACTATAAAACATTTTAAATACTTCGTGCAGTTGATCGGCGGTTATGTTCCAAGACGGATCAATTGGAATTTCGGTGGGTGTGTTATTGGCACAACCGGTAACCAGTTGGTCATAGACCTTTTGCATATTAGCATCAAGCTTTGTTCTGCCATAGCGCATATCAGAATCATCTGCAAAAACAGAGATGGTCGGCAAGGTTAAAGCGATGATAACAAACGCTAAAACAATGGCTGTAAGTCGTTTGAAGTTTTTCATAAAAAAGCCTTCTTTCAAAGTTTATGATTTTATTATAATGCTTTAAAAGTGCATTGTCAAATAATTTGGTGGTGACGGCAGAGCCGCCACCACCAAAACACAAAGGAGTATTATTTAGCTGAATTATTCTTTTTTATAAAGATTATGGTAACAACTGAACCTGCACCCAAAACAACAACTGCCACTATAACAATCCAAATCCAAGCATAAGATTTTTCTTGTTCGGTTTCATCGTCATTATTGATGGTTTCGTTTGATGCATCATCGTCAGCATTGGGTTCGGTTGAGTCAGTTGGAGGAACAGAATCAGTTTGAGAAGTGGAATCTGTTGAATCGGTCGGGGTTGAATCGGTGGACTGTGTTGGTGCGCTTGTTGATGTCGTCTGATCGTTTTCTGTGCTTGTTGTAGCACCGTCTTTGATTGTGATATCAAAGCTGGTACTGTCTTCGTTTCCGTTTTCACTTACGATACGAATGTTAACATGACAATTACCTGCTTTGGTTGGCTTTCCTTCAATTTCACCGTGTTGAGTTAGAACTAATCCGAATTCAGATAGTTGTGAACCCATAATCTCGGAAAATACGGCATCGGCGTCGGTGCATTCTAATTTAACGTAATAGTCCTTACCTTTTGTGGCATTGGGGAGTGATTTGGTTGTGATTTTAGGTGTGGAATTGGAGGGGGTATCGGTATTTGTTGGTGTGCTTGTAGCAAGTGCAGGATATTCCATCTTGACTTGTAGCATATTACCGTTGTTTTGACCAATGGTGCAAGCTTTTCCGTTTATTGTTGCCTGTACGTTTTTAGGGAACTCATAACCCGACTTTGCCTTTATGTAGATTCCAAAGGTATATTGATGCCCTGCTTGGAATTTATCTCCTTTAGTCAAATATACTTGTTGAACACGATCGAGCCAGAACATTCCGCTGGATGCATCGGTAGAATATATATTACATGTAGTTTCTTGCAAACTTACGGAAAAATCAGCTGCATTGTCAGCCTTGGGCGCATCTAAACCCGAGATTGTTACGTGATTAATATAAAGATTATCCGCAGTTAGTGTAATGGTTGCTGTTGCGTGACTTACATCTTTCACAGAAAGTGTAGCGGCATCTCCATTGACTGTGATTGACGGTGGTGTAGAAACTGAAAAAGAGTATCCGGTTTTAGAAAGCAAATATACGGACAACTCATATTTTTGTCCACCAACAAAGGTATCGTTTTCGTCCATATATTCGCCGGTAGATAGGTCTTTCCAGCGTAATCCGTTTTTGTGGCCCTTAGAGTTATAGGTAGTGTCAACCTGACAGTTACCGTATACCTGTAAAAACGTCTCTGGATTTTCCAAATGGGCGGGGTGGGTGATCATAATGTCTGCGCTGTCAACATTTGCAGCAGCATAAGCGGTTATAGGTAACAAGCAAATTACCATAGCCAAACAAAGCATTAAACTAAAAATTTTCTTTTTCATTGTGTTTTTCTCCTTTTTTCTTATAAATAATTATTGTTGCAGCAATTGCTCCAATAACAATAATTGCAATTAAAACAATCCATATCCACAACGAACTATTTTCGTAATTGTTGTCTGACTGACCAAGCTCATCGGTTTCAAGATTGTCGGATCCGGTTTTATCGTTGTTATCATTATTTATATCTACGTCAGAGTCAACGTAGGTATTGGGTTCCGTTTTTATGGTAGTACCGTCGTATCCGCAGGTGGTGCATTTTTCGTTTTCTGTTTCGTGTGCCAACTGTGTTTCGGCTAGAACTTCCTTACATACTGTACAAATACGCCAATGGTTGTTTTCGTCATAGTTCCAATCGTCTGAAATATTGTGGCCCAAAGGTGCGATTACGGTATTATCAATTTTGGTTTTTGCACCTTTGTCTGCAAAGAAATCCGAACAACCGTCACAGGTGTAATATTCAACGTTGCCGGGCTTGGTACAGGTTGCATCAATCTTAGCAACTTTGGTTAATTTGTGTTTGTGATTTTTAGCGGGTACAATGATATAGCCGCAAACCGTACATTTTTGTGGTTGCGTTTCGGTGGCTGCGGGGCCGGGGTTGTGGTCTTCGGTAATTGCGTGTGCACCGCAGTCCTTACACAAATGAGCGTGGTACAAATTACCGCAAGCTATCCATTTGGTTGTGTCGGGATTGTGGTTTTCGTTTTCTTCGATATAAGCAAAACCACAAACGGTGCATTTGCCTTTTTGGTTACAAGTAGCTGTACCGCCGCTATGGTCTTCTTGCGTTAGAAAATCTCCGCAGGTAGTACATACCTTGTAATGATACACTTGATTTGTGCGCCAGGCGGATGGTGAGTGGGTATGTGTATCTGTCTGACTGGGCACTGTAAAGGGAATATCATATACCGAAATATATTTAGTGTGGGATGAACCCATAGTCCAAACTGCAGTATATTTTTTACCGTTCACATAAACCGATGCGCCCTCGGCAAAGGTGTAAGGGTCTTTTGAAACCAAGTTAATATCTAGATAATAGGTCTTGCCCGCTTCAAAGGTCTTGTTGTTGAAGTCGTTTAGATTGCTACCGTCTTTGGTGGTAGACCAACCTAAAGAAACGGAATACTTGCTTGTGGTAGACACAATGCCCGCCTTAGAGGTCGCACCTGCAAAGGGTTCTGTTACATCATAGTTTGCAGATTTAATAACGTTAGCGCCCAAGGGTATATCTTCCCATATTGCTGTGAGGGTAGTATCTTTCCATACAATTATTTTTCTGCCTGATGGTTCAATTCCGTAGTTGCCGGGCCAAATGCTCCAACCTGCAAAACGCTTTCCCGAGGGCGCGGTAAAACCGCATTCGGGCAGGGTATATTCGCCGTATCGGTTTGTTGCTTTTGACATATTTCCAGTACCGCCGTTTGCATCAAAGGTTACGGTGTAGCCGCTTGCAGGTATATCGTTCCAAGATGCATATACGGTGGTATTTTCAAGTACGTTAATCGTATCGTCAGGATCTTTTAAATAACTGTTTACTGACCAACCGGCAAAATATTTACCCACAGGGGCAGTGAACATACAGGAAGGCAACTTATAGTTGTCAAAAACACCTGCGATAGAGTCGGTAGTATTGCTTCCATCATTTTTATTAAATGTTACGGTATAGGTGGGACAAGTGGGGTCAGCCGCATATAGATAAGTGTAACGAAATTCGTTGCCGTCTTTACTGTAGCATCCCGTTGTACCACCGTTAATGGTAAACACGCAGTCTTCTGCAAATGTATAGCCAAATTTGGCTCGAAAAATTACTCTAAGCTCATAACGTTCGTGAGTTTTGAACTCGACTGCACTTGCAGGAGTGACGGTGCCATATGCCATTAATCCCCACTCGTCTACATCGGCATAATACTTTTGAGGGTCCGATGACACTGCAGAAAGATCGGGAAGTTTTCCGCCAACGGGCGGTGTTATTGTAATATTGGCAGAAGTAATTTCAATTTCCGCTGCAGATGCCGTCATCGGCAACAAACCAATAACCAACACAAAGCAAAGCAATAACACTAAAACTTTCTTCATAAAATTCTCTCCTTTTAACATTACTTGACCAAAGCAGAAAGATGTGTTATAATCTTTAAGTAAATTATAATATAAACTCATATTAAAATCCCCACACGTTAAAAGGTAAAAAGTGTGGGAGTTTGCGTCTTTTTCTTAAAAAGTGTTGGAAAAAGTGTGGGAACACGTAAAAATGGGGAGAAAGTATGTCAGGCATATCAATTGTATATATAGCGGCGGCGATATGCTCGCTTGTAATGCTTACCATATACAGCATTTGCATAAAAAAGAAAAACACATGGTTTTGGGTATTGTTTTTATGTATTTGTGTAGTAAATGTTGGCTATTTTGCGCTTTCAATTTCTAAAACGCTTGATTTTGCGCTTATGGCGAATCGAATTGCGTATTTCGGTTCGGTTTTTTTGCCAATGTCGATGCTATTTATAATACTTAATGCAACAGGATTAAAATATCACAAATTATTATGGATTCCGCTTGCGCTTCTTGGTGTTGTGGTATTGTTTGTGGCAGCAAGTCCGGGATATCTTGATATATATTACAAGGATGTTTCGCTTATAACCGTAAACGGTGTTACCGTATTAGACAAGGTTTATGGCTCGTGGCATATGCTTTATTTGTTTTATCTGCTGATATATTTTGTTGTTATGATAGCGACAGTTGTTCACGCGACAGTAAAAAAGAAATTGGCATCAACAGCACAGGCAATAATGTTACTAAGCGCTGTATTTGTAAACATTTGCGTGTGGCTTATTGAGCAGTTTATAGATATAGAACTTGAATTTTTATCTATTTCTTATATTATTACCGAGCTATTCCTTATAGGCGTTTATATAATGATTCAGGAAAATGAAAAACGCATTGCTCTTGCAAAAGAACAGTTTGCCGCTCAAAACTATATGCAGGAATTACCAATAAACAATGCCGAGTTTTCAGAGCAGACAATAAAATTTTTCGAGCAAGGTATATTGTCACTTACTCCAACCGAAAAGCTTATTTATGATTTGTATATTGAAGGTAAATCAACCAAAGAAGTTTTGGAACAAATGAATATAAAAGAAAATACCCTTAAATACCATAATAAAAACATCTATGGCAAACTGGGTGTTGAATCACGAAAACAATTAAAACAAATTGCAAAACATATTTAAAAAGAAAATATCACGCTGACTTTAGTCAGCATATCACTTAACACACAAAAAGAAAGAGAAGACTCGTTACAATTATACGAATCTTCTCTTTTCTGTTGTTAGGGGTTTAGCATTTATTTACCTAAAATTGTGGGGAGCAATGACATAAGTCCGTCATTCTCACGTTTATCATATAGGAATGGCAACATTCCGCTTGGACTTAGATTTCCGCCCGCAACACCGAGCGCGGCAAAGCCTGAAAGACGTATCGACATAACGCCTGCGGCAGAGTCTTCTATGCCAACAATTCGTCTTTTGTCGGTAACACCGAGCGCCATAGCCGTTTCGGCATAAAGCCACGGATGCGGTTTTGCCTCGATTTCACCCAAAGTACCCGACTGACCCTTGCGGATTGCGGTGCCCGCGGTGATTATAGCGTCGTAAAAATCTACGGGGTCGCCCATACCGAGTGTCTGGAATGCGTTGAGTATCTCGGGCCACGCCTTTTGATAAAGTCCCGAGGTTACAAGGCCGATTTTAACACCGTTTTCTTTAAGAGTATATAAAAATTCCTTAAGATTTGGCGCGGGGGTAAATGCGCCTGGTCTGCCTCTGCCTTTCATAATCTCATCCATTTCGTACTCGGTAATCTCGAAATACTTGTTTACAGCATCCTTGATATCGGTATTCGGAGAATATTTTTTTATGCAGTACGAAAGATGCTCGGTTACTGAATAACCCGAAACATGTGGCAAATCCTCGTTTTCAAAATGAAAGTTTTTATCATTTCTCATCCAAGCGGTTACCTGCTCGATAATCCATATCCAGAAGCTTTCGCTATGAACACTTGTACCGTCAAGGTCCATAAGCACCGCCTGCGCGGGCGCTTTGAACTCAGGCTTTTTTAATTCGTATATTGCAGGGTGACCTGCAGATGATTTTACATAAGTGAGTGTCTTGTCATCAAACTCAATAAGCTGCAGTTTTTTGTCAAGGGTAGAGTAGATGCCGTTTACACCGTCTTTGCCGTTTACAAACAGACCGTTTTCACTGCTTTCAAGCGGTATAAGACATTTCTGCTCTTCGGGTGTCAAAACACCGATACCGTTTATTTTCATAATTTCACCTTATCTATCCCACTCATCAAGCCAATGCTTAACCGTTATATCTTCGGTGGCAAACGGTGCATCAGCCTTGATTTCAATAACGCGCGTCTCGCCCTTTTCCATATCGAAGAAATTGTCAGACATATACGTGCCGCTAAATTCCGGGACAATTATATTTACCATACGTGCGTAGGCGGCAGTAGCTGTAATAGTAACGGTAGCGCACTTATCGCACTTGCGCTCGATACTAACCTTAAGCTCGGGGTTTTGCCATTTAACATCCTTCCACAAATCAGGGAAGTAGAAGGTCTTTGTACTCTCATTATCTACAATAAGCTCTGCTACAAGAATACGGTTTGTGCCGTTTTCGATAATGTCGTCAACATTTACAATCTTGGTAGATTTATTTGCAGCTGCTGATACTTCAAAAGATTTTTCACTGTAGATATTGCCAGCCGCATCAACATATCTTAATGCAACCGTGCCGTTTACATTGTTTAAGGTATCATTTACAACGTAAAGGTTCGTGCCGTCTTTGTGCTTGGTGATGATTGGTGCTACGGGTTTATAAGAGCGTTTTGCGGAATAGTATGATGCCTTTGGTATCATATAATAGTCAAGCAATGCCCATGTGCCGCTGGGCCAGATATCCGAGTACATCCAGAACATTGCGCCGCCGCAGTCACCCTTGCGTGAGCGGTGGAATTCGCTGTCAGCTCGCACATATTCGCTGTGAAGCGCCATAGAGTGTTTGACATATCCGTTTAGACTGTCGAATTCGCCGAAAGCTTCGGTAGCTGCTTTGATTTGCTTTTCTACAAACGGTATGCCGCCGTAGCCGTCATAAGGATTACGTGTAAAATGCAGATTGTAAATATCGTTTACAGGCCACAGGCTTTCCTCGGGTATGTATTTTTTAAGCGCATCAACACGGCATGCGCCCTGAACGGCAATTTCAGAAGCCAAAGGTGCTTCACGTTCTGCCAAAATATCGCGGAACTCGGTAAAACGACCTCTGCCTATAGACGGTTCATAGCTATTGACGTGACAGTCACCTGATGTCAGTTCGTTACCGATGCTGCCCAACGAATAGGGTGAAGATGGCATATACGGTCTGGTACCGTCAATATGGTGACACATTCCGCAAATTGTATAATATGCAAGATGGTCGCCGCGGCTTTTGTGCTCACCGTAGATACCTGTTTTTTCGTTGCCGCCCGTTGCTACAAAGAAGCTTGGGTGGGTTTGAAGTCGTTGAATTTGATATTCAACCTCCTCAATTACACGTTCACTAAAGCCCTCGTAATCATCGGGAATATCAGAACACGCAAACTGAAAGTCCTGCCATACAAGCATACCCGTTTCGTCGCATATGTCAAAGAAAACATCCTTTTCGTAAATACCGCCGCCCCATACACGCAGACAGTTAAAGTTGGCGTCGTGCGCCATTTCGATAGCCTTGCGGTATTTAGCATCAGAGATACAGCCCGTCATAATGTCAAGCGGTACCCAGTTAGCACCCTTAAGGAATATCTCTTTTCCGTTGATTTTAAAGTTGCAGTAAAACTTTTGTGTGTCGGCAGGTGTTTGATCGTGCTCTATGGTGCGGAAACCGAAGCGACCTGCTTTTACATATGTTTCCTGTTCATTTTCGATAAGTGTTACCTCATAGTTATATAGGTGAGGCTCGCCCAAGCACTTAGGCCACCAAAGCTTTGCGTTTTCTACAAAAATATTGCATATTGTTTTGTAGCCTGCTACAGGCACGGTTTTTTCAACCGTCGTAGCATCATCCCATACCTTTACACGAAGGTATTTGTCCGCTACGTCAAAAGCATTTAAATCCTTGTGCAGATGTATAATAATGGCGGCTCTGCCGTCAAGCTCGGGTCTTATTATAACGTGTGAGATTTCGTTGGCTGGAATCAGCTCAAGCTCTACATCCTGCCAGATACCCATAGCGGGGAAATTCGGCGCCCAGTCCCAAGAAAAGTGACACTGCGACTTGCGGATAAATATACGCTGAATATTAAAGCAAGCAAAGTAGCCCTCGGTGGGATATTTTGCAGCCTGCTCTCGAATTGAAAGCAGTTTTACCGTAAGGGTATTTTCACCGACAGAAACAAATTCGTTTATTTTAAATGTATAGCGCAAAAACATATTGTCGGTGTCGGCAATTTTTGTACCGTTTATATATATTTCAGAAAAAGTATCAATGCCCAAGAAAACGAGGTTAAGTTTGTTTTCGAGCATTTCCTCGGTTACGGTAAACTTTTTCTCATAAATCCAATCTTGCTCTGCTACCCAACCGCAATTATTTGCATTGTCAGAGTAGTATGGGTCTGGGATAACAGCGGCATTCATAAGGTCGTTGTGCACGTCACCTGGAACTGTCGCTTTAAAAGTTGCGTCGGTTTTGGGATTTTTGAGCACCCATTCACCATTTAAAGATATCTTTTTCATAATGCTTAAATCCTTTCGGGTTATATTAACCTTTGGTTCGACTCTCGTCAGGGTAAATTATATCTGTATAATAAACATATTGCAAGACTTTTTGTAAAATTTTGTACAAAATTCTACTTGCTTTTACAAACTAGTTGTACTATACTTACTCTCGTACGAATTTTTAAAATCAAGAGGGGATTTAGGTGCAGATTTTATTAACCTTATCAGTAGCAATTTTTGCGGGACTTATGCTTTCCCGTGTTGCAAAAAAATTAAAGCTTCCTGCAGTAACGGCGTATCTTGTTGCAGGTGTGCTTATCGGACCTTACGTGCTTGGCGCATTAGGAATTGACGGACTGGGCTTTACAAGTCATGAAAATGTAAAATCATATAGTCTTTTAAGTGATATAGCGCTTGGTTTTATCGCCTTTGCTATCGGTAATGAGTTCCGTTTGGCACAGCTTAAAAAAATTGGTAAACAGGCGACTGTAATCGGTATTTTTCAAGCTGTAATTACAACACTTATAGTTGATGCCGCGCTTATCGGTCTGCATTTTATAATACCCGACAAATTACCGCTTCCTGCAGCGATAGTGCTTGGCGCCGTCGCCGCCGCAACCGCCCCTGCGGCTACACTTATGGTAGTTCGTCAGTACAAGGCAAAGGGCCCCGTTACCGACGTTTTGCTACCTGTAGTAGCGCTTGACGATGCGGTAGGTTTAGTTGTGTTTGCAATTTCTTTCGGTGTTGCAAAGGCTATGATAAGCGGCAGTGTTGACCTGATTTCTGTAATTATAGAGCCGATTGTCGAGGTAGTTATGTCGTTGTTGCTCGGCTTCGTTATGGGCGCAATATTTACTTTCTTTGAAAGATTTTTCCATTCGCGTTCAAAGCGACTTGCTATGTCGGTTGCGTTTGTTCTTGCAACTGTGGGCCTTTCACAGTTAGATTTCCATATATTTGGTATTCACGTGGTATTTTCATCACTGCTTGTTTGTATGATGCTCGGCACAGTATTCTGCAATATGTGTGATTTTTCTGAAAATCTTATGGACCGACTCGACCGTTGGACCGCGCCTTTATTTATACTGTTCTTTGTAATAAGCGGCGCAGAATTTGAACTTTCTATTTTTAAGGACCTTACTATAGTACTAATCGGTGTGGTTTACATACTTTTCCGTTGCTTAGGTAAATATCTTGGCGCTCGCATCAGCTCACAAATGGTAAAAAGCGACCCCAATATTATAAAATATTTGGGTATAACATTGTTCCCGCAAGCAGGCGTTGCGCTCGGTATGGCAATCAAGGCTGAAAAACTTGGTGAAATGGGTATAATTATCGCAAACATTACACTGTTTGCCGTTCTGATTTACGAGCTTGTCGGTCCCGCTCTTACAAAAATGTCACTTTTAA
The DNA here is from genome assembly GCA_017442225.1 of Clostridia bacterium. GTDB lineage: Bacteria > Bacillota > Clostridia > Oscillospirales > Acutalibacteraceae > UBA737. Next base: position 14,641 of record JAFSAR010000021.1, read on the forward strand.
AGGCTGGCGAAATCGATCCCGAGGGCGCCGTCAGCGCAAGACAAAAGGATACAAAATAAAAAATCACAGCACCTGTTTTAAAAGCAGGTGCTGTTTTTTGTTATAATGAATTAGCAAGTTCCTTTACCGATTGATACCTATCCTTTGGATTTATTGCCGTACAAATTTTAACAATTTTTTTTGCTTTACCACGAGCTAAAATTTCGCTAGGGTGTTTTCCAGTAAGCATCACATTAAGCAAAATACCCAGTGCATAAATATCGGTTCTAGGGTCACTTTGTGTAATGCCCAACTGTTCGGGTGAAGCATAACCTACAGTTCCCATTACAACGGTATCTTTAGTGTTTGCTGATATTTTGCGCGATATATTAAGGTCTATTAAGACAACACGACCTTCATCGGAAATGATTATATTTTCTGGTTTTATATCACGATGGACAATACCGTTTTGATGTAAAAAATCAAGCGCGTTACAAACCGATTCTAACACGCGTTTTGCACCGCGATAATGATAATTTCCGCTTTTCATAACATCGGCAACGGTTATGCCGCTGATAAATTCTTCTAAAACAATCTGCCCATCGCTAAGGGTTATGCAATCATATATTTCGGGTATGTTTTCGGCTTTAATGCTACATAAAATTTCGTATGCCGTAACAATTTGCGGAAAGCTATTTAATACTAAATCGCGGTTTAAGTGCTTATGTCTTATGCGAAAGGTTTTGCAATCGTTTTTATCGGAAAGAACAGATATAATTCTGTAATTTTGAAGTAATTTTTTGATATATTGCTCGCACGTTAATTTAGAGCTGTTCATTTAATCTCGCCGCCGTTCCACTCTTGGTATAAAGCATCGTAATTGTCGGCTATGTTTCGATAATAGTAAAAGCCAAAGGTTTTGCAGTCACGAGCGCAATGTATAGTTAGTGTTCCTGTGCGATTTGACACATCGGCAAAGGCTGTTTCAAATATATTTATAGTTGTACCGCGTAAATAAATATCGGTTAAATTATAACAGTTTGAAAATGCATTTTGCCAAATGGTTTTAACAGAGGTAGGTACAACAACTTTTTTGACGGTACTGCTGATAGCGGCATCACAAAAGGCGTTGGGCATAATTGCACCAACTCTTTTTCCATCAATTTCTTCTGGTATATTATATATTCCGTCACTTGCGGCAGTTGTAACACCCGTAATAACAATAACATCCGTAATAGGCTGTGCGGGTATATTTCCTTCGGTGTAGCAGTCAGTAGCAACAGCATCACGGTAGATATATGATGCTTCGGTTTTTGTAACCGTTTCTTGATTGTTGTCTTGTTCTTCTGAACCTTGGGCGTTGCTGTCATCATTTTGTTGTGGTTTAGACTGTGATGGGGTTGTTGTGGGTGTGCTGATTGACGAAACGCTTGTATCGCTGCCTTGCGAACTGCTTGCAGATGGTGTTTTATTGTCATTACCGTTCGGCTTTGTTACAGTGTTTTTGCTGTTGTTATCTTCGGTTTTATCCTGTGATGAATTATAATTATCGGTTGTGGTGTTTTCGCTTGTGTTATTGTTTGATAAAACAGTGCTTGTGTCAGACGAATTATCTGTGGATATTATTTTGCTTGGTATAGAGGTTTCACTTGAAGAGTTGTTAGCATCGTTTGTACTTAACGCAAACACAATAATGCCAAATATTAGCACAAGCAATAAAAAGGCGGCTATTAGATAGGGCCACCTTTTGTTACTGGTAATTTCATTTTCTATTTTTTGTTTTTCTTGTAAAGAAGACATACAAAACACGCAAAAGCGCGCGTTGTCTTCTATATCAGCGTGACAATACGGACATTTTTTCATAACACTACCCCAAAGTATCTAAACCGTATTCATATAAAAGCTCATTGATTTCTACTACGGACATACCCTTACACACACCGTAAAGTACAATGCTATCAAATGGGAGTTTCACATAAAGTGGTGAATAACCTGCCGTTTTAAGCAAGGTTTGCATTTCGTCAATATTAAGCTTCATTGCTATTGCCAAACACAACAGTTTGTTGCGTTCAGGAATACGAAGTCCCGAAAAAATTTGATAGCCGTAAACCTCGCTCATTTCTGCCTCTTTTATAACGGCAGATTTTTTTAATCCCTTTTTCACAAGTAATTGTTCAAGCATTTCTGATAACGTATCTTTAATTAAATACTGCTTGTTTTCGTTATAAAAGGTTGTGAAATCGGGGCAAAGTCCTAACTCTTCTACAATTTTTGATGTATCTTTTTGCATTGTTGTCACCCTTTCGCCACATAATAATACCACAAATGACAAAAAAATACAACTATGCTGTCAGCATAAGACTTTTTAAATCAAATGCATTAAAATACTCAAAAGGATGGGGGAATTTTTTAAAGTTTCGCATCCTCCGCTGATAGCATATTATCAATCGGCACTTGGAGTGCACGTGAAAAAATTACTAAATCAATGTCGGTCACAAACCTCTCACCGTTTTCGACCCGACGTATAAAGTAATGGTCTACATCAAAACCCAGCAGTTGCATTTTAGCGGCAAGTTTTCGCTGTGAAAGCTTTTTGCTTTTACGTATTTCAGCGATTTTTCGTCCGCAAAGATTGTTTGTGCCGTCAGCGGCCTTAATTTTGAACATAAAATTTCCCTCGTTTTGTTGAATACTATTTACATTTATTTTATTTTATGCTATAATGGCATAAAAATTGGTGAATAGCGTTCAACATACGAGGGCTATTTATATGGAGGTATTAATATGAACGGAAAAAACACTTTAAAAAAGGCACTTACAGTAGTAACTGCAGTTGTAGTAGCACTGGCAATCTCGGTAGGAAGTGCTGTGCTAATACATAATAGTGATAAAGACAGTACTACTGCCTCTACTACAGTAAAAGACGGGCTTTCTGCTTATGAGATAGCCAAGCAGTACGGTTATGAGGGCACTGTGCAAGAGTGGCTTGGTAGCTTAGAGGGTAAGTCTGCCTATGACATAGCGGTAGCAAACGGCTATTCCGGTAGTGAAACCGATTGGACAGCCACGCTTAAAGCCACTGCAGGCAAAGATGGTGTTGGTATAAAAACCGCCGCATTTAACGCAGACGGTCAGTTACTGCTTACCCTTACCGATGGCACTGTATTAAACCTCGGTAATACCAAAGGTGCTGACGGCAAAGACGGCTTAAACGGTACCGACGGTAAAGATGGCGCAGATGGTAAAAATGGTGCAGACGGCGTAGGAATCACTGAGGCAAACATAAATGCCGACGGTGAATTGGTTATTTCTTTTAGTGACGGTAAAACCGTTAATTTAGATAAAGTTGTTGGTATGAACGGTAACGACGGTATTGGTGTAGTATCGTCACAGATAAACTCAAACGGTGAGTTGGTAATCGAATATTCAAACGGACAACGCGCAAACTTGGGTGTTGTTGTAGGTGCCGATGGTAAAGATGGTACAGACGGAGCCAAGGGCGACAAAGGCGACAAAGGCGACAAAGGCGACAAAGGCGACAAAGGCGACAAAGGCGACAAAGGCGACAAGGGTGATAAAGGTGAAACCGGCGCCACAGGTGCTACCGGCGCACAGGGTGAGCAAGGTATTCAAGGTATTCAAGGTATACAAGGTGTTCAGGGTGATAAAGGTGACAAAGGCGATAAGGGTGACACCGGTGCCGCAGGTAATGACGGCGTAAGTGTAACCAAGACCGAAATCAATAATAAGGGCGAGCTTGTTATTACTCTTTCAGATAACACCGTATCAAACCTTGGCGTTGTGGTTGGCGCTAAGGGTGAAAAAGGCGATAAGGGCGACACAGGCGCACAAGGTATACAGGGTGTTCAGGGAGAACAAGGTATACAAGGAGAAAAGGGTGAGAAAGGCGAAACCGGCGATACCGGCGCCGCAGGTCAAGATGGTAAGGATGGTAAAGACGGCACCGATGGCAAAGATGGTGCAGACGGTATAAGTGTAACCGGTGCCGAAATAAATAGTAACGGTAATTTAGTACTCACTTTTTCAAACGGTCAACGCACCGAGCTTGGCAATGTAATCGGAGCCAAGGGTGATAAAGGTGATAAAGGCGATAAGGGTGCAACGGGTGCCGCAGGTAATGACGGCGTAAGTGTAACCAAGACCGAAATCAACCAAAACGGTGAGCTTGTAATAACACTTTCAGATAATACTGTATCAAACCTTGGCGTTGTAGTTGGCGACAAAGGTGAAAAAGGCGATAAAGGCGATAAGGGTGACCAAGGTGAACAAGGCATCCAAGGTATACAAGGCGTTCAGGGTATACAAGGCGAAAAGGGTGATACCGGTGCCAAAGGTGACGCCGGTCAAGACGGTGTTGGTATTCAAAACATAGTTATAACCGATGGTAAGTTAAATATAACCCTTACCAACGGCACAACCCTTGACCTTGGTAATATTAAGGGTGCCGATGGCAAGGACGGTCAAGACGGTGCCAAAGGCGACAAGGGTGAACAGGGTATTCAAGGCGAGCAAGGTATTCAAGGCGAAAAGGGAGACAAAGGTGACACCGGTGCTACAGGTCAAGACGGCAAAGACGGTGACGACGGTATTGGCGTACAGTCAACCGAAATTAACGCACTTGGCGAGCTTGTTATCACCTACTCTGACGGTAATACCGAAAACCTTGGTAAAGTAGTCGGCAAGGATGGTACCAATGGTACAAATGGTCAAGACGGTGATGACGGTATTGGTATAACCAAGACCGAAATAGATGCTAATGGTGAATTAGTAATTACATACTCTAACGGCAACAGTGAAAAAATTGGTATTGTTGTAGGTAAAGACGGTAAAAACGGCATCGACGGCACAAACGGTGACGATGGTGTTGGTGTATCGTCTGCAACAATCAATTCAAACGGTGAATTGGTACTCACCTATTCAAACGGAAACGAAACCAACCTTGGCGTAGTAGTTGGTAAAGACGGTCTTAACGGTCAAGATGGCGCTAAGGGTGATAAAGGCGATAAAGGTGACACCGGTGCAACTGGTGCTACAGGTGCCGCAGGTCAAGATGGTGACGACGGTATTGGTATAACCAAAACCGAAATAGACACTAACGGTCAGCTTGTTATTACCTACTCTGACGGCAACAGCGAAACAATAGGTGTTGTTGTGGGTAAGGACGGTCTTAACGGCCAAGATGGTGCTAAAGGCGACAAGGGCGAACAAGGCGAACAAGGTGAGCAAGGTATTCAAGGCGAAAAGGGTGACAAAGGTGACACCGGTGCTACAGGTGTAACGGGTGCCGCAGGTAAAGATGGTAAAGACGGTGATGACGGTGTTGGTATTGCAAGCGTAGAGCTTGATAACAACGAACTTGTAATTACCCTTTCAGATACAACTGTCATAAACCTTGGTAACGTTAAGGGAGAAAAAGGCGACAAAGGCGACAAGGGTGATAAAGGTGATACCGGTGCTACAGGTGCCGCAGGTAAAGATGGTGTTGGTATTGCAAGCGTAACACTTGATGCTGACGGTAATTTAAGCGTTACCTTTACAACAGGTACTACCATTGACCTTGGCAATGTTAAGGGCGCTGATGGCGCTGACGGCGTTGGCATTGCAGAAATGTATATTGAAAACGGCAACCTTTACGTTCGCAAAACAAACGAAACCACCGCCCAAAGTCTTGGCTCTGTAAAGGGCGAAAAGGGTGATAAGGGCGATACTGGTCGTGGCATAGAAAAAACTGAAATAACAGGCACAAATCTTATCGTTTATTACACCGACGGAACAACCGAAACGCATGATTTAAGTACTATGACTGGTGACCCAAATGAAAAAGAAATTTTGGTCTATAGTTTGCTTTCTGATGGTACATATGGCGTTATGGCTGGCGGTATGGCAAAATACGAAGCAAACATTGAAATTCCAGACACATATAATGGTATTTCTGTAACACAAATTTTGGACAATGGATTTTATGATTTATCTAGATTGCAGACAGTAACAATCCCCGAAGGAATAACTACTATTGGAAGCTATGCATTTTATAATTGTACATCATTGACAAGCATCGAGTTTCCACAAACCTTAAAAAAGATTGAGTCATATGCTTTTTATCAATCGGGATTAACAAGTGCTACCTTCCTTTTAGCAGAGGAATGGCATACAAATGGTATACTTACTTCAAATGATTATGTACCTAAGAACATTTTTAAGGATGGAATTGTCGATTTGAAAGAGAATGGAAAATATTATTATAATGGAGTTACGTATACTTTTGAATTTGTTTGTGATATTTCAGATCAAAAAATTGCAGCAACAGCATTAACAAAGGAATGGACAGATTCTTTCGGTTATACATATACCACTAGTAGTGGAGAACCGGGAACAGGGAAAACTACTATGTCTGCGAAATATTATTCTTCCGACTGGGAAAATCCAAATGCAGTTGAAGTGCCACCAATTGAATCAGCACCCGAAGAAAATCCGACAAATAAACTTTTTGAATATACATTACTTGATGATGGTACATATGGTGTAAAGGCGGGCACATTAGCCACTAATGCTACGGTACTTGAAATTCCCGCAACCTACAATGATATTGCAGTAACACAGGTGTTAAATAGCGGTTTCAGCCGCCTTGATAAATTGGAAAAGGTTGTGTTGTCAGAAAACATTACAAAAATCAATAGATATGCATTTTATAACTGTGTTAATCTTACCGAGGTTACTGTTCCCGATTCAATAGAATTAATCGGTGCATATTCTTTCTATGAGTGCTTTGCACTTGAAACGGTTAAATTGCCAACAACAAAAAATTGGACAGCTACATTTAAAACGATTTGGTTTATAAACGATGAACATTATACACGCAATGTTGTGGCAAAAAATAGTGGTACGACAACACTTTCTTTTGAGTATAATTCATCTACGACACGCACAATGACTTTTGAAAATATGGCTAGTGCATTTAAAAACGAAATAATATTAAAAAATGATAGTTTTTGTCATATGTATGCAGCAGATTGGACATGTACGGAATAATTAGGACAAGGTAGGACAAGGGACGGTTCTCCGTCTTAGAAGTAGAAAGAATCTTAAAGGCACAATTTGAAATTTAAAGGGGAAATATAAATGGCAACACAGCAATATTATTTTGACATGGATGCAAACGGTTTTCCGTTGCTGACGGAACACAATATTGAATTTATAAAGGCTCTTGTTAAAAACGATCCTGGTTATCGACAACCAATTGATAAGGATTATAAAATCATATTGAGTAATCATTTCCCGAATGAAGATAAAGAAATTTTGAATATCGTCAAATTAATCGATAAGGTGGATTCTACCCATTTGGCTTCGGAGGGTTCTAAATTTAAAGGTAATAATATGGGACGAGAAATTACGGCAGAGGCAATTTGCCAAATAACCGACCTAAAAGATAAAATTAATAATGGCGATACTGGAATTATTGACATTATTGCTAATGCTGTTAACGAAGAGCACAAAAGACAAGGAAAAGAGAGCGGAAAATATAATTTTTCTTTTGCAACAAAGTTTTGCGCTTACGTTTCGCTATATGCATTAAATAAAGATAATTACTGCATTTATGACAAGGTTGTAAGTGAGATATTGCCGTATTATTTATATACATATCTTGGCGAGAAACACTATCGCATAAAACGTGACGGAACTGCCGTTAGTACAATTTCTGAAGAATTTAAAAAAGATTCACAGTACGTAAAGTACAGGCAACTTGTTGATAAACTTATAGAGAGTGTTTATAACAAGCATAACTACCGTCCAAGCTATAAAGAAATTGACGGATTATTGTGGTATTATTTTAAAGGTGAAAACAGCCGTATTGTTAAGGCGATGGAGACTTTGAAATAATCATAGTACAAAACGGAACGACACACAGGTCGTTCCCTACAAATAAAACATTTATTGTGCGGCGGGGATTTATCCCCGCCGTTTTCATTTTCACACTGCGCATTTATTTTTCATAAAATGCATTAAGGCAAAATTTATATTTTGCCGTGATTATATTTTTACAAAAAAGGTAAAAATAGTAATGCAACAATGTAATATTTCGGAGTGTGAATAGTCAATGAATATAAAACGAGGAGAAATATACTACGCCGATTTAAGCCCCGTGGTTGGCTCTGAACAGGGCGGGGTGCGGCCTGTGCTTATAGTTCAAAATGATGTTGGTAACCGATATAGTCCTACCGTAATTGCCGCGGCAATAACCAGTCAGCACGAAAAATCAAAATTGCCTACGCATATAGATATAAGCGCCGAGTGTTGCGGTCTTGCAAAAGACAGCATTGTACTGCTTGAGCAGGTGCGAACCATCGACAAGCAACGCCTTAAAGAAAAAATGGGAACCATAGATTCCTCGTCTATGAATCGCGTGGACAAGGCTTTGTCCGTCAGTTTTGGACTTGGAACGTTTAGTTAAATGAAGAATGAAAAATGAATGATGAATAATTTTGGAGTTCGCTATACGAACGAAATATAAATGTGCCATAAGCACACCATAATTTTCAACTTTCAACTTTCAATTTATTGTCGAAACCTCTTACTAAATTTTGGTTGACAAGTTATCAAATACATTATAAAATTATAATGTACAAAAAAGGGAGGTTTTGGCAATGGTTAATGAACAATACAAACTTTGGTGTGAAAGAGCAACACTTGATAGTGATTTGGTATCCGAGCTTAAAAGCATAGAGGGTAACCAAGAGGCTATTAGCGATGCTTTTTACAAGGATCTTGAATTCGGTACAGGCGGTCTTCGCGGTGTTATAGGCGCGGGTACCAACCGTATGAACGTTTATACTGTGGGTAAGGCAACACAAGGCCTTGCGGCATACGTTAACTCGGTTACCGAAAACGGTAAGGTTGCGATAGCGTACGACAGCCGTATAAAATCAGATGTTTTTGCGCGTGATGCTGCGGCAATTCTTGCGGCAAACGGCATAAAGGTATATATTTATAAAGAGCTTATGCCAACTCCTATGCTTTCTTTTGCAGTTCGTCACTTAAAGTGTGACGCAGGTATTGTAGTCACTGCCAGCCACAACCCATCAAAATATAACGGTTACAAGGCATACGGTAACGACGGCTGTCAGTTAGGACTTGAGGCGGCTGACTATGTGCTTTCTATTATGAATCAGGTTGATATTTTTGACGGCGTTAAGCGTGTGAATTTTGACGACGCGGTAGCCGACGGCAAGATTGAATACATCGGTGACGATGTAATCGAGGCATATCTTGCGGCAGTTGAGGACAGACGTGTAAACCGCGACATTGATATGTCAAAGCTTAATGTGGTTTATACTCCGCTTCACGGCTCAGGTAACAAGCCTGTTCGCGCAATTCTTTCAAAAATAGGCGCTACCAATGTAACCGTAGTACCCGAACAGGAGAAACCCGACGGTAATTTCCCGACAGCGCCGTACCCAAATCCTGAAATCCGTCAGGCATTTGAGTGCGCGTTAAAACTTGCCGAAACAGTAAAACCCGACCTGCTTCTTGCTACCGACCCTGATGCTGACCGCGTTGGTATTGCTATACCAAACGGCGACGAGTATCGTTTGTTTAGCGGTAACGAGGTTGGCGCGCTTTTACTCGAATATATCTTAAAATGCCGTAAGGCAAACGGTACATTGCCCGAAAATCCCGTTGCTGTAAAGACTATCGTTACAAGTGACGTTTGTCTAAAAATTGCCGAGGATTACGGTTGCGAGTTTCGTGATGTGCTTACAGGCTTTAAGTTTATAGGCGAGCAGATTGCAAACCTTGAAGCCGAGGGTCACCCCGAGCGTTATGTGTTCGGCTTTGAAGAAAGCTATGGCTATTTGGCAGGCACCTATGTGCGCGATAAGGATGCGGTAATTGCGTCAATGCTTATCTGCGAAATGGTAGCGTACTATAAGTCACAGGGTAAAAATCTTATTGAGGTTCTTTCAGAGCTTTATGATAAATACGGTTATTACTACTGCTCACAAAAGAGCTTTACCTGTGAGGGTCAAGCCGGTATGAAGCAGATTGCTGATATTATGGACCGACTTGCTACAAATCCGCCCAGTGAGGTTGATGGTATTAAGGTTGCTCGTTTTGATAACCTTAATAAGAGCGAAAGCCTTGACATAGCAAGTGGTAAAATCACAGCTATCAATTTACCAAAATCAAATGTTTTGGGCTTTTATCTTGCAGGCGGCAGCTCGCTTATAGTTCGTCCATCAGGTACTGAACCTAAGATTAAGCTTTATATCAGCGCTGTTGGCGCTACCGACAGCGATGCCACAGCAAAACGCACCATGCTTGAAACAGCAGGCACCAAGCTGTTAGGCTTCTAAAAATATTTATAAGGCAACTGAAAAATTTTTCAGTTGCCTTATTTATTACTTGAAAAACAAGCTTTAAAAATGTATAATATATACAGTTAGCATAAGATAACCGAGGTGATAAAATGCAAAAATTTAAGGTTACGGGTATGAGCTGTGCCGCTTGTAGTGCGCGCGTCGAAAAGGCAGTAGGCGGTGTAGAGGGTGTTAGTGAATGTAACGTCAATTTGCTCACAGGTGATATGACTGTAAATGACGGCGCCGATGCGCAGGCGATAATAAACGCTGTGGTTGATGCGGGTTATGGAGTAGCTGTAGCTGACAACAAGAAAAAAGACGTTAAATCACAAGGCAAAGAGGACAACTCTAACAAAAACATACTGTCAAGGCTTATATGCTCTTGCGTTTTGTTGGCGGTTTTAATGTATTTTTCAATGTTCCATACTATGTGGGGCGCGCCGCTACCTCGCATTATAGCCCAAAATTATATGGCGCAGGCGATTGTTCAATTATTGCTAACCTCGGCGGTTATGGTCATAAACCAAAGGTTTTTTATAAATGGATTTAAAGGGCTTGTTAATCGCGCGCCCAATATGGATACACTGGTAGCTTTAGGCTCTGCCGCGGCTTACCTGTATAGCCTTGTAAATGTTTTTAAAATGACTGTGTCAAGCGGCGAGGCGGCTCTTCATCTGCTTCACGGTTTATACTTCGAGTCAGCCGCTATGATTTTGACACTGATTACAGTGGGAAAGCTGTTAGAAGGATATGCTAAGGGCAAGACCACAAACGCCATAAAAGCTTTGTTACAGCTCGCCCCAAAAACAGTTACACTTTTAAAAGATGACAAGGAAATTACAGTTAATGCAGATGAGGTTTTAAAGGACGATATTTTTGTGGTTCGTGTGGGCGAAAGCTTTGCGGTAGACGGCGTTGTAATTGAAGGCAGTAGCGCCGTTGACGAATCATCACTCACGGGTGAGAGCATACCTGTAGATAAGGTTATAGGCAGTAAAGTATCATCTGGCACAATAAACAAAACAGGTAGACTCGTCTGCCGCGCAACCGCAGTCGGCGAGGACAGTACCCTTGCGAAACTAATCAAAATGGTAAGCGATGCCGCCGCTACAAAAGCGCCGATAGCGCGTATTGCCGATAAGGTGTCGGCTGTGTTTGTGCCATGTGTTTTGACAATTTCCTTGATAACACTTACAGTATGGTTATTTCTGGATAAGGGATTTGGATTTGCAATAGCGCGCGCAATTTCGGTGCTTGTAATCAGCTGCCCTTGCGCGTTGGGACTTGCTACCCCTGTTGCTATAATGGTGGGTAGTGGTGTTGGCGCTCGTCACGGCATACTCTTTAAAACAGCATCCGCGCTTGAACTGTGCGGTAAATGTAATATCGCGTTACTTGACAAAACAGGCACGGTAACCAGTGGCAAACCTACCGTTACAGATGTTTTTCCTGTTGGCAATATCAATGAAAACAAATTTTTACAGATAGCGTATTCCCTTGAAAGCGGTAGCGCTCATCCGTTGGCTATAGCCGTTACCGAATATGCAAAGAAAAAGGGTATTACAGCCTTGAAGGTAACCGAATTCAGCGAAACGGCGGGTTTTGGCGTAGGAGGTACGGTAGGAAATAGTTTTTGCTTTGGTTGCAGTATTGATTCTGCGGCAGAGAAGGGCATTGACACAAGCGCTATAACCGAGCTTGCAGATAAATTGTCAAATGACGGTAAAACTCCGCTCGTGTTTGTAGAAGACGGTGTCTTAATAGGTGTCATTGCCGTAGCAGATACAATAAAGGCTGAGTCAAAAGGCGCTGTAGCTACACTTAAAAAAATGGGTATTCGTGTAATAATGCTTACGGGTGATAATCAAAAAACTGCAAATGCCGTAGCGCGTGCCGTTGGCATTGACGAGGTTAAATCCGGTGTTAAACCCGACGGTAAGGCGCAGGCTGTAATCGGCTTAAAAAATGAAGGTAAGGTTATAATGGTGGGTGACGGTATAAACGATGCGCCCGCGCTCACTACGGCTGATATTGGTATGGCGATTGGTAGCGGAATGGATATTGCGGTAGAATCTGCCGATGTTGTTTTGATGAACAGCACTCTTTCTGATGTGGTAGAGGCTGTAAGATTAAGCCGAAAAACGCTTACAAACATAAAACAAAATCTGTTTTGGGCATTTATCTATAATGCTGTAGGTATACCGCTTGCGGCGGGAGTATTTATATCTGTTCTTGGGTGGGAATTAAACCCTATGTTCGCGGCGGCGGCTATGAGCCTGTCAAGCTTTTGTGTTGTGACAAATGCGCTTAGACTTAACCTTTTTAAATCTAATAAGCCCATCGAAAAGGAGAAAAGAAAAATGAAAAAAATAATTAAAATTGAGGGACTTATGTGCCCGCATTGTGAGGCTCACGCAAAAACAGCGCTCGAAAATATAGGCGGTGTCACCGTGCTTGACATCAGCCACAAAACAGGTGTTGCCAACATAGAACTTAACGTAGATGTAGCCGAAGAAGCACTTAAAAATGCGGTAGAATCTCAAGGATATAAAGTGATTTCGATTGAATAAATTTATTAAAGCTGTTCGAATTTATCGGACAGCTTATTTTTTTGACAACTACAGGTTGCAAAAATAGCAATTTCAAGTTTGTTGTGTTTTTATAAAAGTATTGATATAATGATTGTTGGATGTGGAAATGTTCCATATTTCCACCTTCAATAACCATTATAATAATAAAAAAACAAATAGGAGATATGGCTATGGCAGTAAACAGTGTTATAAGCAGACTGCGCACAAATGCTAATATGTCACAAGAACAGTTTGCAGAGCTTTTTGGTGTTTCGCGTCAATCGGTGCAAAAATGGGAAAGCGGAGCATCATTACCCGAGCTTGACAAGCTTATAAAGATGTCGAAGCATTTTGACATTTCACTTGATGCGATTGTTTTTGAAAGTGATGCCAGAATTACAGAGGAACTCAAGGGTACAAAAGAATTAAAACCAAAATATGAAAACATTCATAGCTGGGAGTCATATTATTCAACCTTGGGTATTATTTCCGAATATCATCAGTCGATAGACGAGGGGCTTGATGTTGCGCAGTATGAGGAGTTATTCAGCACTGTTTCAAGATTGCCAAAAGATGAGATAAAAAAGAAGCTCGGCGACGTTTTATTTGATATAGTCCGTAACGCAAAGGTAGTTGAAGACTACAAATATAACGAGCCGTCAACCCTTGATGAAATTAGAGCGCTTAGAAAAAATCCCGAATTTAACGGCACTGTAGACAAGAAAGACCTTAAAGATAAAATTCACGGTGCGTGGATGGGTAGAATTTGTGGTTGTCTTTTGGGCAAAACGGTTGAGGGAATAAAAACTGATGAATTGATACCTGTGCTCAAAAAATCGAACAATTACCCAATGCATAGATATATTGTTCGTGGTGATATAGATTTCCAAATGGTAGAAAACTATAGATTCCGTTTTGAGAATCGTCCATTCGCTGACGAGATGGACGGTATGCCTGTTGATGATGATACCAACTATGTAGTGCTTGCTCAACAGCTTATCAAAAAATACGGAAAAGATTTTACCGATTATGATGTGTCACGCATTTGGCTTAGCCTTCAACCCAAGGATGCATACTGCACTGCAGAGCGTGTAGCGTTTTGTAACTTTGTCAACGGCTTTGAGCCACCCGAATCAGCGGTGTATAAAAATCCTTATCGCGAGTGGATTGGCGCGCAGATACGCGGTGACTATTTTGGTTATATAAATCCGGGTAATCCACAGCTTGCCGCAGAAATGGCATTTCGTGATGCGTCAATTTCTCATACAAAAAATGGTATCTACGGTGAAATGCTTGTAGCGGCAATGCTCGCAGCGGCGGCAACCACCAACGATATAAAAACTATAATTGACTGCGGACTTGCACAGATACCTCATACTTCAAGACTTTATGCGTCAATCACCGACGTTATAAACGGTTTTGAAGGCGGCGTATCACAAGAAGATTGCTTTAAAGATATTCACAGCCGTTATAATGAATTTGCCCCGTACGACTGGTGCCATACAATCTCTAACGCTATGATAGTTGTAGCATCATTGTTATATGGTGGCGGTGATTTTGGCAAATCTATTTGTATGTCGGTAGAAACGGGCTTTGATACCGACTGCAACGGCGCTACAGTGGGTTCGATTTTAGGTCTTACTTTTGGTATAGATTGTATTGATGAGGTTTGGACAAAGCCGATTAACAACAAGCTTCACACCTCAATTTTTGGTGTTGGTACAATAAAGATTACCGATGCGGTAGATACTACTATGAAGCATATAGAGTTGTAAGATTATGAAAATTTATAATTTGGGTTCACTCAATATTGATTATGTTTACTCAGTAGAGCATTTTGTCGGCGCAGGTGAGACGCTTGCTTCACAAAATATGCAAATTTTTGCAGGTGGTAAGGGGCTTAATCAGTCTGTCGCTCTTTCACGCGCAGGAAGTGTGGTTGTTCACGGCGCAATATTAGGCCGCGACGGTGAGTTTTTAAAACAGACTTTATCTGACAACGGCGTCGATACAGAACGTGTTGAATTGGTAGAAAGCAGTAGCGGTCACGCTATAATTCAGGTAGATAAAAACGGGCAAAACAGTATTTTGCTTTACGGCGGCACAAACAAAGTGATTGACCGAGAATATATTGAGAGATTTCTTTGTGATGCTAAGGAAAACGACATATTGGTGCTTCAAAACGAAATAAGCAATCTTTCGGTTGCATTTGAAATTGCCAAAGAGCGTAAAATGCAGATTGCGTTTAACCCATCGCCTTTTGATGAAACAATACATAATTTGCCTTTAAAATTTGTAAAGTGGTGGTTCTGTAACGAAACAGAGGGCGAGGCACTTTTTGGCAGCGCAAATCCTGATGAAATTGCTGAGCGTTTTATACGGGAATATCCTGACAGTAATTTAATACTTACCTTAGGCGAAAAGGGCTGTATTTTCAAAAATGCTGATACATTTATAAGGCAGTCGATATATGAAACTAATGTTATAGATACTACGGCTGCAGGTGACACATTTACAGGATATTTTATAAGCGCTATATCGCAGGGCAAAAATATTGACTGCGCATTAAAGCTTGCTTCAAAAGCGGCATCTGTAACTGTATCGCGACGGGGCGCATCTCCTTCAATACCGTATATAAATGAATTAACAACAGATAATTAAAGCTTTGGGCTATTGCACTATGCAATAGCCCAATTTAATTTTGTATAACATCTTGAAAAATTAATATTTATTATATATAATATTTTTAATGAAAGGCAGGTGGCAAACCTTGGGTAGATTTATAGCGAGAATAGCCGACTTTATTCGTGAAACTGACAAGCTTATGGTAATACTTTGTGTATTCGCTACAAGTTATGGCTGTCTTGCGGTTTATTCGTCTACAAGATATCTTGACACACTGCGACCTTTATTGGTACAGATAATTGGTATGGTGGTTGGAATTGCCGCCGCGATTGTTATATCAAGTATAGATTTTGACAAGTATTCAAAATATTGGTATTTATTTGTGTTGATTGGCGTAATACCCGTAATACTTACATTTTTTATCGGTTGGGCACCCGAGGGTACCGACGACAAGGCATGGCTTGATTTGGGATTTACCACCTTTCAGCCGTCAGAGCTTTTGAAAATATGCTTTATTATTACCTTTGCCACCCATTTAAGTAAGGTTAAGCCAACTATAAATAAGTTAAAAACCTTAATTCCCATCTGCTTGCACGGTGCATTTCCTGTATTACTTATACATTTTCAGGGTGATGACGGCACAGCGCTTGTGTTTGCCATTATGGTGCTTTGTATGATGTGGGCGGCAGGTGTTTCGTGGAAATATTTTGTATTGGCTTTTACGGCGCTATTAGCCGCTTCACCGCTTATTTATTTCGTAATAATGAATGATGAACAGCGTCAGCGACTCGTAAGTATGTTTGATATTGAGGCTGATATTATGGGAGCTACCTACCAGCAATACCGCGGTCGTATGGCGCTTGCAAACGGTGGATTTTCAGGACAAGGTTTATTCAAAGGCAGTCTTACTCAAGTGGGCGGTGTGCCTGAGGGACAAAATGACTTTATATTTGTAAGCATTGGTGAAGAACTTGGTTTTCTTGGCTGTTTTGTTGTGCTGTTGGTACTTGCGGCGATTGGTTTTCGCGCTGTGAATATAGCGCGAAACTGCAATAGACAAAACGGTAAAATAATTTGTGTCGGCTTTTTTGGTATGATGCTTGCCCAAATTGTAATAAATATCGGTATGTGTGTGGCACTGCTTCCTGTAATTGGTGTAACATTGCCGTTCTTTAGCGCGGGCGGCACATCTCTTATATGTATGTATTTAGGTGTAGGTTTGGTGCTTAGTGTTTATAAGCATAGAAATACAAGAACGCTGTATTTGCGTGATAAATAATTAAAACATATTAAAAGTTCCTTATATTAAAACTATATAAGGAACTTTGTTATTTTATTTATAATTTGCTCTTTATTTCATAATTTAAATATGTTAGAATATAGTTGAAATCAAATAAAAGGAGTGGGTAGATTATGAAAATTACATTTTTGGGCGCGGCGCATGAGGTTACGGGTTCTTGTACACTGCTTGAGGCTTGTGGTAAAAATATACTTATTGATTGCGGAATGGAGCAAGGAGCCGATATTTACGAGAATTGTGAAATTCCCATAGTGCCTTGTGATATTGATGCGATATGCCTTACACACGCGCATATAGATCATTCGGGCAAAATACCCGCTCTTGTAGCACAGGGCTTTAAGGGTGAAATATATTCTACTTTGGCTACGCGTAAGCTTTGCAACATAATGCTTCGCGACTCTGCACACATACAGGAATTTGAAGCCGAGTGGCGCAACCGCAAGGCAAAACGCGCAGGCGCACAGGAATATGTTCCGCTTTATACATTGCAGGATGCCGAAAATGCGTTGAAGCTTTTTAAACATTACGATTATAACAAGCCCGCCGAAATTTTCGAAGGCATAAGAATTACGTTTATAGATGCTGGTCATCTTTTGGGTTCGGCTTGCATTTTGTTTGAAATTACCGAAAATGGCAAGACCGAGCGTATTATCTTTTCGGGCGACCTTGGCAACACCAAACGTCCTCTTATAAATGACCCTGCAGTTCCGCCCGTTGCTGATTATGTGGTAATTGAGTCAACCTACGGTGACCGCACACACGGCACGCGTCCTGATTACACGTTGCAGCTTACCGAGATTTTGCAGGAAACCTTTGACCGCGGCGGAAATGTGGTAATCCCATCGTTTGCTATAGGCAGAACACAAGAGATGCTCTATCTTATCCGAAACATAAAAGAGCAGGGGCTTATAAAAAATCACGCAAATTTTGCGGTATATGTCGATAGTCCATTGGCAGTAGAGGCTACAAACATTTACTCGTCGGGTCTTACCGATTACTACGATGAAGAAACCCTTGATTTGTTAGAGCAGGGTATCGACCCCATACGCTTTGGCGGACTTAAACTATCGGTGACGTCAGATGATTCGAAAATGATAAACTTTGACGAAACACCCAAGGTTATTTTATCAGCTTCGGGTATGTGCGAGGCGGGTCGCATTAGGCACCACTTAAAACATAATTTGTGGAGAAATGATAGTACAATACTTTTTGTCGGTTATCAGTCTGAGGGCACAGTGGGTCGCAAGCTTGTCGACGGCGAAACCACAGTTAAGCTTTTTGGCGAGGAGATAAATGTCCGCGCTCGTATTGCCACCTTGGCGGGTATCAGCGGCCACGCTGATCGCGATATGCTGCTCGGTTGGTTGTCAAATGTAAAAAATTCGGTTAAAACCGTGTTTGTAAATCACGGCGACGACAGTGTTTGTGACACTTTTGCAAAAGAAATTGAGTCTACACTCGGCATAAATGCAATAGCGCCTTTTAGCGGAGACAAGTATGACCTTTTGACAGGCGAGTGCATAGAAAAAGGCAGAGTAGTACGCATTGAACGTAAAAGTGAGGGCAGACACCGCGCCGAGACGGTGTTCTCGCGCCTTTATGCCGCTGGTCAGCGTTTGCTTTCGGTTATTAATAAAAACAAAGATAGCTCCAATAAAGAAATTGCAAAGTTTGCCGATCAGGTTACCGCTTTATGCGATAAGTATGATAAGTAGGAATATTTATGGAAAATCAAAATACAAGAACTATAGCCGTTTTAGGTGAAGCGGCTATAGAAAAACTTAAAAAATGTCGTGTGGCAGTGTTCGGTGTGGGAGGTGTCGGCTCTTACGCAGTCGAGGCTTTGGCTCGTGCGGGTGTGGGAGCTATTGATCTTATTGATAACGACACCTTTAATGTAACCAACATAAATCGTCAGATGTACGCAACACATAAAACAATAGGGCAGTACAAGGTTGACGTTGCTTGTGAGAGAATACTTGATATAAACCCCGAGTGCAATGTGACGGCACACAAAATGTTTTATCTGCCCGAAAATGCCGACAACATAGACCTTTCGCAATATGATTATATTGTCGATGCTATTGATACGGTTGCCGCAAAGGTAGAACTTGCGATAAATGCCGATAAATGCGGTATTCCTATTATCAGCAGTATGGGTACGGGAAATAAATTGCACCCAGAGATGTTTGAAGTCACCGACATTTATAAAACCAGTGTTTGTCCACTTGCCAAGGTAATGAGAACAAGGCTCAAAAAAGAGGGGATAAAAAAATTAAAGGTTGTATATTCAAAAGAAGAACCCATAAAAAATGTCGATAACATTATCGGCTCGGTGCCCTTTGTGCCGAGTGTAGCTGGGCTTATAATTGCAGGCGAAGTAATAAAAGATTTAATATAATTAAAGGTCATTGCAAGTTAAAAAATCGGCTTGCACTGACCTTTGTTTTTATATCTTATTATATTCTTTCTTCGGCGCTTTGCCGTATTCCTTATAAAACGCACGGTAAAATACAGAGTAGTCGTTAAATCCGCAAAGTGTTGCGGCGCGGGTGGGGGAGATACCCTCTGATAACATTCGTTTTGCGTTTACAAGCCGTTTTGCGTTTATATAGTTTTGTACGGTTGAGCCCGTCGCCGCCTTAAAGCTGCGGCACAGCTGCGCCTTACTTATATAAAACTTATTACATATCGTATCAAGTGTAAGACTATCATTTATATGATTGTTTATATATCGTACTATTCGTTGTATGGGGGACTCGCCCTGTGTTTCGGTATCACGACGGGATTTATACACCTTGTATATTTCGTTAAGAAGCGGTAGCATATTACAGCTAACCTGCAAATGTCGGTTTTGTGATTCGCCGAGCAGGTTATTAATAAGTAAATTATATATTTCGGGCTTGAAATCGTCACGTGTATAACGGTTGAACATACCTGGCTCGTGATTTAAAAATGCTTCAAGTAGCAGACCGTCTTTATCAAAGGGTTTGAAAAAATCTTCGCTAAAATGCGCCGAAAAACGCTCGTAGGGGCGTGTAGCGTCTATATCTATGTAATGCGCTTCGGTAGGGCGCATTAGTATAATATCGCCGTGAGATAGGGGATATTCGTTACCCTCTATCAAAAATTTGCCACGTCCGTGCACAAAAATATACAACTCGAAAGTATCGTGTGTGTGCAGTTTAAAGTACTCTTTATCAGGGTGCTCATCAAGGTAGTAATGACAGTTAAGCCCGTCTTGTTTATGTGTAAAATACTTGCTCATATTATCACCAAGGGGCATTATACCACACTTTGATACGATTTGCAATATTTAAAGATAATATTTGCAATTCCATTGTTAAAAGTGATTTTGTATAATATGTATAACAATGGTATAGTATGCCTTACAAAACATTGTCAAAATCTAAAAACGGATGGTGTAAACGTATGCAAATGACATTTCGTTGGTACGGCGAGGGTAATGATAAAATCTCGCTGCAAGACATCAAACAAATCCCTGGTGTTACAGGAATTGTTTGGGCTCTTCATGACAAAATGCCGGGTGAAATTTGGAGTGAGGAAGAAATCGCAAAGGTAAAGGCTCAGTGCGATGAATACGGCTTTAACATTGACGTTGTTGAGTCGGTTAACGTTCACGATGATATAAAAATCGGTTTGCCTTCTCGCGACAAATATATTGAAAACTACATTCAGACAATTCGCAATCTTGCTAAATTTGGTGTTAAGGTTATATGCTACAACTTTATGCCTATATTTGACTGGACTCGCTCTGACTTGTTCCACCCCGTAGGCGACGGCTCTACCGCGCTTTTCTATGAAAAGGGTATGATTCAGGACGATTACAATGCAATGGCAAACTACATTCTTGAATTTACCGAAAAATATAATATGTCTTTTCCTGGTTGGGAGCCTGAAAGAATGGCAAAGCTCGACGAGCTTTTCAAGGCTTATGAGGGTGTTGACCACGAAAAACTTTGGGCAAACCTCAAGTATTTCCTCGAAAAGCTTATGCCTGTTTGTGAGGAAACAGGTATCAAAATGGCAATTCATATGGACGATCCACCATGGGATATATTTGGTCTTCCTCGTCTGCTTATCGACGAGCCGAGCATTGACCGTTTCTTAAAAATGGTTGATAATCCCCACAACTGTCTGACACTTTGTTCAGGTAGCCTTAACGCTAATCCGGAAAACAATGTGGCAAGCATTGTAAGAAAGCACTGCGACCGTATTGCATTTGCTCACGTTCGTAATGTTAAGCATTTCCCGAACGGTGACTTTTCAGAAGCAAGCCACCGCGACTGTGACGGTGATACAGGTATACTTGATATACTAAGGGCATATCACGACTGTGGTTTTGACGGATATATCCGTCCCGACCACGGTAGACACCTTTGGGGCGAAAAGGCAGGTACGGTAAGACCTGGCTATGGTTTATATGACCGAGCACTCGGCATTATGTATATGTTAGGTGTTTGGGATACACTTGAAAAGGAAGGTAAAAAATAATGGAAAAAGTAATAGTAGTAACTGGAGCAGGCGGCGTGCTTTGCTCAGGCTTTGCAGAATTTTTGGCATCAAAGGGCGCAAAGGTAGCGCTTTTAGACCTTAATGAAGAGGCTGCTGGCAAGGTAGCAGAAGGAATTGTTGCAAAGGGCGGTATTGCCAAGGCTTACAAATGCAACTGTCTTGATAAAGCTGACATTGAAGCAGTTCACGAAAAGGTTCTTGCCGATTTTGGCAAGTGCGATATTTTGGTAAACGGCGCAGGTGGTAACAACCCCAAATGCACCACAGCGCACGAAGAATATGTTAAAGGTGATGAGTCTGCACAGGACATTCTCACATTCTTTAACATTGATGAAAAGGGCTTTGACTTTGTATTCGACCTTAATCTCAAGGGCGTTCTGCTTCCAAGTCAGGTATTTATGACCGATATGATTGGTCGTAAGGGTTGTTCGGTACTCAATGTTTCTTCTATGAACGCTTACCGCCCCCTTACCAA
Organism: Clostridia bacterium; assembly: GCA_017442225.1. Classification (GTDB taxonomy): domain Bacteria; phylum Bacillota; class Clostridia; order Oscillospirales; family Acutalibacteraceae; genus UBA737. Next base: position 36,505 of record JAFSAR010000021.1, read on the forward strand.
GATTCCCGCATACTCTGCCGCAAAAGCAGCGGTAACAAACTTTACCTCTTGGCTTGCAGTTCACTTTGCAAAAGAGGGTATTCGCGTCAATGCGATAGCTCCTGGCTTCTTTGTATCAAACCAAAACCGTGCGCTTCTCTTTAACGAGGACGGCACACCCACACCACGTACAGACAAGATTTTGCGTTCAACTCCTATGGGTCGTTTCGGCGAGGCAGAGGAACTGCTCGGTACATTAGAGTGGTTGCTTGACGAAACCAAATCAGGCTTTGTTACAGGTATTACCGTTCCTGTAGATGGAGGCTTCTCAGCATACTCAGGAGTATAAGAGGTACTTTATTATGAATAGTAATGTAAAAATCTATGGCTTTGCTGATGAAGCAAGCCCAATGATAGACCAACAAATTAAGGCTATGCACCGCAACGGTCTTGCGGGTCTTGAAATCCGTAATGTTGACGGCACCTGGATTGCAGGAGTTGAGGTAGACAAAATCCGCGAGGTAAAGGCAAAATTGGATGCCGCAGGTCTTGAAACCTGGTCAATCGGTTCGGCTATCGGTAAGATTGATATAGAAAAAGGCGATTTTGAGGAACATCTTGAAAGCTTAAAGAAGATGCTTGAGTTCGCTCATATTCTTGAGGCTAAAAACCTTCGTGCTTTTTCATTCTTCATTCCAAAGGGCAAGGACCCTGCCGATTATAAAAATGAGGTTATGGACCGTATGGGTAAAATGCTTGACGTTATGCGCGGCAGTGGTGTTACATTCTGCCACGAAAACGAAAAGGGCATATACGGAGATATTGCTTCACGCTGTCTTGAGATTCTTGATACCTTCCCTGAAATTGAGGGTGTATTTGACACTGCAAACTTTGTTCAGTGCAAAGAAGACACCGCACGCGCTTGGAATATGTTAAAACACCGCATTAAATACGTTCACGTTAAAGACGCAAGAATGTCTGACGGTGTTATAGTGCCTCCTGGCAAGGGCGACGGTAACTATAGTCTTATTATTCCCGAATACTTGGCTCAGGGCGGTACAGTATTTACAATGGAACCACACCTTGCCGAGTTTGTAGGTCTTGCAGGTCTTGAACGCGAGGGTGAGGAAAGCGCAGTAGGCGAAATAAAATTCAATAGCAATGAAGAAGCATTTGATTATGCTTGTACAGAATTCAAGAAGTTACTTTAAGGAGTAAAAGCTATGGAAATAGGTATTCAGTTTTACACATTGCGTGATTATTGTAAAAATCTTGATGATTTTGCACAAACACTAAAAAAAGTAGCCGATATAGGTTATAAAAATGTTCAAATAAGCGGCGTTTGCGAATATGAGCCTGAATGGCTTAAGGAAAACCTTGATAGAAACGGTCTTAAGTGCGTAGTAACCCACACACCACCCGCACAGCTTAAAGAGGACGTAGCAAAGGTTTGCAGAAATCACGATATAATTAATTGCGATTATGTTGGTCTTGGCTTTCACGATTTTTCTATAAGCCGTGAGGGTCTTACATATAAAGATTTTTACAATGAATATGTCGATATAATTAAGGCTGTTAAAGCAAACGGCAAATACTTTATGCACCATAACCACGCAAAAGAGTTTATAAAATTTGACGGTAAAAATGTTATTGAGCATTTAGTAGAAGATTTTGCACCTGATGAATTAGGTATAATACTTGATACTTTTTGGGTGCAGGCAGCGGGCGGTGACCCGGCAGCTTGGATTGAAAAACTTGCAGGCAGACTTCCTGTTATTCATCTTAAAGATTATGCTTTTAGTGATACGTTTAAAAATTTTGAGGATAATATCGCTGTAGTAGGCGAGGGTAATATCAACTTCGACCGCGTATTCAAGGCTGCTGAAAACAGCGGTGTTAAGTATATGATGGTAGAGCAGGATGATTGCCACGGTGAAGACCCGTTTGACTGCATTAAGAAAAGTTATGATTATTTAAAATCTTGTGGTTTCTAAAATTGCCCACAGCACCGAGCAAAAAGGCACTGTGAACAATTTTCTATCGAAATATTTTTATATTCTTTTTAAGAAGGGAAAGCAATTATTATGGATAAGAAAATTAAACTTGGTATCATAGGATTTGGCAATATGGGCACAGGTCATACCGCCAATATTATGGGTGGTAACTGTCCTGAGGTAGAGCTTGTTGCTATCTGTGACAAAAACCCCGACCGTATCGAATTTGCAAAATCAAAATACCCTGATGCAAACATCTCATACTTTACCGATGCTATCGAGATGCTTGACAGCGGTATTATTGATTCTTGCCTTGTTGCAGTTCCGCACTATGACCATACCACATATTCAATCGAGTGTATGAAGCGCGGAATTCACGTAATGTGTGAAAAACCCGCAGGTGTTTATACAAAGCAGGTTCGCGAGATGATTGCCGAATCAGAAAAACACCCAGAGGTTGTTTTCGGTATGATGTTCAATCAGCGTACAAACCCCGTATATCGCAAAATGCACGAGCTTGTTCATTCAGGCAAATACGGTGAAATTCGCCGTACAAACTGGCTTATCACCAATTGGTATCGCTCACAGGCTTATTACAATTCAAGTGACTGGCGCGCTACCTGGGCTGGTGAAGGCGGCGGCGTTCTTCTTAACCAGTGTCCTCATCAGCTTGACCTTTGGCAGTGGATTTGCGGTATGCCTGTAAAGGTTCTTTCAAAAATTAAATACGGCGCTTGGCATGACATTGAGGTTGATGATGACGTAACAACCTTTGTTGAATACGAAAACGGCGCAACAGGTGTATTTATTACCACAACAGGTGACGGCAAGGGTTCTAACCGTTTTGAAGTTCAGATGGACGGCGCAAAACTTGTTGTCGAGGATGACAAGCTTACAGTTACCGAATTTGAAATGAAAGAATCTGAATTCACTAAGACCAATACAGAGGTATTTGGCTCAATAAAAACACACAATCTTGAAATCGAGATTGAAGATACAAACCCACAGCATATTGGTGTTGTAAATGCTTGGGCTGGTAAGATTCTTCACGGAACACCTCTTATCGCTGAAGGCGCGGAAGGTCTTAAGGGTGTTATTCTTTCAAACGCAATGCACCTTTCTGACTTTTTGGGTCGAGAAATTGAGATTCCGTTTGATGAAGACCTTTATTATGAAGAGCTTATGAAACGCGTTGCAACCTCTAAGAAAAAGGAAAATGTAACAGCAGTCTTTGCTGACACTAATGGTACATACGGCGGCGCAAAGGTTTAAAAGAGGGTGTCATTATGAACAATGTTCGCGTAGGTATTGTAGGCATAGGTAACATAGGAACAGCCCACGCCAACACACTTTTTAGCGGCTCGGTCGAGGGCGCTCAGCTTACCGCAGTCTGCGATATTTTGCCCGCACGTCGTGAGTTTGCTAAGGAAAATTACCGCGACGTTGCAGTCTTTGGCGATTACAGCCAAATGTTTGCAAGCGGTCTTGTTGATGCGGTTATTGTATCAACACCGCATAAGCTACATTGCGATATAGCGATTACTGCGTTAAAGTCAGGGCTTAACGTTCTGGTTGAAAAACCGATTGATATTACCGTCAGCAAAGCGCGTGCTATAAATGAGCTTGCAAAAACTGTAGACAAAAAGTTTGTTGTTATGTTTAATCAGCGCACAAACGACGTATTTGCTAAGGCGCGTGAAATCGTAAAGGGCGGCGCTTTGGGAGAACTTAAACGTACCGTCTGGATAATCACCAACTGGTACCGCACACAGAGTTACTATGATTCTGCTGGTTGGCGCGCAACCTGGGCAGGCGAGGGCGGCGGCGTGCTACTTAACCAAGCACCACACAACCTTGACCTCTGGCAGTGGATTTGCGGGATGCCCGTTGAGGTTACTGCCAAATGTGAGGTAGGAAAGTACCACAACATTGAGGTGGAAGACGACGTAATCATCAATGCCCGTTACCAAAACGGCGCGACGGGTGTATTTATCACTTCAACCGGTGAATTCCCTGGTACTAACCGACTTGAAATTTCGGGAACTCTTGGCAAAATTGTTGTAGAAAACGGTGTGCTTAAATGGTGGAAACTGCCTGAAAACGAGCGTGATATATGCTTTAATGCGACCGATTTATTCCCGAGTATCAAGTATGAGTATGAGGAGTACGTATCTCAAAAGTCAAATAATGACGCTCATAAGCAGATAATTCAGAACTACGTTAATGCTATACTTAACGGTGAAGAACTTTTATCACCCGGTACAGACGGCATTTACGAGCTGACGTTATCTAACGCGGCATACCTGTCAAGCTGGAAAGGCGGAGTGCCTGTAAAACTGCCTTTTGATAGTGCCGAATTTGACGCACTACTTGCCGAAAGAATAAAAAACTCAAAAACCAATGACCCGACGGCTACCAAAAATGCCACAGGCAAATATTCAAAACGCTGGCAGGTTAACTGGTAAAAATTAAGACGGAGTGTTCAATTGAACACTCCGTCAGTTTTTTAGAAACTTTCAAGTTTTTCTTTGGTGATGATATCATCATTATCCGCCGTATAAAAATTATACGTTATTTCAGGTACCTCGCTGTCACCACACATTTGTGCTATTGCAATACTACCGTCTTTCATAAGGTATAGGTTGGTAGTTGCTAAACTTTTCGTTATAACCGTTAAACTTAAATCAGAGTTTTCTTTTAACCACCCATCCCAATTTTCTCTTTTATCATTACGATAGTGACTATATGTATATTTTTGTAAAAATTCCATATCATCTTTATCGGTCAGCGGAGGAATTACAGCACAAGTACTGAGCGAAATGGTTATGTTTTTAATATTGTTTAGGTCGTTATTGGCATACAATTGGCTAAGTAGAGTATTGCTGGTTTCTGTGATTTCAGAAGTAGATGATGTTTCAGGGATTTTATCTTTCGATTTGCAAGAACACAGTGTCAGCACGATAGCGACTGAAAACAAAACTGCCAATATTTTAATTGTCTTTTTCATAA
>JAFSAR010000022.1 GCA_017442225.1 Clostridia bacterium
AGTTTTCGTTCCCAAGGTGTCATATTTTTCCTTAAAGTTTTTGCAAGAGGGATATTGGCTCTATTATATTCTTTCATTTTCTCTCCCTCCGTCAAAACTAAAGTTTTGCCACCTCCCTCGTCAGAGGGAGGCTAAGAGTGTAACTTGTGAAAGTCATTTCCACAAGTTGAATTTTCCGCATAACAAGCTTTTACTTTGATTTAATATAACATTTTTTATTGGAATTTTCAAGTTATATATGCAAATAGAGTTATCCCGAAATTACGAGATAACTCTATTTTTGATGGTATGACAAAAACCATACTGACACTTTAAAAATCATACCACAAGAAACCCAGTTAAAAACTTTGTTTTTAAGCAGTTATATTACCAAAAGTATGACGGTTATTCCTGCCTTGCCTAATTAACAATGAAATATACAAAATATCAAGAAGCAGGATAAGTACTATTTATAAATAATATTTCCTCGGCACTCAACATCGCCTTCTATTTTTTTACATTCGATATTACCGCCACAATTAATATCGCCTTTAATACTAACTCCACAACCTACATTGTTACCACAATTTATAGCGCCATTTATACTTTGGCCGCAGGCTACACTATTACCACATTGAACACCACCACTAATGGATTTATCACAGCTTATACTGCCATTTGCATTTGCACTGCCATTAATATCACCCTGACATTCAATGTCGCCTTCGCATTTTTTCACATCTCCGTTTATTTGATTGCATTCAATTTTACCATGACTTATAACATCACCATTAATACTTGAATCACAGCAAACATTCCCAAAGACTTCAACCCTAAAATACTGACGTGTAGTTTCGTTGCAGTTTTTAGGGAAAGTTATATCTATTGTTTTATCCAAGTCATCAACTAAGATAACTTTCTTACCTCTGGCCACTACAACACGGAATATATCATCATCACGCAGAGGAAACTGTCCACAAACATCATTAACAAACGGTTCTCTACCAAACAGCTCGTCAATACTAACATCAAATATATCAGCAAGCTTTGGTATCAAACTAATATCCGGACAACACTGTGCTGACTCCCATTTAGATACCGACTGGTTGGTTACACCTAACTTTACGGCAAGTTCCTCTTGCGTTAAGCCTTGCTTTTTTCTATAAAAACAAATAGTATCATTGAGTTTTAAATTATCCATAAGTACACTCCTTTATATTTCTTGTAGCTACATTTACATTTTAAGGGTTACGAGGTTGCAAATCAATAACGCAGTTATTGGAATTTTCCAACTTGAAGTTGGATTTTAAGTTAATAACACCACATAACATAGGCAATAAAATAATTTTGTCCCTATTGTAGCGCAAGCATAGCACAATATTAATTATACTTCAATTATATTATTAGTAATTCATACCGACATAACAATTCAAAAACAGCACCCAACATTATTGGGTGCTGTACTTTTTTATTTAACTATTTTCACAATCGCTCCGTTGCCTATTCCTGCGGCATTGGCATCATCGGTGTCAATGTGCATTTCAAGACGGAAATCCTTATGCACACGAACCTGAACATCATAAAATTTTGTACGGCGTGCGCCACTAACCTCTACATCAACATAATCACCGTCTGAAAGTCCAAACTGTGCGCCCTCGTCGGTACTCATATGTATATGACGGTTAGCAATTATGCAACCCTCGCTGAGAGTTACTACGCCTTTAGGTCCTATAATTGTTATAGGTGCCGAACCAGCAATATCTCCCGATTCTCTCACGGGTGGTTTAACCTTTAGAGTAAAGGAATCAGTACGAGAAATTTCTACCTGTGAAGCCTTTCTAACAGGACCCAACACCCTGACATTTTCAATAGGGCGAAGCGATGGACCCACAATTGTCAAGGTTTCCTTACAGGCAAACTGACCGGGCTGTGACAAATCTTTGATAGGTGTGAGTTCATAACCCTTGCCAAAAAGTGTTTCTAAATCAGCGGTTGACAGGTGAATATGGCGGTTTGAAACACCAACGGGAACGGTGTCGCCCATGCCACTTGTAGTATCGGCGCCAAGGCCTGCCATAACTCTGCCGACTATTTCGGCAACTAATTTATCATCATAAGCCATTTTGTTAGCCTCTTTTCAAATTATATAATTCTAAAGCTTTCAGCCATTACGCAACGACGTTGACGTGTAAAGCTACGAGCCGAGGTAATACCCTCTCCTGTAGGACCTGCGATTGTAAAGGTTGCGTGACCTTCTCCACCAAAACCGATACCTGCATAAGAGGGAGCGTTTTTAACAAAGATTGTAGTTTCAACCTCACGCGCAAAGCGAGAAAGATTGTCAACATTTTTAGAGTGCATGTGCGCTGTATGGCGGTTGCCATGTTCAGCCTTTACCGCTAATTCTATGGCCTCGTCGATATTGTCAACACGAACTATAGGAAGAATAGGCATCATAAGCTCTTCTTGAACAAATGGATGATTAAAGTCGGTTTCGCAGATAATGCAACGAATATCATCACTAACGGTAATTCCAAGTTTTGAAAGTATAACCTTTGCATCACGACCTACACATTCACGGTTAACAATCTTGCGAACGTTACCTTTTTTATCGGTTTTTTCAACAAGAACTATATCAGCAAGGCGTGCCGCCTGAGCCGAATCAATCATATAAGCGCCGTTTTTAAGCATTACAGAAATGAGTTCATCAGCAATATTTCTAAACGCAAATACCTCTTTTTCAGCAATACAAGGAAGGTTATTGTCAAAGGTACAGCCATCAATGATATCCTTACCTGCCTTTTGTATATCAGCCGTATCATCAACAATTACAGGTGGGTTACCCGCGCCAGCGCCGATAGCCTTTTTACCCGAAGAAAGAACAGCCTTTACTACACCTGGTCCGCCTGTGCAAACAAGCAATCTTATAAGCGGATGAGACTGCATAATTGCGGCAGATTCCATCGTAGGCTTTTTCATAGAACAAACTAAAATTTCGGGACCGCCTGCTGTCTTGCTTGCGCGATTTACAAGGTCAACCGCATAGTTAGATGTTGCAATAGCATTGGGGTGTGGGTTGAACACAACGGCATTGCCTGCAGCCAGCATACCCATACTGTTGCATATTACGGTTTCACTAGGGTTGGTGCTTGGAGTGATTGCGCCAACGACACCAAACGGCGCCATTTCAACAAGTGTTAAACCGTTATCGCCTGTTTTTGCGGCTGAAACAATATCCTCGGTGCCTGGAGTTTTATCGGCAACCAAAATATGCTTTGCTGTCTTGTGAGCAACTCGACCCATTCCAGTCTCTTTAACACCGATTTCTGCCATAATAGGCGCTTCGGCGCGTGTCAGACGACGAATTTCGGTAATTATTTTTTCACGCTGTTCAACCGACATCGCTCTGATAACCTTATAAGCAGATTGCGCGGCGGCGATTGCATCATTCATATCATCGAATACACCTATGAATTTTTTGCCTGCATACTGCGTGCTGTCAAATTGAGCCTCAGGGGCTGCAGACACCTTATTAAGTACCTGACTTACAACCTCACGTATTTCGGCTTCGGTAAGATTTCTTGCCATATATAATCACTCCTTGAGAAACTTTTAATATATTAAATCTACATTTTTACTTTTTAAATATTCTTGCCAGTTTGCACTGGGCTCGGCGTCGGTAGCAATGATATCAACGTCGGTAACGTCACTTACCTTAATAAGCGAAATTTTGTCAAACTTACTTGAGTCTACAACCAGAATTTTTGTTTCTGCCGAGTCAAATATCGCCTGCTTCATTTCAGAATCCTTTTCATTTGAATCGGTAATTCCGCGGCTTATATCAATGCCCTTTGACGAACAAATCGCATAGTCCACATGAAAAGCGCGTATTGTTTTTTCGGCTGACGGACCTACAAGTGAAAGCGAACCGCGTTTTAATTTACCACCTGTTGAAAACACATTCCAATCATCTTTATCAGAAAGCTCTATAAGAGCCTCCACCGAGTTGGTAATAAGGGTAATATTTTTTAGATTTTTTATATAATTAAGCACCAACAATGCGGTAGAACTTGCGTCTATCATAATACAGTCGCCATCTTTAAACAGCTGACTTATTTTTTCTGCAATTTTTTGCTTTGCCTCAACATTGGCGCGTTTTCGCACGCTATGCGGCAGGTCGGTGCTGAAATTTTGTACAAGCACTGCGCCGCCGTAGGTTTTTTGCGCGAGACCCTCTTTGTCTAATTTTTCAAGATCACGTCGGATGGTTTCTTCGGTAACATCAAATTCTGAACTTAGTTCAGAAACTATTACCTTGCCATCCAAATAAAGTTTGGAAAGAATTGCGTTACGTCGTTCTATTGCGAGCATTTAAAACAGTTCTCTCTTTCTAAGTTTATAAATTAAATATTAAAGAATACTGTGCCACATTTTAGCGTCAGGATGAGGAATAACTGCTGAATCTAAGAACATACCCGATTCGCCTGCGCCCATCTTCGCTTTATCGATAGCGGCCTGTACTGCAGCGATTTCACCCGTAAGCAACAAATATGATTTACCACACATACCGCGTGAAAGTCGAAGCTCAATAAGATCTACAAATGAGGTTTTAGCGGCTATATCAGCGGCAACTATTGCTGCAGACGATGAAAAGGTTTCAAGCACACCTAAAGCGTCGGGAGAGCCTATATCGGTTGTACCGTAAAGCGCTGTAAATATACTTTCATGCGGATTTCCAAGTACAAACTTATCTATCAGCATATCGGGAATTTTTGTGGCCGCCGCATCAACTGATGCGCGCACAGCACTAAGCTCACCCGAAATCAAAACCATATATTTACCTGGACATACGGTGGTTGCCTCTATAATTTCGACCTCTGCGGTCTTTACCATTATATCAGCCGCCTGCATACCCGACGATACTGTTTTGTATTCTACCATTGCAAGTGCTTTTTTCATTTTTTACACCTATGATTTCTGTATGATAATTGCAGTTTTTCCAACTGCTGTAACAACACCGTTTACTGGGGAATGAAGTGCCACGCTTAAGCCTTCCCCTGCTTTTGCAATCAACTGTTTTTCGGTAACGTTGTCTCCTTTTTTAACCACAGGCACACTGGGTGCGCCCACATGCTGACTAAGTAAAACAGTCACCTTTTTAAAATTTGGAACCGCCTCTATTACAGGGGCAGGTTTGTTATAGCCCTTAAGACCTATCCGACTGGTAAGCCGTGACATAGGCACCTGACGAAGCGGTCGCTTTTCGCTTACCACAGGCGGTTCTGTCACAGGCTGTAGCTTTACCCCCGCTTTACGTAGTTCTGCCTTGCAAGCCGCAAGCAACATACGCGGCGACAAATTTTGCACACAGGAATATTGCTCACAAAGTCCGCAACCCGAACAGTACATAGCGTTTATATACGGCGCCGCATCGTTCGTTATGCTATTGGATGCCACGCGCATAAACTCTGACGGGTTGATTGGATGACCCAAGAGGTTGCGTGAGCACAGGCTCGTGCAGTAACTACACTGACAGCAAGCCGCCATAGCGCGCTTCATATCTATAAAGGTTTTTGACTGACGTCTTCTGATAAGCGAGTGGTCACTCGGTAACACAAGAACAGCATTTGTTGTCTTGGTTACAATATTTGCACAAGAGCCGAGCACGCCCATCATCGGTCCACCGATTATAAAAGCGGGATCAGGTGTGGTGATACTACCGGCAAGCTTAATTATTTCTCCGACCGTAACACCTATCGGCACACGCACGGTAACGGGATTTTCTACCTCGCCTGCAATCGTAACGTACTTGCGAGTTACGGGTCTGCCGTTCATCGCGCGATAAAGATTATAAACCGTTTCAACGTTCAGTACCATAACGCCAACCGACAGCGGTATATCGCCGGGTGGCACAACGCGACCCGTTACCTCATAAGTAAGGATAACCTCGTCGCCTGCGGGATAAACGTCGGGAAGTTTACATATTTCTATATTTGGAAAAAACTCTATATAGGGCGCGATTGCCTCGGCAGTTTGAACATAAGACTGCTTTATAGCAACGCAAACCCTTTTAGCGTTTACTGTTTTCGAAATTAAATCTAAGGCTTCAAAAATTTCCTGCGGGTGTGTTTCAAGCACCTGGCGGTGCAGCTTAAGAAGTGGCTCACACTCGGCGCAGTTAAGGATTACGGTATCGGCTTTTTCGCTTAGCTTTGCATAGGTTGGAAAACCTGCTCCGCCAGCGCCTACAATACCGTTATCTTTTAAGATGCCCTGAAGGTCAGTAAGTTTCATTTATTATAACTCCGGTAAACCAATTCCGTTATCAACAATACCTACGATTGCAGCGTCTACGGGGGCCGTTTGCATCTCGCAACCAATTCTTGCCGCGCTTCCTGTAGCTACAAGCACGATTTCACCGATACCCGCGCCGACATTGTCAACGGCTACAATCTTTGACTTGGGGTCACCAAGCTTTTCAAGAGGCTCAATAACCATAAATTTAGAGCCGATCAATTTTTCATTTTTACGGGTAGAAACTATTGTTCCTACTACTTTTCCGACTAACATTGTTACATTCCCTTTCTGATGAATTTAGTGGGATGCGTGGGGAGGAGAATTCTCCTCCCCAAAGTTAAAATTACTTCAATGAGGGAAGAATTTTTTCAACATCACCGTGAGGTCTAGGAATTACGTGTGTTGCAATAACTTCACCAAGGCTACCTGCTGATGAAGAACCAGCTTCAACTGCAGCCTTAACAGCGCCTACGTCGCCGCGTACCATAACCGATACGAGACCAGAACCGATTTTTTCGGTGCCGATAAGCTCTACGTTTGCAGCCTTTACCATTGCGTCAGCAGCTTCAATTGCAGCTACAAGACCGCGGGTTTCTACCATACCTAATGCTTCGAGTGCCATTTTTGTTTCCTCCTGATAAAGATTTTTATTTTAAATAAAATTTAAAAACTATATTATTTGAGTGATGGAAGAATTTTCTCCACATCATTGTGAGGTCTTGGAATTACGTGTGTTGCGATAACCTCACCTAAAGAACCTGCTGATGAAGAACCAGCTTCTACAGCAGCCTTAACAGCGCCTACGTCACCGCGTACCATTACTGATACAAGACCAGAACCGATCTTTTCAGTACCGATAAGCTCTACGTTTGCAGCCTTTACCATTGCGTCAGCAGCTTCAATTGCAGCTACAAGACCGCGGGTTTCTACCATACCTAATGCTTCGAGTGCCATTTTTTTAACCTCCTTTACCTCAGGTGTTACCTCTACCTTTGGTGTTGCGGTTTTAGTAGCCGCAGCAGCTTTGGTAGTTGTTGCTTTTTTAGTAGCAGTAGATTTACTGCCTGTTGTGTTAGAAGTTGCCATTATTTAGTTCCTTCTTTCTTTTTTATACGGGAAGCGCTAAGTTGAAGCAGACGCTCAACCTCTTCGTGTGGGCTTGCAATAACTGCATAAGAACAGGGCTTTTTAATGGCATTTGCTACCGCATTTTCAACTGCGGCGCTAACTGCCGACACCTGACCTTCAACCACAACGGTTACCAGTCTGCCACCTAACTTTCGCTCCCAGGTTACAAACTCAACATCGGCCGACTTGCACATAATATCAAGGCAATCAATAGCCGCTGTTACGCCCGAAACCTCAATAAGTCCGATAGACTTCATAAAACTTTACCTCTTAAAAGATTAGAATTTAGGAAGTATTTTTTCAACGTCTGCGTGGGGTCTTGGGATTACGTGAACTGCTACGAGCTCACCGAGACGAGATGCGTTTGCAGAGCCTGCTTCAACAGCAGCCTTAACAGCGCCTACGTCGCCGCGTACCATAACAGATACGAGTCCTGAACCGATTTTTTCGGTGCCGATAAGTGTAACCTCGGCAGCCTTTACCATAGCATCAGCGGCTTCAATAGCAGCTGTAAGACCGCGGGTTTCTACCATACCAAGTGCTTCTTTAGACATAATTTTATCCTCCAAAATATTGTTTAAAATTAGTTAATTTTTATCAAAAGCGTTTAGCTTTAACATAGGTTCGGTTTGTTCTTCGGTGCGGGTGATAATGTGGCTTGCTACCACACCTGTGATACCCTCTGCCGCGCGGGATGCCGCATCCATAGCAGCCTCTACCGCATCAACAGAACCTCGGAACTTTATTGCTACAATAAGCGGAACCTCCAATTCATCGGCGTTGCCTGGCTTGTTTTTGTCAAAGTTTTCAACCGTAACATCCGCCGCCTTGCAGCCTGCATCACAAGCAACGAAAGCCGCTACAAGACCGAACACCTCAAGAATACCTGTAGCCATTCCCATAATTTTTTCTCCTTACTTGTTCACGATAGCAATCTTGAGACCTTCCATTTTAAGATTGGTTACAAGCGCCTCGTTAATCTGTTCAAGGGGATATTTATGAGTGATAAGCTTTTCAATAGGAAGTCCTATTCCCTTTGCGCGTTTTAAGAAATCAAAGGTTGTAGCATAATCACGTAAGGTGTACACCCAAGAGCCTACGGTTGTAATTTCTTTTGAGCAAATATCAAAGTGCGGATTGATTGTAGCATCGCCGCCGTTGATAAAGAAGCCCAGCTCACAAAGACCGCCGCCGTTGCGAATGAATTTGTAAATATTGCTGTGTGCTACAGGTGAGCCTGTACACTGGAATGCAAAGTCGGCAAGATAGCCACCGAATGCATCCTTGACACCGTCTGCCAGAGCCTCGATGCCCTTGTGATTTTTAAAGTTAACCACAGCATTAGCTCCCATTTCTTTTGCAAAAGCAAGACGCTTATCCTCACCGTCAACAGCAACTATATTTTCAATACCCATAGTGCGAAGCACCGCAATACAGATAAGACCTATCGGTCCACAGCCCTGTACTACAACGCGGCTGTTAAAACGAAGAATACCTGTTGTTTTTGCGCGCTCAACAGCGTGAACGAGCACCGCACACGGCTCGATAAGTATTCTTGAATCAAGGTCAAGATCACTTACATTAAACACAGTAGAGCCACCGCGAACTAATATGTAATCACTGAACCAACCGTTAAGGTGGATATCGTCATCGGGAAGCAGACCGTAAACATCTGCACCGCCAACATTTTGCTTGTTAAGGTCGAACATTGTAATATCGGGGTTATCCTTGAATATCATACAGGTAACAACCTTGTCTCCGATATTAAGCGGCTTACCAGCTGAGTCAACCTTTACATTTTTACCCATTTTAACAATCTCGCCCGTACCCTCATGACCGAGTGCTACAGGGATAAGGCTGAATGGGTCGCGTTTAAATTCGTGAGCATCTGTACCGCAAACGCCACAGCCTTCGACACGTACAAGAATATCGTCGTCACCAACTGTAGGCATTGGATATTCCTTGATTTCAAACTTTTCAAGACCTGTAAGCATTGCAACATGCGCGGTTTTTGGAATTTCACCGTTTGATGAGCTGCTTTGCACAGTCTTGCCGTTCATACTGTCAAGCACCTGACGGACAATCTGCTCAATATTAGAAGAATTTATATCCATCTGAAATTACATTCCTTTCTCAAAAATCTGTTTGCCGTAAGCGGCAAGAGATGTATCCTGCTCCTCACTGCCACCACTGACACCAAGACCGCCTATTATTTCGCCAGCCGTATTTTTAAGTGGCTCACCGCCACCGAAAATCACTATTTTACCATTGTTGGTAAACTGTATTCCGTAAAGCGAACCGCCCGGTTGGGCTAACGGCTTCAGGTCAGAGGTAGACATTTTAAGCGATACTACTGTAAATGCTTTTTGCACCGCTATGTCATAGCTTGCTATGTATGCATCATCCATACATTCTACCAAAACAGGTTGCCCCGCTTTGTTAGAGATTGCCACAACCGCTTTGACACCAATTTCACGCGCTTTTGCCTTTACTTTTTCGGCAAGAACTAGCGCTGTATCAAGTGTCATATCGCGCGGCGTTTTAATCTGTTCGACCACCTTATTGACGATGGCCTGCAGAGCCTGTTCATTCATAATTACTTACCAAGCTGTTCGAGAACGCGCTTTGTAATTTCAGAAACTAAGTCGGTATCTTCCTTACCGCAGGTGCAGTTACCGCCGCAACCATGGCAGCTGGGTTTACCGTCTTTTGCATTGGGGCAAAGGTTTGCAGGGTGCTTACCCTTAAGACCAAACTGACGGCGAATTTCATAAAGACGCTGTACCTGTGATTCAGAAAGCTCTTTAGGACCGCCAAGCTGTCTTGATATATAAAGAAGCTTTGCATAAAACTCTACCGATTCCATCTTGTGATATGCTGCAAGAAGTGAATCAGAGAAAGTAAGCGCGCCGTGATTTTCAAGAAGTACTGCGTCAAATGACTGTAAATACTTAGAAACTGCATCAGGAATTTCTTCTGTAGAGGGGGTACCGTATTCAGCGATCGGCACACAACCCAAAGCGATTACTGCCTCAGGCATAATGGGCTGAGTAAGCGGAATGCCTGCAATAGCAAAGCCTGTAGCATAAATAGGATGAGCGTGAACAACCGAGTTAACATCGGGACGCTCTTTATAAACGCGCATATGCATCTTGATTTCAGACGAAGGCTTAAAGCCCTTGTTTGCCTGAAGAACCTTACCGTCGCGATCAACCTTGCAGATGTATTCAGGGGTCATAAAGCCCTTACTTACACCTGTAGGTGTGCAAAGGAACTCGTTATCGTTAAGCTTTACAGAGATGTTACCGTCATTAGCGGCAACCATGCCCTGATCGTAAATACGCTTACCGATGTCGCATATTTGCTTTTTGATTTCATACTCGTTTACCATGATAATTTCTCCTTGAATATAAATTTTGCTTTTTATCTATTATGATAATACCACACAAATGCGGTAAAGTCAACATAAAAAAGGTATTTTTTTTGGTTTTTTCTGTTATTTTTCTTGTTTTTTGTGGTTTTTAAGGTATTCAAGCACTTGATTTATGCCTTCTCCTGTCTTGGAATCAACCAAAAACACCGTTTTACAGCCCGAAATTCGCAACCAATTAGCAGCTCGCTCGGGATTGCCTTTGTTTTTCTTTGTAACAATACCTATAACATCGCGATTTACCATACAGGTAATGTTGGGCGGAAAGAGTGAATACTCATCATCTGCCGCAATAAGTAATGCTACGACGTCTGCCTCATAGGCATAAAGGCATAGCGCCGCACCAAGATCGTGGTTTTCGGCATATTCGCCAGGTGTATCTATCAAAAAATCACCGTAACTTATATACTGCGTTTTCTGATAGTGCGTTTTTTCACCGCGAAGCGCTTGGCTAAGGGTTGTCTTGCCAGCGCCGCTACGCCCCATTAAAATCAGTTTTTTCATCATGTTTTTGTGACTTCGCAGACAGTGTAGCCAAGCTTATTACCTATATATTCGGTAATTGAAGCAAGCGAAGCCTCGATTTCGGACACCGTGCCCGTAAGAATTACCGTTCCGCTAAAGCGGTCTACAAAGCCAAGCGCAGCGCCCGATGATTTAATCGCTATATCACCCGCAATAATTGCCGTTTCACTTGGTGATACGGTAAGAATTCCAATCGCACCTTTGTGTTCTTCGGCAGGGTCAAGACCTAACTTTTTATAAAGTATATCGTCAGGATTTGCGATTATGTGCGCCAAGGTTATCTGTTTGCCCGGAACAAGCTCTTGAATAATTCGTGTTTTATCACTATCAAATTGCATTTTTAACCTCCTATACGCGCATCTAATCCAAACTGCTGCGCCGTTTGTTTAAGCACTTCCATAAGTTCGTTTGTAGGTGATTTTAAATCGCCCATATCATACTGTCTGCCAAGACCTGTGTATTTGTCCCGCCCCATGTTGTGATACGGCAACAAATGTATTTCGTTTACATTCGGTAAAGCAGCCGCAAACGCAGAAATCTCAGCAATTTCGGCAACCGTATCGTTAAAGGTGGGTATAACAGGTACTCGGATTATAAGTTTTTTAGCCTTTTCGGCTATCAATTTAGCATTTTCAAGAATTCTCTCATTTGGTTGCGAGGTGAACTCCTTATGCTTGTCTGAATTTATGTGCTTAATATCCATAAGCACGGTATCAAGATAGGGCAAAAATCTTTGTATTACTTCAGCGCTTGCAAAACCTGTTGTTTCAATCGCTGTATTTATACCGTTTTCCTTGCAGGCTTTTAGCAGCGCTACCGCAAAGTCGGGTTGCAAAAGGCTTTCGCCGCCCGAGAGCGTTACTCCGCCGCCCGAACGGTTGTAATACGGTCGGTCTTGCAAAACCTCGCTTAAAACTTCCCATACCGTAACGTCACGACCCATAATTTTAGGCTTGCCGTTTTGCAACATCGTTTCAATCTCATAAGACTGTGATTCAGGATTGCAACACCAACGGCAACGAAGCGCACAGCCTTTTAAAAATACTATTGTGCGAATGCCAGGTCCGTCGTGGGTAGAAAAGCGCTGTATATCAAAGATTCTTCCCCTCACAGCGAGGTTATCCATGGTTAGAAGCCTCCCTGCTCGGTACGAGCAATAATATCATCCTGAAGTGAACGTGAAAGCGTTGTAAACAGCGCGCTGTAACCCGCAACACGAACAACAAGCGATTTATATTTCTCAGGATTTTTTTGTGCGTCGCGCAATGTTTCACGGCTTACAACGTTAAACTGCATATGCATACCCTTTTGGTCAAAGAAGCCGCGAACAAGCGCTACAAAGCTTTCAAGTCCGCTTTGACCCGCCAAAGCGCTTGGGTGGAATTTCATATTAAACAGCGTACCGTTAGAAGCGATATAATGGTCAAGCTTTGACACCGAGTTTGCCGATGCCGTCGGACCTTTAACATCTCTACCAGCCGCAGGACCTACACCGTCAGCAATAGGCGTGTAAGCAGGTCTACCGTCAGGTGTAGCACCTGTTTGCGCGCCCAAGGGCACGTTAGCCGACACAGGATAAAGACCCGCCTGGAACATACCGCCGCGAGGATTTTTATACTGTTCAAGCGGCTTTGTATATGTATAAGCAACATCGCGAGCAAAAGCATCAACATCGGCTAGGTCGTTACCGTATTTAGGTAACTCCTGAATTTGCTGCAATATATCACCATAGCGCTTTTTATCTTCATCTGATGCTGGATTTTTAGACACTGCAAGATATATGGATTTTATATCCTCTGCAGTTAGTACCTTGCCGTCAGCCACCAATTTTTCGGCTACCGTTTTGATAAGTCGTTCAGCAGTGGCTGTATCCATATCAAGACCAAAATTGTTATCAAGCGCCGATTTAAGCTCGCAAAGCTTTAAAACCTTTTTATCATACACAAGGGTTTTAACCGCTAAAAGCGCATCGGTCATATTTGCTATACCAAAGCCCTGAGGACCTGTGAAGTTGTAAACCGCGCCACCCTCCTGCAAGCTTTTGCCGCGACCGATACAATCCTCAATCATACACGACTGGAACGGCAACGGGCAACGACGGGCGTGAGCCATATCAATAGCATTATCAGCATTGACGAGCAGTTTTATAAAGTAATTCATCTGAGCCTTGTAAGCATCATAAAACTTGTCAAATGTGGTAAATTCGTGTAGTTCTCCTGTACGCAGACCTACCTGCACACCCTTGTCCACACCGTTTGAAAAAACAAGCTCAAGCGGTCTGCACATATTAAAGAATGCAGCATCGTGCCAACCGTCAGTCTTTGCGGGCGCCTGTGGCTCAACACAACCGATTATATTATAGTTACGCGCATCTTCAAGGCTAACACCTCGGCTCATAAGCGAAGGGATAATAACCTCGTCATTGTAGTAAGCAGGAAGACCTACTCCCGTGCGTGTAACCTCTGCCGCGCGAAGCAAGAATTCATGCGGACTACCGTTCCAAACGCGGACCGAGAACGACGGCATAGGCAACATTACGTGAAGCGTTGCGTTAATACACATAAATGACACATCGTTTGTTGCGTCGTTTCCGTATTTGTCCTGTCCGCCCGCAATAAGATTTTGAAACAGACTGTAGCCTGCAAAGCCTTCGGCAGAAGCCGCGTCACGAACCTTGTTAAGATCATTAAGCTTTACCCAGATGCAGTCAATAAGCTCTTGCGCAAATTCACGGGTAATTTTTCCCGAAGCCAAATCCTTTTCAAAATAAGGATTCATATATTGGTCAAATCTTCCGGGTGAGATTGAGTGACCGCTTGATTCAACCTGTAAAAGCATTTGTATAAACCAAAACGACTGACAAGCCTCATAAAAACTTTCAGCGCCGTATCTCGGCACGCGAGCACAGTTTGCGGCAATCTGCAAAAGTTCATCACGTCGAGCGGGGTTATTTTCAGCCGCTGCCATTTGTTTAGCAAGTGTGGCATAACGGTCAGCGTAACTGATAACTGCTTCACAACTGATTATTACCGCATGTAAAAACGCACTGCGAGAGACATAGTCGGCATCTGCGACATCAAGATTGTCCAGCGCTTGTTTGGTTTCGGCAATAATACCCTTGTAACCAATACCGAGCACCTTGCCGTAATCAACCGTAAAATGACCTATGCCGTTGTAAAAATAGTTGCCAACGGTAAATATATTATGTTCTATTGCGGCAAGCGCCTCAGGCGACATATAAGATGTGGCAAGCTCGCTTGTAGTCTTACCCTTCCAGTAAGGATAAACCTCGCGAAGCTTTTGCTTGGTCTCTTCCGATATATAAAACGGGTCGGCGCTGCGTGTTGCCACGGTGTCAAATTCCGACTCAAGCCATTCGTAAGAATACTCAGGGAATACCTGACAGCCACGTGGAGCCTTTGAATTACTGCCGACAATAAGCTCTTCGGGACGGATTGTAATAGGCAGATTTTCAAGTATGTGCGCAAAAGCCTTTGCCCTGCGCAAAACTATGGGTTGTCCCTCGGTAGCCTTATAACTTTCGGTTATAAGCACAGCGCGGTCAGCCTCTATTTCGGGCATCTTGGCATAAAGATGCTCAATAAGATGTGCAATACGCGGTGATTTTTCAATATTTTTTGTATATGTATATGGCATAGACAATACCTCACTTTACTATTTATACACATTTTACACCAAAACCACACAAATGTCAATAGGAAAACCAACAAAACGCAGAAAAATAAAATAAAAACAAAGATTTTTTCACCACTTTGTTGTAAAAACAGTGGAAAAATCTTTGTTCTTATGCTAATAATTTATTCCCCTTTATACTTCCGCCTTGTAGCAAGGCCGCCGCGGATATGCCGCTCGCTTTTGTTTTTTTGTAAAACAGCGTCTACCTGACGGTAAAGTTCACGGTTGATATGTAAAAGCCGCTCGGTCACATCCTTGTGTACGGTAGACTTACTTATGTTGAAAACCTTTGCCGTAGCGCGCACCGTAGCACCCGTATCAATTATATATTCGCCCAGAACAACTGCTCTATCATCTGAAAACTCTCTCATACAACCAACTCCTAAAAGGACTTAGTTAATTGTATGAGAGAGTTTTTAAATTTATGATATTTATATTATTTCGAGCAATTTTAAGAGTGTAGGGATTTGCGATTCAAAATTTACTCCGTATTTCATTTCGGGATATTCTTCCTTGGTAAGTTTAATACAGCCAGCAGTATATTTCGCCGCTATAAGCGCCGACTCTTTTAGTGATTTGCCGTTTAAAACACCACATACGAGGGTGCTTGTAAAAACGTCGCCTGTGCCGTGATATGCGGCATCTATTTGCGGAGTAAATACATATTCAAGATTTTCGCCATCAAGACAGGCAGCGCCGATCTCACCCGATTTAAAGCACACACCTGTAAGCACAATTTTGCCGTTTGTAATTTTACGAAGACCTGAAAGTAGGTCTTTTATATATTCCTCGCTGTGCGGCGCTTCCATATACGGCATATCGGTCATAAATGCCGCTTCGGTAATATTTGGAGTGATTATGTCAGCCTTTGCACAAAGGCGGCACATTTCTTTCGGAAAGCTTTCAGGAAATCCGCCGTACAGTCTGCCGTGGTCTGCCATAACGGGATCAACTATCAACATAGTATCGCTTGTACCAAAGGTATCAACCGCCTGACATACAAGATCAATTTGCTCAATAGAGCCAAGATATCCCGTATAAACCGCATCAAAGGTTAATTCCTCTTTCTTCCAATGATTTGCTATGGGCACAATATCTTCGGTAAGGTCTCGGAAGGTATAACCCGAAAAACCGCCCGTATGGGTTGAAAGCACAGCGGTGGGTATGCCCGCACACTCAATACCCGCAGCAGAAATTATAGGTAGCGCTACTGTAAGCGAGCACTTGCCAAAGCATGAAATATCGTGAATTGCCGCTACTCTTTTTTGCATTGTAAAAATCTCCTTGAAAAATCTTTTAACAAAGTATATAATTATTTTGATAATATTAAAATAATCAAAACAGGAGTTTTTTATAATACCAGATGAAATATATAATTGACAAACAAAATGGAAAAGCCTATCTGCAAATTTATGAGCAGATAAAAAAGGATATTGTAAATGGGGTATACCCGTATAAAACCAAGCTACCGTCAAAGCGCCTTCTGGCAGAAGAATCGGGTGTCAGTGTAATAACGGTTGAACACGCGTATTCCCTGCTTTACGAAGAGGGATATATCGACTCGCGTGAGCGTAGCGGATATTTTGTGTACTACAATCCCGACAGTACGTTTATCGCCCCCAAAAAAGCATTAAAAACAATGCCGATACACAGCCACACCGCCGAACATAACGATGATTTTCCTTTTTCGGTTTATGCAAAAACCGTTCGCGGCGTATTAAGCGATTACGGCGAGGATATTTTTGCTGCCTGTGAAATGGGTGGAAGTACCGAGCTTAAAACCGCAATACGCGATTATCTTAGTCGCAGCCGCGGTATTACCGTAAGAAACGAACAAATAGTAATAGGCGCGGGTAGTGAATATCTTTATGGTCTTATAGTACAGATGCTTGGCAAAAGCCGCATATACGCGCTTGAAAATCCGTCATACAAAAAAATAGGTCAGGTATATCGCGCCAACGGTGTAAAGACGCTTTATCTTTCACTTTTGGAAGACGGTATTTCGAGCGAGCAACTGCAAAAAACACCCGCCACTGTTTTGCATATAACACCGTACCGCAGTTACCCGAGCCGTATTACTGCCAGCGCATCTAAAAGACAAGAATATGTCCGCTGGGCAAAGACGCACAACCGTATAATCGTTGAGGATGATTTTGAGTCGGAATTTACTCTGCTTAAAAAAGCGGAAGAAACGGTCTTTTCTTTGTCGGGCGGCAGCAACGTTATATACGTAAACACCTTTTCAAAAACTATTTCACCGTCGGTGAGAACAGCATATATGCTGCTACCCGAAAATATGGTAGATCTCTATAAGAGAACCGTAGGTTTTTATTCCTGCAGTGTGCCTCTGTTTAATCAACTTGTGCTTGCCGAGTTTATAAGTGGCGGCGATTTCGAAAGGCATATAAACAGAGTAAGACGAAAAAGAAGACGCAGCCAATGACTGCGTCTTAAAATTTATTTTATTCTAATTTTGATATTAAGCTCCTTATCCGCTTTTACGGGGAAAGTGAGGTGCTTATACTGGAAACCGCCAACGGGGTGGAAGTGTCGTTTTTCGCCCTCGGGTGTAACAGCGCACTCACCGTCAAACGATACCGACAGCATATCTTTAAAGATTATTTCGTTATCAGACACTTTTACGCTATCACCGCTCTGGCTGACGATTGGTAAAACGTATTCGCTGTCCTTATCCGACACGATGCACAGTGTTACACCGTCATCACAAAAATCGTATCTGATTTCAAAACCGTTTTGTTCGCTTGTTGCGGTAATGCTGTAACCGTCAGCTTTAAGCTCGACAGTCTTATCCAGATCCGAGCGACCTATACGCGCGGTGTTGCAAAGCTCTTCATCAACGTGGCGCTGAATCTGCATATTCATAGGCTCGGTGGTGACAAAATGGTTAAGGGTTGCCGCCATAACAGCGCCGTAATTCTTGTTCCAAAGCATTGATATAGCACCACCGCCCGTTTCACTTCCAGAGTAAATGTGCGTGTCGCAGGCATTAACCGTAGCAACAAAATCGCCCTTGGTAACGGTATAGAGATATCCGTTCTGATATGCTCTTACGCCTTCAACCTCACGCGGCAAAACAGCATCCTCGCAAGCGTCAAACTCGTCGCCCATTTCAAGATACAACACTGCAAACGATTTTACCTTATCAAACACATGATGAATACAAGCGGGTTCATTAGCGCTATGGTACATAAGTCCACCGTATAGTCTGCCGTCTACGGTACAGTTTTCAAGCAACTCCACGTTGCGGCGCACAGCCTTTGCAATAACAGGATTTTCTTTTGTTATATAAACAAAGCCCTCGTGCATACCGTCACTGGTGCGGCTACCCCAATAGGTCCATTTATTCTGCCTTGTACCCCAGCTATTATCAATAGCGCCGTCAGGCAGTAAAAAGCCCAGATGGTCGATAGCGCGTTTGGTGTAGTAATCAATCTTTTCAGCATCCTTCATCCACACCGCGTGCTGCACGAGGAGTGGTATCGACTCTTCAAGATTGTAGCCCATATCCACAAAGTGACAGCCCTTTGCCGTAGTACCGTCAAGTGGCTTGCCCTCGCCAAAGAAGAGACCCTGTTCGTCAAAATGTGCGTGACAAAATTCTTCTTGCTTTAGCGCCTGCTCCAAAAACTTCTGCTCGCCTGTGTAATTATAAGCAAAGGCAAACATTGCAGCGGCGCCTGCGTTATAGTTAATGTGTGGACCCACCGTTTCGCAAAATCCTATCGCGGCGGCGGCGCAACGACGGAATATAAAGTCCCATTTGTCAAAGGTTTCTTTGTCTAAAACGTCACCGAATCTATGTAAAGTTTCGCCAAGCATAAGGCAGGTAAAAATATTTGTACCTTTCCAACGGTTAGCAAGGTCGTTGCGGTAATCGTTGTGCTCTGAAAGCAGATTATATTCCGTCCAATCAATAAGTTTTTTAGCCGCCGTTAGATATTTCTCATCCTTTGTTTCTCTGTAAAGAAGTACCAGCGGTAAAACCATATCTGCGCATCTGCCGTGAACAACCGCGCAACCGGGACACAGTAAAGCACCGTCAAGCAAAGGCTCTGTGGGCATATTGAGTTGTGTTTTAAGCAACTCATCACACCACGATTTCATTAAATTGTAAACTTGTTGTTTAAATTTCATATTTATCACCAAACGCATTATATCACAAAATCAGGCAGATAGCAATTACTATCTGCCTAAAATTCATTCAAATTTAACTTTTACTTTGCTATTTCTACCTCCAATAACCATTATAATTTTAGTTGTTCTAATTTCTCCACAATTTCAGAAAAAGCCATTCCGTTAGAGGCTTTTACAAGAACCGCGTCGCCCTTGTTCAGCACATTTTTTGCCTGTGCCAGAAAATCATCCTTTTTTTCAAAATGCATCACTTTTGCGCCTGTGTTTTCAGCTCCACGAGCCGTATTGGCAGAAAGCGTACCGATACAAATGACAAGGTCTATGTTTTTTTGCGCCGCGTGCGCACCTACCTCAAAATGAAGTTGTGTTTCATTTTCTCCAAGCTCAAACATATCACCCAAAACTGCAACCTTGCGGCTGTCTGCCAGGCTGAGAACGTCGAGAGATGCTTTGGTTGAAACGGGATTAGCATTATAGCAGTCGTCAATAATCATAAGACTATCGGTTTCAATTAAATTGTTGCGGCCCGACACAGGAACCAACGCTTCTATACCTGCTTTAATCTCATCGGGTGTAAGGCCGAATTCTTGTCCGACGAGCGCACCCGCCAAAGCGTTGTAAACCATATGATGCCCAGGTATCGGGATGATAGTGTTAAATGAGTCGCCGCCAAGGTGAATGTTGCAAGCAGTACCCTTTAGTGATAAGCTGACTATATCATCTGCAAAAGCATCCAAATTCTCAGACAAGCCAAAGAATTTTGGCGTGATTCCCTTTACCTCTTTTATCATAATCAGTTTATCATCGTCGCCGTTTAGTATGATCTTAGCGTCAGTCTGCATATAGTCAAACATTTCGGTTTTTGCCTTTAAAATGCCGTCCCTACTCCCGAGGTTTTCCAAATGGCAAAGACCTATATTTGTAATAACGCATACGTCGGGTCTTGCCATTTTTGTAAGGCGGTGCATTTCACCAAAGTCGCTGATTCCCATTTCCAACACAGCAACCTCGTGCTCGTCGTTGATATTAAATATCGTGAGCGGCAGACCGATTTCGTTATTAAAATTGCCTGCCGTTTTAAGCACGTTATATTTTTGCGAAAGAACAGACGCAATCATTTCTTTGGTGCTTGTTTTGCCGACACTTCCGGTAATGCCTACTACCTTGATATCCAGTGCCTTGCGGTAGTGCTCGGCGAGGTCTTTCAGCGCTTGTTTGCAAGATTCAACCAAAATGTAAGGATGCGCCGCATTTTCCAAGGGTTGTTCGCTAAGTGCGCAAAGCGCGCCCTTTTTCATAACGGCAGGAATAAAGGTATGTCCGTCAACCCGTTCGCCTTTAATTGCAACAAAAAGATAACCCTGTTCAATTTTTCGGCTGTCGATGGTAACGCCCGTAACACATTGCGTCAATAACGCGGCGTCACCATAATAGCGTCCACCGACCGCTGTGGCAATCTCCTTTAAAGACATGGATTTCATTTATAGTCCTCCAATTAAGAGCCGTAACGCTCCAACGATTTTTGTATAATCAATTCACAAAGCTCGCCATACTCAATTCCTGCAGCCCTTGCCTCCTGTGGCAAAAGGCTTGTGGCAGTCATACCTGGAAGCGTGTTCATTTCCAAACAGAAAATGTCGCCGTTTTCATCAAGCAAGAAATCTGCGCGAGAGTAAACGTCTAATTTAAGCGCTTTAAAAGCAAGTTCTGTAGCGCGTTGCATTTTTTCTGCAATTTCATCATCAATTGGTGCGGGGCAAATCTCTTGTGTGGCGCCGCTTTGATACTTGTTTGTATAATCAAAAAAGCCTGTTTTTGGAATGATTTCAATTACGGGTAGCGCCTTGCCGTCGATAATACCGACTGCAAATTCACGACCCTTTATGTACGGTTCAATGACAATTTCGTCTTCGTAACAGAAAGATTTTTGGATTGCTTCCTTATATTCTTGCTCTGTATGCGCGATAAACACACCTATGCTTGAACCGCCTGCGCACGGCTTTAATACCACGGGAAGTGAAAGACCGAGCTCACCAAGGTGTGCATCTTTCATATCTTTTTTAAGCGTAGTGCCAATAGGTGTTGGAACACCCGACATTTTAAAAATCTTTTTGGCAATTCCTTTGTCCATAGCAAGAGCGCTACCAAGATAGTTTGGTCCCGTGTAACGAATACCCAAAATATCAAAGGTTGCCTGCAACTTGCCGTTTTCTCCCACGTCGCCGTGAAGCCCCATAAAAACAATATCGGCAAGGCGGCAGATGTCTATAACGTTTGGTCCCACAAAACAGTCGGATTGATCTTCTCTTGACGCTTGGATTGCCGCAAGGTCGGGCTCGGTAGTCTTAATACCCTCTGCTATCTCAAGCCCTGCACCAGGGAGCGTAAACACCTCATCTAATTTATCGTGGTCGTAAGGAAAACCAAGATATACGTCCAGTAAGAACGCATCGTGACCTCGCTCTCTTAAAGTTTTGCAGATTCCTGCTCCCGAAGCCAGTGACACATCACGTTCTGTACTTAAGCCCCCCGCCAATACTACAATCTTCATAATCTACACACCTTTTATTTCGTTGCATTTATATAATAATCATTATATGCCATTTAAATTATATAATATCATAAAAATAATGAAATAGCAATAACAAAAAGCCCTTTGCAAACCATACGATGAAGTTATATAAAAGAAAAAATCGGCTTGAATCGCAGTACTTCAAGCCGATAAAATATATTCTTACTCAAATTCTATTGTTCCAACCGGTTTTGGAGTTATGTCCATAAGCACTCTACTGATTCCTTTTACCTCACTTGTAATGCGGGCGGTAATGTGGTGTAGCAGCGCATAAGGGATTTCTTCAATAGTTGCGGTCATAGCGTCGGTTGTGTTTACCGCGCGGATAATTGCGCACCAGCCGTCAAGACGCTTACCGTCTATAACGCCTACGGCGGTCATATCGGGTATTGCGATAAAGTATTGCCATACCTTGCCTGCAAGGCCGTTTTTGTCAAACTCTTCACGCAAAATTGCATCTGCTTCGCGCAGAGCGTGCAAACGGTCACGTGTAATAGCACCAAGACAACGCACACCAAGACCTGGTCCTGGGAACGGCTGACGGTAAACCATACCGTGCGGCAGACCCAAAGCCTCGCCCACAACGCGAACCTCGTCCTTGTAAAGCAGTTTTACAGGCTCTACAAGCTCCATTTCCATATCCTCAGGCAAGCCGCCAACATTGTGATGAGCCTTAACACCGTCAGATTCTAATATATCGGGGTAGATTGTACCTTGTGCGAGGAATGAAATGCCGTCAAGCTTTACCGCTTCTTCGTCAAACACCTTGATAAACTCGCCGCCGATAATCTTTCTTTTCTTTTCGGGGTCACTGACACCTGCAAGCAAATTAAGGAAGCGGTCGGTAGCATCAATATATATAAGGTTAGCGTCAAGCTCTTTGCCAAAAACCTCAATAACCTGTTCGCTTTCGCCCTTACGCATAAGGCCGTGATTTACGTGTACGCAAACGAGCTGCTTGCCGATAGCCTTTATAAGCAATGCCGCTACAACCGAGCTGTCTACACCGCCTGAGAGCGCGAGCAGTACCTTTTTGTCGCCAACCTGCGCGCGAACTTCGGCAATTTGTTCATCAATAAACTTTTGCGCAAGCTCTATCGTAGTAATTCTTTCCATTGATTCGGGTCTTACATTTGAACTCATTGTTTTGTCCCCCTTAGTTTGTGTAATTGTCAAAGTAACCTTGTACTAAAACAACAGGGGTACCTTTATCACCTGAGCCGCTGGTAAGGTCGCAAAGTGAGCCGATAAGGTCAGTAAGCTGACGTGGGGTTGTGCCCTGAGCCGCCATTTGTCCTACAAGACTGCCGTCCTTTGCCTTGATGCTTGCAGAAATTGCCTCTTTAAGCGCGTCGCCGCTTAAATCCTTAAAGTCGTTATCTGCAAGATATTTAAGCTTTAATTCATTAGGAGTACCGATAAGACCGTCGGTAAACGCAGGAGAAACAACGGGATCCGCAAGCTCCCAGATTTTGCCCTGAGGATCTTTGAAAGCGCCGTCGCCGTAAACCATAACCTCAACGTGCTTGCCCGTAGATTTGAGCACGCGGTCCTGCACGTCAAGAACTAAATCCTTGCACTCTTTCGGGAAGAGTTTAATTGTTTCTTCGGTGGATTTGTTAGAACCCAAAAGTCCGTATTTTTCATTATAACCGCTGCCGTCGATTGATGACGTCATAATATCGTCAAGTCCGTAAACTATCTTAGCGCCCGCTTCTTTGAGCAGTCGTTTTGTGCGCGCACGCGTGTGGATATCGCAGGTAAGCACACAATCGGTGTAATCAAGGATAGCCTTGGGCTGATTAGCAAATATAATCTCAACCTCGGCGCCCATTTCTTTGATAAGGTCAGCGTAATACTGAACGTAGTCAACGCCTGTAAATTCAAGCTTCTGAACGCCAAAAACCTCGCGGTAGCGTTCAAGTGTTAATACGTCGCTGTATGGATTGATACCTGCGGCGTCGATCAAATCATAGGTTGCAAGTGAGTTGCCCACCTCGTCGGAAGGGTAGCTTAACATAAGAACTATCTTTTTAGCGCCCTTTGCAATACCGCGAAGACAGATTGCAAAACGGTTACGGGAAAGAATCGGGAAAATAACCCCGATTGTACCACCACCAAGCTTTGCCTTAACGTCTGCTGCTATGTTATCAACAGTTGCATAGTTACCCTGTGAACGAGCAACGATTGACTCGGTCATCGCAATAACATCGCGGTCATGAAGCGGAAAACCTTCAATCTCTGACGCTTCGATAACACTATTTGCTACGATTTCGGCAAGGTTATCACCCTCACGGATAATAGGGCAACGAATACCTCTTGATACTGTTCCTACTCTGCGTTCTTTTTCCATTTTTCAACATATCCTTTCTTTTTGGATGTGAGGGATGAATCACGCACAAAACATCCCCTTTTTGATACACTAAATATTTATTACAGCATATCATATCCTTAACAGAGTAATTATACTCTACTGTATACTCATTTTCAAGATTTTTTTATATTTCAAAATATAAAAAATTTAAAGGCGCGACAGACAAGTTTTTATTGAAATAGCAATAATATAGTGATAATATTACATTATAGCAGATATTGTGAGCATTTCGCGGATATCGCCGTAGATTTTTACCGCGTCGGTTATCGGCAGCGGATTTCTGCCACTCCCCACCTCTACGGTAAAAGCGGGACGCAGATAGTGAGCTATAAACCAATCCTTAAATCCGCCGCCTGTGGCGAGCTTTATCGGCACGTCAAGCGCGTATCCGCTGGTAGCCGCCATAATCTCTGCCATACGTTTTGCGGTTTCAGTTTCATATCCGTTATAATTCCAATAGATTACCTCGCCCTGCGAATGAAGCGCCAATGCGTGATGAATATTATACTCTTTGCAAAGATTTACCAATGCTACGGTTTCGGGCTCGCTGTGAGGCTTTTCTCCGCCAAAGCGTGTAGGCGCAGGACCTAAGATTCCCGATTTTCGCTCAAGGTTATGTAGCTCCTGCCAGCCCGCGTCAAAATTGTGGTTTATATCAACGCCGCGCAAGTTTGCATTCCAATGGGTAAAATCGCCCTTGCACATTTTATAAATATTCCCCGCTTCCTTGCCGCACCCCAGCGCGCCATGTATGGATATTTCACAACCGTCGGGATTAACCCGCGGCACAAAGATGATACCCCTGTTCCCAAGCGCCTTTCGCACGTTTATGCCCGCAAGCGAACGGTTGTGGGTATAGGCGTATATAAATTCCTCTAAAAAAAGCAGCAAAATATTGCTTGTTATATGCTCGCTGCCGTGAAAAGCGGCGGTAAACAGCACGTATTCAGTGCCCGAGTCAATTTTTAGTGCCGTTATATCCCGTCCCGCGCAGCTTTTTCCTATGGTGAATTGCTGTAAAACGGAATTTCTACAACACATTGCATCAATTGCTTTTTTCATTGCTATATAATCATAATCTACTGATTTTACAATTTTATTCAAGACAACACCCTCTAAAAACATTCTATTTAAAGTATATTAAAGGCGGTAAAGAATAATGAATTTACAAGAAAAACAATTAAGCTCTGAGTACAAATTCAAAGGCAGAATTATCAATTTACGTCAGGATACGGCGTTACTGCCTAACGGAAATACCGCAACGCGCGAGGTTGTTGAACACCCAGGCGGCGTGTGTGTGGCGGCGCTTACAGATGGGGACGAGCTGCTTTTTGTAAAGCAGTGGCGCTATCCGTATATGGAAGAAACACTCGAAATCCCCGCAGGCAAGCGTGACCGACAGGACGAGGACCCACTTGAGTGTGGCAAACGCGAATTGCGTGAGGAGACGGGCGCTGTGGCTCAAAAGTTTATAGACCTGCACCCTCTTTACCCCACACCCGGATATATAAACGAGGTTATATACTGCTTCCTTGCAACAGGTCTCACTTTTGGCGATCAGGACACCGACGAGGATGAGTTTTTAGACGTTCTTCGTATACCGCTCGAAAAGGCGGTAGAAATGGTGCTATCGGGCAAAATCAAAGACGCCAAAACTCAGATTGCTGTGCTTAAAGTAAAGGTGCTTCGCGACGCGGGAAAAATATAATTGACATTTGCATAAAACAATGTATAATATAGTTAAAATATTTCAGAGTAGACAGCATGGCGTTAAGTGTTGCGTGAACGGGGAGTTGTCACGCAGACGAAGAGTTTTGTAAAACTCGCGGTTTTGCTGTCGCATCCCGCTGACAAATAATAGACGTATTGTATACAAAAATACCTCCTATTATCAGCCAGTTAGGATGATAGGAGGTTTCTAATTTATGAAAAAAAGTACTAACAGGCAACAGCTTTTCAAAATTATTTTAACGGCGATACTTATTGCGCTCAACGTGATTTTAGAGCGGTTTTTAGCCTATTCGGTGTGGAATCAGACTATAAGCTTTGGTTTTATAGCGGTAGCCTTCGCCGCCGCTTTTTTAGGAACGCCCTACGCGGTAGCCGTTGCAGGCTTCGGTGACCTTATCGGTTCGCTGCTGTTCCCATTTGGCGCGTATTTCCCCGGCTTTACACTTACAAACTGTATTTACGGACTGATTCTTGCCGAGTTTATTTACAAAAACTCAACGCCGATAAAAATTATTATCAGCGTCGTTTTAAACAAAATCGTCTGCTCGCTGATACTTAACACCCTCTGGATATCAATAATGTATCGTGGCGGCGTTGACGCATTTTTTGCGGTCTTAATAACACGGTTGTTATCAACAGGAATTCTGGCAGCCGTAGAGCTTATAGTGCTTTTACTTATGTTTTCAGAGAAAAGCAAAATACGGATATTGCTTGAGAAAAATTTAAAAAAGATTATATAAATCAAAAGGCATCACATTTTCGTGATGCCCTTTGCTTTATTTCCATCCGTATTTTCTTAAATCAATATGCCCGTCGCTTTCAAATACAATGCCCTCTTGCTCTAACATCTGACGTTGTATATCGCCGCCACCAAATGCAAAGGTGGCGGCAGTTTTGCCCTCTCGGTTAACCACCCTGTGACACGGTATGATGCCGGGCGCGGGGTTTACATGAAGCGCATAGCCCACCACACGCGACCAGCGCGGATTACCCGCCATGCGCGCCACTGTGCCGTAGGTTGCGACCTTGCCCTTTGGTATCTTTTGCACAACGTTATAAATCTGATTAAAAACTGACAAGCAATTCACCCTTATCTTTCATCAATCGGTATATATTTTACCGCATCTTTAACGTTGATATACGCGGGACGGATAATTTTGCCTGCGTTTTGTATCTCTTCAATACGGTGTGCACACCAACCCGCAATTCGCGCTATAGCAAAAAGCGGTGTGTAAAGCTCGTTAGGTAACCCTAACATTCGATAAACCATACCTGAATAAAAGTCAACGTTGGCGCTGACACCCTTATATATTTTTCGCTTTTCAGCAATAATTTCTGGCGCCATCTTCTCTACTGTGCGGTAAAGCTTGTATTCTTGCTGCATACCCTTTTCTTCGGATAATTTCTTGGCGTACTCGCGCAAAATCTCAGCGCGCGGGTCAGAAAGCGAATAAACTGCGTGACCCATACCGTAAATAAGACCCGCGTTATCAAAAGCTTTTTTATCAAGCAGATCGGAAAGATACTGTCTGATTTGCGCGTCGTCGGTGGTATCGATGCTCTGTTTCATATCGTCAAACATCTGCACAACCTTGATGTTAGCGCCACCGTGACGGGGACCTTTAAGAGAACCTAACGCCGCCGATATTGCGGCATAGGTATCGGTACCCGACGAGGTTACAACGTGGGTTGTAAAGGTTGAGTTGTTACCGCCGCCGTGCTCTGCGTGCAACACCAGAGCCAAGTCCAAAAGCTTTGCCTCGATGGGTGTAAATTTGCCGTCCTCACGCAAAATATAGAGCAGATTTTCAGCCGTATTATATTCTTTTTTAGGATAATGGATAAAAAGGCTCTGTCCGTTATGATAATGCTGATAAGAGTGATACGCATACACCGCCAACAGCGGAAACTGCGCTATCAGCTGCAGCGACTGACGCATCACGTTTGGCACCGAAATATCATCGGGGTTTTCATCATAGCTGTAAAGCGCCAGCACACAGCGAGAAAGTATATTCATCATATCCTTGCTCGGCGCTTTCAGTATCATATCGCGCACAAATGATGGCGGTAGCGAGCGGTAGTTTGACAGCTGCTCGCAAAATTCTTTGAGCTCATCACCTGTAGGCAATTTTGACGAAAGCAGCAGATAAACCGCCTCTTCAAAGCCGGGTTGTCCGCCCCCTGAAAAGCCGCTTACCAAATCAAATATATTTACGCCGCGATAGTAAAGCTCACCGCGACAAGGCACTTCGTTGCCGTTTTCGTCCTTTTTGCGCGAGTTAATGCACGATACCTCGGTAAGCCCAGATACTACGCCTTTACCGTCAAGGTCGCGAAGACCGCGCTTTACGTTGTGCTGCATATACATATCGTACTGAATATTATTGTTATTACACGACTTTTCAGCCAATTCTTTTATATATGGGGTGATTTCTGAGTAGTTAATCATTGCCGTTCCTTTCAAGTTCATTTTTATACATAATAACACAAAGTAAAAAAACTGTCAATTTTGTACGCCAAAATTAACAGTTTCTTATTAAAAGCATAAATACAACAAGTATCCCAAGTATCCCAAAATTAAATGCGGTAAACTGCTTTATATAGCTTACGGTCTTTTGGGGGCAGTGCTTGGTGTACTCGCGATAGGTGATAAGGCTCGCAAGCGAGGCGATAAGCGTACCCGCGCCGCCAATGTTTACACCCACAAGCAAATCAGCGCAATTGTCGGTAAACTGCGCCAGCAATATTGCCGACGGCACGTTGCTGATTACTTGACACGACGCCACGCTGAAAAGCAGAGTGCTTTTGTGGAGCATAAACGAAAATGTGTCGCGCACCGCATCAATTCGCGCCATATTACCCGAAAATATAAAGAAAAATACAAATGTCAGCAGTAACGGATAGTCCACTTTTTTAAGCGCGTCGCGGTCAATAAAAAACAGTACGGCGGTAATAACAACAATACCTATCGGATAGGGTATTCCCCTGAACACAATCGCGATACTAAGCGCGAAAAGGCAGAGATAAAGCGAAGTTTTGCCGCGGGGCAGACTCACCTTTTCGCCCTCTATTTTAAGCGGCTCAGGACGCACAAATATAATACAACAAAGCGTAATAAGCACGATTGACACCACAAACGGTGGCGTCATAATACTCATAAATTCAAGATTGGGAATGTTAAATTTTGTATACAAATAAAGGTTTTGCGGATTGCCAAAGGGAGTCAGCATACCGCCTAAATTTGCGGCGATATTCTGCATAATAAAGGTAAACGCCATATACTTTTGCTTTCCCGTGGTACTTAGCACAAAAAAGCCTAACGGCAAAAAGGTCAGTAACGCCATATCGTTAGCGATAAGCATTGAACCTATAAAGGTTATGTAAACAAGCGCCAACACACAAAGCCGTATATTTTTAAAGCACTCTACAATTTTCTGCGCCATAGTATAAAAGAATTTTATGTTTCTAAGCGCGCAAACAACCGCAAGCACACAGTAAAGGCAGGACAGGGTTTTAAAATCAAAATAATGGAGATATTCGCGGTCGGGCGGTACGATAACAGTGGTTACTGCCGCCGCAACAAAAGCCACTACCATTACAATATTGTTTTTTACAAACTGTATCACACGCGGTAAAATATTAAACTGCGGTATATGTATGTATCTTTTTGATATAACCCTTGTGCTCAAAACCCTACCCCCTTTTATTTTTCTTTTGGCGCAAAGCCTTGACAATTCTACTGCAACAGGAATTAAAAGTCAATATAAATTTTTCACAAAAAGTGAGCAAAGTCCCGACTTTGTCGGGACTTTGTGTGCAGTCTTTCTGTTTCATTGCCTGTTTTGCTCCAAAAAATCGGTGTTTATGTTTATGCTTTATTTGATGGGCAAAATTCACTCATTGGACAACGCTCACAATATGTTTTGCGAGCAGTACATATATCACGTCCAAAAAGCACTGTTCGATGACAGAAATCGTTTGATTTATCGGGGGGCAACAGCCTGCGCATAGCGTTTTCCACCTGTAAAGGATTGGTAGTTTTTACAAATCCCAATCTGTTGCACAACCTTATAAAATGCGTATCGGTAACAACGGCAGGCTTACCGTAAACATCACCGCAAACTAAATTTGCAGTTTTGCGGCCAACACCTGGCAAGCGTGTCAATTGCTCAATCGTATCGGGCACTTTGCCGCCAAACTCAGTCATTATCATTTTGCCAATTCCCACTAAATCTTTTGCCTTTGTTTTATAAAGGCCACAGGTTTTGATTAGTTCTTCAACCTTTTCAATCGGCGCCATAGCCATTGAAAATGCGTCGGGATAGGCTTTAAATAATGCAGGTGTTACCATATTAACGCGCGCGTCGGTGCATTGTGCCGAAAGTCGCGTTGCAATAAGCAACTGAAAAGCATCGCTGTAATTAAGCGAGCAGATGGCATCAGGATATAATTTTTCAAGTGCCTCTACAGCTTTTACAACTCTATCTTTTTTTGTCATTATGCATCAAGCCTCATATCGCCTGATTTTATCCAGCCGAGTTTTCGCATAGTTTCACTTACACCCAAAGCAATAATCGCGGGCAATACAAAGTGCATAACCGCAATTTCAAGCACAGCAACAACAGGTTCAAATCCATTTGCCACCATTTCGGTATAGGTTTCAAACGGACCTACAAGTCCTGCTGTTCCCATACCTGAGCCTGTAGGAGTGCTTACCATTTTAAGTAGTGCGGTAGAAACAGGTCCTAAAATTGCGCTTGATATTATTGCAGGCAACCAAATTATAGGTTTGCGAACAATGTTTGGCATTTGAAGCATAGATGTGCCAATACCTTGAGAAACAAGACCTGACACCTTGTTTTCGCGGTAAGATGCCACCGCAAAGCCTATCATATTACAGCAACAACCTACAACTGCGGCGCCTGCAGCAAGGCCCGAAAGTTTAAGCGAAACACCAATAGCGGCTGATGATATAGGTAAGGTCAGACATATACCCATAACAACCGATACAATAATGCCGCAAATAATGGGTTGCTGCTCTACGCCAAAGTTGATAATAGATCCAATCCAAGACATAAAGCGTGAAACGGGCGGTCCTATAACAAAACCTGCCGCACTACCTGTAAGGATAGAAACCAACGGTGTTACAATAATATCTACCTTTGTTTTGCCGGAAACCAGTCCACCGATCTCTATTGCCACATACGCCGCAACAAATGCGCCCAGCGGCTCACCAGGTCTTCCCATAACAAAGCTTTCGGTAGCAATATTGGGGAATGCGCCCACAAGACCCGCAACTGCCGCAGACACGGTAACAAGCGGAGATGATTTTAATTTGCAAGCAACACCTATACCGATACCTGCGCCCGTTATAGTTTTGGCAAAGCCACCTACAGCCACAAGATAATTTCCTGCCGCGCCACCTATTATAGTACCAACCTGTGAAATGATTGTACCAATAATCAGCGTAGCAAAAAGGCCCGAAGCCATACCTGAAAGTCCGTCTATAAAAAGACGATTTAAATACTTTTTAATCATTTTCATCCTCCTGTTCGATGAATTTCTCTTAAATTTAACATAATTATAGTACAATCTTTTTTTGCAGTCAAGTAAGCGATAAGAAAAAATCCCCGAAAATTCGGGGTTTTTTGCTTTAGTATTTTTTATGCAAAATCATATAACTTATCCAATATAGAAAAACTACTATACAAATACTGCCACTTGAAAGCATCATTAAGTCTTCTTTACCTATGAACTTAAAAATCATAGTTCCAACAGCCGCGATAATAACAAACAAATATCCTGCCCAACTCCAAGCTTTCATAGATATAAATTTGTTGCGTTCGTCATTATTTTGAAGGTCAATTTCCTCGCGATATTTTTCATTTTTGTGATACTTAATATTTCGCAAAAGAAAAATTGCGCCAACAATAATAAGTGCTATGCCCATACCACTCCAGAACTCGTCTATACGATGAGCAAAATGGCACACGCATAATACAAAACCAATTACAATTTCTAATATGCTTGATATAAGTCGTGCTTTTCTCATTTT
This sequence comes from Clostridia bacterium, assembly GCA_017442225.1. Classification (GTDB taxonomy): domain Bacteria; phylum Bacillota; class Clostridia; order Oscillospirales; family Acutalibacteraceae; genus UBA737. The sequence goes on from JAFSAR010000022.1 coordinate 31,943, forward strand.
TTATCCTCCTCGTCAAAAATAAATATTTCTTCAATAGTCATATCAAAGCATTTCGCAATTTTATAAGCCAAAAATATAGAGGGATTATATCTACCCGTTTCGAGCGAGCTGATAGTCTGCCTTGATACGCCCAGTGTCTTTGCAAAATCCTCTTGGGTAATACCCTTTTGCTTTCTTATTTCTTCGATTTTGTTTTTCATTTGCCCACCTCTTTTGATGTAAAGTTTACTTTACATTGATATAATAGCACATATTTTTTAAAATGTCAAGCAAACTTTACATTTGGTTTAAAAAAATAAATCCCCGAGAAATCGGGGATTTTCATTTTAATTATCTATCACGCTTTTTAAAGCCGCGGCGGTCACGATTGCCACCGTTTCTGCGTGGTTCTTCGTCGTCGGCGCCTTCTTCAACAACTGCGCCGTTAACCTCTACAAGCGCATCGCGACGAGAGAGGTTTATTCTGCCCTGGTCGTCGATTTCGGTAACCTTAACAATTACTTGATCGCCAACTGCAACAACGTCCTCAACCTTTTCTACACGCTTAACATCGAGCTTAGAAATGTGAACAAGACCTTCTTTACCAGGTGCGATTTCAACAAATGCGCCAAATGTCATAAGTCTTGTTACCTTGCCGCTATAGATAGCGCCGATTTCGGGATCGTTTGCGATAAGATTGATAATTTCAATAGCAGCCTTTGCCTTTTCAATATCAAGACCTGCAACAAATACGTGACCGTCTTCTTCGATATTGATTGTACAATCACACTGCTCTTGAATAGACTGAATAACCTTACCCTGCTTGCCGATAACATCGCCAATCTTGTCGGGGCTGATAACGGTTGTAAGCATTTTAGGTGCATATGGAGAAAGCTCTTTACGATATTCGGGAATGCATTTAAGCATTACGTCGTCAAGAATGTGCATACGAGCCTTGTTAGTCTTTGCAAATGCTTCCTTAATAATTTCGGGTGTAAGACCGTGTACCTTAAGGTCCATCTGAATAGCGGTAATACCCTTGTGAGTACCTGCTACCTTAAAGTCCATATCGCCGTAAAAGTCTTCAAGGCCCTGAATGTCAACCATTGTCATAAAGTCGCCGTAGACACCCTCGTCACCTGTGATAAGACCGCAGGAGATACCTGCAACGGGAGCCTTGATCGGAACACCAGCCGCCATAAGAGCGAGGGTTGAACCGCAGATAGAGCCCTGTGAGGTTGAACCGTTTGAAGAAAGAACTTCACTAACTACACGAATTGCGTATGGGAACTCTTCAACAGAAGGAATTACAGGAAGTAATGCGCGTTCAGCGAGTGCGCCGTGACCGATTTCACGACGTCCCGGACCACGCGAAGGCTTGGTTTCGCCTACTGAATATGAAGGGAAATTATAGTGGTGGATATAACGCTTGCTAACCTCTTCGTCGAGTCCGTCAAGCTTTTGAGCTTCGCTTACGGGAGCCAAAGTTGCTACAGAGAGCACCTGTGTCTGACCACGGGTAAACATACCTGAACCGTGAACACGTGGAAGCAGGTCAACCTGAGCATCAAGCGGACGAATATCATCAATACCACGTCCGTCTACACGCTTGCCCTCATCTTTAAGCCAAGCGCGAACAACATGCTTCTGAACGAGATACATAATCTCGTCAAGCTTTGCCTCATTTCCTTCAAAACGCTCGTCAAACTTCTCGTGAACTGCATCATAGATAGGAAGTAAAGCCGCATCGCGAACGTTTTTATCATCGGTATCAAGAGCCTTTTTGACATCTTCAATGCAGAATTCTTCAATCTCTGCCATAATTTCGGGATCGGGATTGCTTGATTCAAATGTGAATTTCTCTTTGCCGATTTCAGCAACGATACCGTTAATGAATTTAACGATTTCTTTGTTAACCTCGTGACCTGCCATAATGCAGTCAAACATAAGGTCGTCGGGAATTTCGTTACCGCCTGCTTCGATCATAGCAACCAAGTCTGCGGTTGATGAAACAGTGAGGTTGAGCTCGGTCTTTGCGCGCTGTTCAAGTGTGGGGTTAATAACGATTTCACCGTCAACAAGACCAACGCTTGTAGAAGCAATAGGACCGTCCCATGGAATATCAGATACTGCGATAGCGGCAGATACACCGATAGCGGCAGTAATTTCGGGTGAGCAATCGGGGTCAACAGACATAACGGTTGCAACAACCGAGCAGTCGTTACGCATATCCTTTGGGAAAAGCGGACGGATAGGTCTGTCAATGCAACGCGAAGAAAGAATTGCCTTTTCGCTAGCCTTACCCTCGCGGCGCTGGAAAGAACCTGGTATACGGCCTACTGCGTACATTTTTTCCTCAAAATCTACTGAAAGTGGGAAAAAGTCAACGCCCTCGCGTGGCTTTGATGATGCAGTTACGGTACAAAGAACACTTGTGTCGCCGTAGCGAGCCATAAATGCGGCATTTGCAAGGCCAGCCATTTTACCCGTTTCAAGACTAAATGGTCTGCCTGCAATAGTGGTTTCATAAACTTTGTAGTTCTCAAACATTTTTTCTAATCTCCTTTTTATTTTTATAGTTCAAGAGATTTTCCGTTTAGCAATAAAATCAATGCCCGATTCTCAGACACTCATTTTACCGCTAAACCACAAAAAATCTCTTTAACAAAATCAAACCGAGCAAATAAATATTGCTCGGTTTGTCTGTTACTTGATTACTTACGCAATCCGAGACGCTTAACGATTGCACGGTAGCGCTCAATGTCTTTCTTCTGAAGGTATGCAAGAAGGTTTCTTCTGTGACCTACCATTTTAAGAAGACCGCGACGTGAGTGGTGGTCCTTCTTGTGAATATCAAGGTGAGCGTTGAGCTCGTTGATACGGAAAGTAAGAACTGCAATCTGAACCTCAGGTGAACCTGTGTCGCCCTCGTGAGTTGCGTACTCAGCCATAATCTGCTGCTTTTGTTCGTTAGTCATTCTTTTCACTCCTTTTTTTAAAATATTGTCCGCCATATTCCAAGCAAAAGGTCTTGAGCGTTCCAAATAATTGGCAGTCACCAAAAGCATAGAACATGGTACCTGACCATAGTCAGCCATAGCATTATATCACAAGTGTTGCAAAAAGTAAAGAGTTTTTTAAATTTTATTATTACGACGATATTATTTACGGATAATTCACATATTAAAAACATAAATGTAATAAAATTATTTTAAAATAGTTACAAAAAGTAAAATCTTTCATAAAGGAAGGAATGCTATATGAACGAATTTGAAAACAGCAGCATCAATCCGCAAGAAAATTCAAGCGACAGTACTTACAGTAAAACTGCCAACGATATTATTCAGGATGAGCCTCAAAGCAACAAGCAATATCAATCACCCCCATCGTATACACCGTCCTATCAAAGCGGCTTTGCTGCGCCACCTAAACCCAAAAAGCAAAAAAAGACTCATAGCACAGCTGTTGTAATTGTGTCGTGCATTTTGGCGGCAATTATCGGAGTAATCAGCACCACTGTAATTCTATCAAGTGTTTTCACATTTGATACAAACACAACCGACACAACACAGCAAATCGAAGAAAACAAAAGTAATGTTAATATCAACATTGACCAAACAGCATCCTCTATCGCTGAAGCGGTAGCCATAAAATGCACCGATAGTGTCGTAGGCATTCGTACAACCACCTCGGTTATGAGCTTTTTTGGCGGCAGTCAGGAGCAAACAGGCAACGGTTCGGGTGTTATTTATACCGCTGACGGCTATATTATAACCAACTACCACGTTATAAAAGATGCCGTACAAAGCCAAAATTCTAAAATAGATGTGTTTGTTGGTAACGATAGTTCAAAATCCTACCCCGCGACTGTTATCGGATACAACATTTCTTGCGACCTTGCAGTAATCAAAATAGATGCTACCGGACTTAACCCTGTAGAGCTTGGCAACAGCGATGAATTAAAGGTCGGTCAATATGTTGTAACAATCGGCGCGCCGGGTGGACTTGAATTTATGGGCAGCGTCACCTATGGTATTATAAGCGGTCTTGATCGCACTGTTTCAACCAATTCGGGTCTTAAGCTTATTCAAACCGATGCCGCCATAAACCCCGGCAACTCGGGCGGCGCGTTGCTTAACGCCGAGGGCAAGCTGATTGGCATTAACAGCTCTAAAATCGCATCGGTCGAATATGAAGGTATGGGATTTGCAATACCCGTAAACACCGTTAAAGAAAAGTGTGATAAAATAATCTCGCGCAAGGGCGACTCACAGGCATATTTAGGTGCGAGCATAAGCAGCACCTATACAAGTCAGGTGCTTGCGTTTTACGGTTACCCATCGGGCGCTGTTGTGTCAAGTGTGGCAGAGGGTAGCCCTGCTGCAAAAGCGGGTATTGAGCGCGGTGATATAATTACCGAATTTAACGGTGTTAAAATAAGCGAATACACCGTGCTTGGCGACACACTGTATGACTGCGAGCCCAACGATACCGTAACGGTAAAAATATATCGCGGCGGCAAATATTATACCGTTGATATAAAGCTTACCTCTGATACTTCAAATTAATTCATAATACTCAATTATTTTCAATTATGTCACCGCTTAAATTTAAAGGCGGTGGCTTAATTTTTTATTAACTATTGTAAAACGCAAAAAGGATATGCTATAATAATGAAAAGCACTCTTACGGAGGTCGGTTATGTTTTATAAAAATCTAAAAAACCCACCAAATAAATACCGTCCCGCGCCATTTTGGTCATGGAACGAAAAACTCGACACCATTGAAACTGCCGCACAGGTGCGCGAAATGGAAAGCGTTGGCATTGGCGGCTACTTTATGCACGCGCGCGGCGGACTGCAGACAGAATACTTGTCAAAAGAATGGTTTGACAATGTAAAAGCCACCCTGCGCGAAGGTAAAAAGCTTGGTATGAAGTCTTGGGGCTATGACGAAAACGGCTGGCCGAGCGGATTTGGCTCAGGTCGGGTAAACGGACTCGGTATTAAATATCAGCAAAAATATCTTCGCTGTGAAGAAACCGACGCCGCGGTAAAAGGCGACAACACAATTGTAAATTTACCGTATAATGATAAAAATCTACATTTTTATTATGAGGTTAACCCATTTTATGTTGACACTCTCGACGGTGAAGTTATAGACGAATTCATCCGCGCAACACACGTTACATATAAAGAAACCCTGGGCGAAGAGTTTGACGATATGTCGGGCTTTTTCACCGACGAGCCTCAGGTTTCTCGCAACGGCTACCCGTGGTCATTTATACTTGAAAAAGAATATATGAAGGCCTATGGCGAGCCTTTGGCACCTTTACTTACAGGTCTTTTCTATGATACCGAAAACTGCACCGAGGTAAAATATAAATACTGGAAGCTTGTTTGTGACCTTTTCTCTGAAAACTTTATGAACAAAATTTATAAATGGTGTAATGCAAACGGCAGCGCGCTTACAGGCCACCTCGTGCTTGAAGAGGGACTTTGGGACCATATTATTTCAAACGGCACCTGTATGCCGCATTACGAATATTTCAATATTCCGGGTATGGATCATCTTGGAAGAAGTCTTAATTCTATTCAGTGCGAAATGCAGCTTTCATCTGTTGCAAATCAGCTTGGCAAAAAACAAATTCTTTCTGAAACCTTTGCGCTTTGCGGCTGGAACGTAAGCTTTGAAGAACTGCGCTGGATATATGAGCATCAGATGGTGCACGGTATTAACCTTTTGTGTCAACATCTTGAGGGCTATTCGCTGCGCGGAATCAGAAAGCGTGACTACCCTGCAACACTGTTCAAACAACAGCCTTGGTGGAATGATTACCGCACCTTTAACGATATGGTAAGCCGTATAGGTATGCTGCTTGCTGAGGGTGAGATTAACCACGAGATTTTGGTTCTTCACTCTGCTGACAGCGCGTGGGCAAATTTTGATATACATTCACGTGAGTATGCAAACTCTTTGAAAAATGAAATGATTGACACAATGCAGTACCTTGAGCACGCGCAGTTTCAGTATCACCTGGGCGACGCCACCATTATGAAACGACACGCAAAGGTAGAAAACGGCAAAATTATTATCGGCACACAAAGCTACTGCGTTGTAGTAGTTCCCCCTGCCGATTGCCTCGCATCAAACACCATAAAACTACTCAAAGAATTCAAGTCTCAAGGCGGTCTTGTAATCTTTACCGACCGAATACCCACTATGGTTGATGGCAAAAAAACAGACGAGGTCATTGAATTTTCAAAGGAGTGTGTCACCGTACCGCGCAAGGATGTTGCATTACATATACCTGAAAATTTACGCAAAATTACACTGTCATATGAAGGCGACCATTTTAAAGAACCCATACTTACAGCGGTGCGTCGCTTTAACGAACAAAAAATGACAATGTACTACCTTGTAAATCCGTGTGAAATAAACCATAATTTAACCGCCTATGTAAAGGGAAAAAGCGCACATATCTTCAATGCGGTAAGCGGAGAGACTGAATCTGTAAGTTTTTCAGCAGACGGCGAAATGCTTAATATTGAATGCTGTATTTACGAGCGTGGCTCTGTTGTACTTTTTGTATATGATGAAAATGTTGCGGTATCTGCCGACACAAATGCAAAACAGTTAACGCCTCTACAAAATCTTGACGGCGAGTGGCAGATAGAAACCGATGATAATGCGCTGACACTTGACTACTGTGATGTTTACTTTAACGGCGAGCTCGCGCACACAAATCTTCCGATAAGCGATGTTCAGGAAAAAGCTCTTGCGTTCGGAGAAAAGGTAAACACCAAGGTTGTGTTTAAATTCAATGTTAAAGACAAGTCTTTCAAAAGACTTGACCTTGTGGTTGAAACACCCGAAATCTTTGATATTACTGTAAACGGCGAAACAGTCGATAAAACCGTCAAGGGTTATTATCACGATACCTCTTTCAAGGTTATTGACATATTCCCACATATTTGCGAGGGTGAGAACGAAATCGCACTCACCTGTGACTTTCTTCAGAGCGAACAGGTTTATGAAAATGCCAAAAATTCACTCGTATTTGAGTCCGAAAAAAATAAACTCAGTTATGATATGGAAATTGAGGCTATTTATGTAAAGGGTGATTTTGCAGTAAAAACCGACGAGCCTTTTGAATATCTTGAGCGCAGAGGACTTTGCACAAAAGGTAACTTCTATATAACAAAAGCGCCCGATACCGTAAAATGCGGCAATATAGCAGAACAGGGTTATCCTTTCTTTGCGGGCAGCGCCACATTTAAAAAGAAAATCACTCTCACCGCAGACGAGTGCCATAACCGCAGTATCAAATTCAGCGACCTGTGCTCGACCGTAACCAAGGTAAAGGTAAACGGATGCGATTGCGGCAAGGTAATGTGGCGCCCATATGAAATTGATATTACTTCTCTTTTACACGAGGGTGAAAACGAAATTGAGATTACCGTTACAGGCAATCTGCGCAATCTGCTGGGACCTTTCCATTTAACTATGGGAGAGTATTATTTAGTATCACCAAGAGAGTTCTTCCACGAATCGCCTATATGGAACAAAGGTCTTAATCCAAACTGGACCGACAACTATTGTTTTGTAGAATTTGGATTATTTATCTAAAACTTGATATTAAAAAATCCTCGCTTGTCAGCGAGGATTTTTGTTTTACATTTCGATATTTACTATATCCAGATTTTCGTCAAACACAGTGAATTGCGCGTCGAAGCCTACGGCTATTTTGCCCTTGGTTTTAAGTCCCATAACCTTTGCCGGTGTTTCAGTCATCATTTTTACTGCGTCGGCTATGCTACAACCCGACTTTACTGCAGTTTTAAGCAATATATCGCTTGTAGCAATACTGCCCGCAAATGCGCTACGGTCGAGTAGCTTTGCAACACCGTCTTCAATAACAAATGGCACGGGACAGTTGGTATACTCTTTACCCTCTTTACCTATTCCGCCCGGTCTTAACGCGTCTGTTATAAGGCAAACCCTATCCGTACCCTTTAGCTTGATTATCATTTTTAGTAAATCAAGCGGTAAATGACAGCCGTCTGCAATAGCCTCAACATACATATCATCAAGCAAATATGCGCTTTCAACTATACCTAAGTGTCTAAATCCCTGATGACGCGTGATTGTTGAAGTGCAAGAATAAAGATGAGTTACTAGTCTGTTTCCACCCTCATACGCACGTAAAACATCATCGTATTCGGCGGACGAGTGCGCCGTTGCGACAAGTATACCCTTGTCGGTTACTGCCTTTAAAAACGTGTTATCCTTATCCTTTTCGGGCGCGTAGTCCCAACGGGCAATAATGTCGCTGTATTCTTCTAAAAGAGTGGTGTACTCGTCGCGGTCAATATCACGCACAATACCAGGAGCCTGACCGCCGCACATTTCGAGTGCAAAGTAAGGTCCCTCAAGGTGAACACCCGGTATTTCTAACGCACAATTATTCTTTACTTCACGGGCAGTCTGCAACACGCGCACCATAGTGTCATAATCGGTGGCGCTGATAGTTGGATATATAACTCGTGTTCCGTGTGCCGCGTGTACCTCGCAAGCCTTTTTAAAGGCTTCGGGTGTAGCGTCAATAAACTCATATCCCCCACCGCCGTGACAGTGAATTTCGATAAAACCCGGGGCAATGTAATTGCCCCCAAGGTCCGTTTTTTCACCGCTTACATCAGCAGTAGTTTTTATTTCTATAATTTTGTCGCCATCAGTAATAATGTCGTAGCCTTCAAGTGTTTTTCCTTCCGACACAATCTTGCCGTTAGTCAATATTTTCATTCTATTACAATTTCCTTTTTCTCGATATAAGAGCGGTGAATTGCATCAAGAACCTTTACAGGATATACAAGTTCATCATAGCTTTCAAGCATAACGCCGTTTTTAACCATATCTACAAACATATCAAGCTCGCGCTCAAAGGTATATAGAACGTTATCGCAATAACCCTGTTCAAGCGTGCTGTTTTCAAACATAACGTTGGCATAAAATTTGTTTGATGGGCTGTAAATACCACAAACATCAAAATCATCATATTTGAAAATAACAGTAACGCGACGAAGCTTCTCGTCAGGGCAATTTGCTATAACCGACTTAACTTTTCTACCAAAAATAGTGGTCATCATCTCAACGAGATGCTGGGTATAAAACCAAAATCCACCGTATGGGTTGTCAATGTTAATAGGTGTTGCCACCATACCGCCTACAACGCGTTTTTCGTTAGCAAGTCGAGTAAGATGCTTAATCTCGTCAAGGAATTTAACGCAAGAGCCGCCACACAAAAGCGCGCCGCTTGCCTTTGCTGTTTCGGCTAATTCCTTTGCGTTGTCAAGATTTGCGCAAAATGGCTTATCGATAAAGCAAGGAATACCCGCCTTTACATAAGGCATTGCATATTTGTAATGATTGTCACCGTGACGCGCAACAACAATCACAGCATCTACCTTACCCAAAAATTCATCAGGTGTTTTTGCGGCACAAGTCGCATAGCCCTTATCTATAAGGCGTTTCGTAGCTTCCTCGTCTTCGCTGTAAATACCTACAACTTCTATATCACCGTATTTTTCGGGCTTTTCGACAATAAGCTTGCCAAATTCATCAGCGTGAGAATTTTCAACACCAAGCATTGCAATTTTCATAATGTCTTCTCCTTATTCTGCTACTTTTACTTCAAGCGGATTTTGTGAACGGATTAAATCAATAACCTTAAACTGCTTTAATACCTGATATGGAGTAACTTCCATTTCTTTGCCGTTTACAAGATTATCATAAATCATATCATAGTATTTCTCAACTGCGGTATCAAAAGATGTACCGGCAAGGTCAATGTGCTCCTCTGTCCACTCAAGCTGTTCACTACAATATGCAGGTGTGCGCTCTTCGGTAAAGAGTGGCTCAAGAATAAGCTTTTGCTCGGGTGCTGTTTTGGGATTATAATACTTATAATCAATAGCGTTCATACCAGCCTTAAGTGTACCGTACTGACAGTGAACAAGATAAATATAGCTGTTATAAGCATTGCACTTAGAAAGTTCAACGTCAACAAGTGGCTTACCTGGAGCTGTAAGAATAATTTTTGCGTAGTCTTCGGCATCACCAAAGGTGTTAACCATATCAAGCTTAGAGAAAACGCTGATGTCGCTATCAAAGCCTAAAATGTTAATAGCCTGATCCAACGGATGAGGTCCTGTGTTTCTTACCTCGCCGCCATTATAGCCTTGGTAGGTCTGCCAGTCCCAACGGCGACCAAAGCCCGAGAAGGAAATGCTGTACTGAATGGGTCTGCCAAGCACGCCGCTGTCAATAATTTCAAGCAACTTGGTGTAATAAGGCGCAAAGCGTGACTGCTGGAATACATTAAGCATTTTGCCGCTTTTTTCAGCCGCATCAACTATTCGTGCGCATTCCTCATAATTTTTAGCAAATGGCTTTTCACAAACAACATTAAAGCCGTGCTTTAGTAAATCAATAGTAATATCAGCATGCATATGTGAGAAAGAGCTATTTACAACGAGATCAATATCTGTTCTGCCAAAAAGTTCACGGTAATCGGCGTAAACATCACATTTCCATTCCTCTTTAGCGCGTATACGACGTTCTTCTATTGCGTCAACAACAGCTATAACATTGTACTTTGTGTTTGATTCGCTGCGGAAAAATTTTCCGTGAATGTCGCGACCGCTTCTACCTTGACCAATAATTGCAATATTTAACTTTTTCATAAATTAATCCTCCTTACAGGAATTTATAATTTTTTTAAGTTCAACTATGCTTTCCTCACTCGCCTCATAAGCACCCAAAGAAAACGTACTACCGCCAGGACGCTTTAACTGCTCCTCGGTAAGCTCTACATTTTTACGATAGTGGGTTTCGAGCATTACGTTGCCGCAGTATTCGTCATCAATAAGACGGGCAAAAAGCGTTTTGTAATCCACAAGCCCTGCGCCAATTTTTACGCCGTCGGGCTTGCCGTCTATAATATCAGCATCCTTGATATGTATGTGCGCAAGATAGGGATTTACAGCCATATATGCATCATCGCTTGCTTTTTCATTTACCCAAACCTCGTTACCTGGATCAAACAATACCTTTATGTATGGGCTGTCTATCACCTTTACGAGCTCGGCTGTTTTGTGCGGTGTGTTACTATGTACCGACGGATCTGCTTCTATAACACATATTATATCATACTTTTGACAAATTTGGGCGATATTTTTATATTTTTCAGCGCGTTTTTCAATTGATACGCCGCTGTCCCAAAAATCAAAACCACGTATCATTTTTGCGCCTATTTGATTTGCGCGCATAGCGCATTTTTCAAAATTCTCTATATGAAAAGCGATTGCCGCATCATCGTCAAAATCACATTTGAAAAGCGGAGCGGATATAGCGCAAACCGACAGGTCATATTTTTTTGCCGCCGCGTTTATATCGGCGATATCCTGATCGGTAAAATCAAATGGCGAATGGTCATTTACCGAACGCACCTCCATACATTCAAGACCGTGTTTTTTACAAAACTCGGCTGCCTCAAATATATCTTGGGTTACCTCGTCGGTAATAACACCAAGTTTGAATTTTATTTTCATAAAAACTCTCCTTACAACAACTTTTTACCACTATCTAAATCGCAGTACATAATCGCGTTATCGTGCTCACGAAGTATCGTTGCAGGACACATATCGTTAATATCAAGATTTACGGTGTTGTAAACTGCATCAGCCTTTGTAGCGGCAGGAACAACACAGAACATATAATCCGCGCTTACCATCTGCGGAATTGTGAGTGTGTAGGCATATTCGGGCACATCGTCAAATGTGGGGAAACAACCGTCGTGCACTTGCTGCATACGGCAAACATCATCAAGCTTAGCCTTTTTTATACGAACAGGGTCGTTAAAATCGGCAACGCCTGGGTCATTAAAGGCTATGTGAGCATTCTCGCCTATACCTAAGCATACTATGTCAATGTGATTTTCAGCAAGCAACTGCTCATAGTCAAGCCCGTAATCTGCAACGTAATAAACATTGGCAAACGGAACCTTTTTAAATATATGCTCGTTAAGGTAATTACCAAAGCTTTGCGCGTCTTCTTTTTTAAGACCTACATATTCATCCATATGAAAAGCGTTTACGCGATTCCAGTCAATCGGTTTTTTAAGCAGACTTTCAAGTACATCATTTTGTGAAGGCGCTGCCGCAAACACCATATTAATCGTGTCTTTCTGGGAAAGCAATTTTTCCATACAAGCGGCAATGTCGTTTGCCGCAGCCTCACCCATAAGGGTACGGTTTTCATAAATATTAACTGCTAATTTATCTTTTTTAATACTCTTTACCATGAGAATAACACCTCTTTTTTAAATTTACCGCCTTTATTATATATCTTTCTTTTTTGCAATTAAATTGCAAATATAAACAATTATATTGCAAAAAAGAACATATTGTGCTACAATACAGTCGGTGATAGTATGAAAAAGAAAAAACTGTTTGTTTACCGCGATGATAACACCTATCTGCATCACACACTGACGCTTGATCCCACTACCGACGATCTTACATTTAAGAGCCATTCACACAATATGGTCGAGGTTTATTACTTTTTACGCGGTAACGCGCGATTTGTTATAGAGGGTAATATTTTTCCGCTTGAACGAGGTAATGTTTTGGTTATGGCAAGCGGACAGACACACCACCTGTTGCTTGAGCCGTCATCCGCTTACGAGCGTATGGCTCTACTTATAGACACTGCCGCCGTGCCGCCTGAATATGAGTCGCTTAATGAACAGGTTTATAACGGCGCCAATTTTTTTGAGCTTACCAAACGCGAGCAGGTATGGTTTGAAGAAAGCTTTGCATTTATTACAAAATTGTCAAGTGAAATGCAAAAAAATGTTGTTTCTTCTTTTGCATCTATGGTATTTTCATTACTTTCCACCAAGCTTAAACATATTAATGAGCCTCAGGTTGAAGACGATGTAATTAAAAAAACCATCAACTATATAAACAAGAATTTATCAAAAGAATTAAGCCTGCAAATAATTGCCGATTCACTTTATTGCAGCAAGGCCTCCCTTAACCGAAAATTCCGCGAAATTATGGGTTGCACTGTTTGGGAATATGTAATTCGCCGTAGAATATACTCCGCCCGTCAACGATTGTTTTTAGGAGGAAGTGTAACCGATGCGTACCAAAAAAGCGGGTTTAATGACTATTCCTCATTTTTTAGAGCATACAAAAAAGTGATTGGCATATCGCCTGCCGAAGACCTGAAAAAATCTCAGAGTTGAAAACTCTGAGATTTTTTCATTTACAAGATTTAATTTTTATAATTTTACGTAATTAATTTGCAAAAACGTATTTATATCAAACACCTGTAGTCCTTTGTCTGATACAAGATAAAAGTTTTCACCTATAAATAATCCGCGTATTGCGTCCCAATATTTCCAATTATCTTCCCTACTTTCATAAGGAGGGGTTATCTCGGCTTTTTGATAAAATTTATCATTCTTATATTCATAAACCATATATTTTTGGAATCCGCGATTATCACACGCTACAAATCCCATTAAATTTTTGCTTGGGGACACCAACATTGCCTTATGATTGTCAAGAGCGGTTGAATAATTATATCCGTCGATTATCGTTTTGTTTTGCTCGGTTACATTGGCAGGGTCGGTTGTATCAAACATCGAAAGCTTTAGGTAGGTTCTTCTGCCTGTTTGTTCATTAGCATCCATACCAAAGCCTAACAGCTTACCGTCGCCGTATGGATACATATATTCTGAAAAACCAGGAATTTTAAGCTCTCCTAAAATCTTGGGATTTTCGGGGTCCGATAAATCAGCCGAGAAAAGCGGATCGGTTTGTCTAAAGGTTACAAAATATGCTGTATCACCCATAAAGCGCACCGAATATACACGCTCGCCTTTTGCTAAATCGCCTATTTCGCCAACCTTGTTAAGCCCACTGTCAAGAACTGTCAGTCGCGCCGAGGTTTCACTGCTGTAGGATATAATTTCACTATTGGTATTTTCAAATTTTTGTCTTTTTTCGGTTGCTATTGTAACGGTGGTAACAAAACGAAAATATCCGTTGTGTTCATCAATAAAGAACTGATTTTCAAGTACACCCTCAACCTCACCCGAAGTTTTATACTCGATTTTTCCTTTTTCAATAGCGAGGCGGGATACAGTTGTATTAACACTGGAGTAGCTACCCTCTTGCTCATCGTTGTTTCTGTAGTATGAAGTATCAGCTAAAATTATATTACCCTGACTGCAGTATATATTATCGGTGCCGCCTAAGAGGCTTGCGGTGTCGCTAAGTGTACCGTCTTTATAATTAAAGGCGCCTATTACGGTGTATTCGTTGGTGTATTCCTCTTCGTTATATCTATAAATGCTGTCAGCAGGTACCGCTTCACACTCACCGTTTATTTCGGTTTCGGGAACAAATGTAGCAGGATCGTCCTTATCAATTTCATTTATGTTTATATTACAGCTTGAAACAAGATAAATATAATCCCCTACCATTCGTGACGAATTATACCAACCCTCTTGTTTGCTTACAGCTATTTGCTTTGGGTTAGCGGGGTCGCTTATATCGTATATGATTATCGCTGCAAAATTACATTCTTTTTTGTAATCGTTAGTTTGCAAAATGATAAGTCTGTCGTTTTTTAAGAACATATCACCAAATGAATCGTACTCATTTTTTTGCAATGTGGTTTTGCTTACAAGGCTTGAATTCTCGCCATCGGCCTTAAATATAGAAAGTTCATTGCCCAATAGGTAATAAATATATTCTCCATCGGTTTTTACTATATCGGCTTCGGCTACACCCTCTACCTGCTCGGTAGTGGTTGAAAAATCATCACCATCAGACGTGTCATCATTGAAATTATCACTTGTGTTTTCGCCCTTTGATGCGCCGGGCTTAGCAGCGCTATTGGTGCCTGTCGCAGATTCCATATCATTTCCGCCCGTTACATATTCCATCTCTTCTGTAATCATCCCGTCATAAAGCGCATCGTCGGTAGCGCCAAAATTAAACAAACTGTAATCTTTGTTTGGTTTTATAAGCTTGTAAATCTCATCATAAGATTTTGACACAGTAAGTGTTTTTTGTGTATCGGTTGTTTTAATGCCAAAGTTGTTGTGCGGTACAAATATTACACCTAAGGCAATGGCAACTACCGCTACGCAAGCAAAGGCTACACGCCACGGTGTTGCGGGGTTTTTGCGGTCTTTTAACTCTTCTTTAAGAATAATTTTATCTAAAATTTTATCGCGGACGTCAGTGTCGGGGGTTATTTTATCCATCGCATTTTTATAGTTTTGTTCAAACATTTGCTTCCACTCCTTCAAGGTCGATTTTAAGTTTTTGTCGCGCTCGGTAAAGCCATGACTTTACCGTGGAGGGCTTGGATTTCAAAATTGCCGCAATCTCGTCGATACTGTAACCCATATAATAATGCAAATGAATTACAGTACGGTACTTTTGCGGCAGGCGTAGCACAGCATCAAGCGTATCAACATCTTTGTCCCGTATACTCAGCGTTTCGCTTAAAGGCTCGGTCCGTTTAAACCAGCTGCTTGAAAGCATACTTTTACTGCAGTTAATAGTAATGCGAATAAGCAGCGCCTTTACGTGCTCGTCGTTGTTCACCTTATCCTTACACTTTATAAAGCGCAAAAAAACTTCCTGCAATATGTCGTCCGCATCATATTTATTTTTTACTCTTGCAAAGGCAAGACGGTACACCATATCAGAATATTTTTTAAAGGCTTCTTGTGCCGTGATTTTGTATTCCATATTTTTCCCTCCTTGAACTTAATACTTTTCAAACACCCAAAAGGTTGCAAAACGCCCGAAAAAATTTTTCGGGCGTTGCGTTTTATATATTAAACAATATATCTCCGTAGGTCGGATAGGGCCAATATTCTCTCGCGACAATGGTTTCGGCTTCGTCTGCTATATGACGGATATTGTCCATTATAAACAGCACTTTGTCGCAATAACCTTTTGCTCGGGCAAGCAAATCTGTTGTAGACTGCGATGCTTCAACAGCGATTTCAAGCTCTTTTACAAGAGCGGTCAAATGCTCGTTAAAATCAGATAATTTTTCTATTATCTGGGTTTCGGCTGTGCAATCAAGCGTTTTGCTCACATTGCGCTTTGCCGTCACAGTTTCGCAAAGCTTACCCTCATAACTACTGATAGCGGGTATAATATCGCGCTTAACCATCTCAAGCAGCGTCAGCGCCTCTATGTGTACGGTCTTGCTATAGCTTTCAAGGCTGATATCTGCGCGACCGTTAATTTCGGTGCGGTTGTATATGCCGTGACGCTCAAACAGCTCGATATTTTCCTGACGGCGCAAATAGGGTATTGCGTCAACTGTACTGCGCAAATTAAGCAGTCCGCGTTTTGCAGCCTCCTCTTCCCACGCCTTTGAGTAACCGTCACCGTTAAATATAATGCGCTTATGTGTGCTAACGGTAGTACGGATAAGTTTTAAAACATCCTTTTCAAAGTCGGTTGAATTTTCTAACTTGTCCGCAAAATCCTTGAAAACGTCGGCAATAATGGTATTAAGCACAACGTTTGTCTCAGAAATGGAGGACGACGAGCCAAGCATACGAAACTCAAACTTATTACCCGTAAACGCAAAGGGCGATGTGCGGTTGCGGTCGGTGTTGTCTTTTCTTATGTAAGGAATAATCTCGGTACCAACCGTCATTTTAACCTTGTCGGTATCGGTGTGATGCTCACCGCGCTCGATAGACTCTAAAATCTCGTTAAGGTCGTCACCAAGATACATTGAAATAATTGCGGGCGGAGCCTCTGCACCGCCAAGACGGTGGTCATTACCAACCGACGCTACCGATATGCGAAGCAGATCCTGATGCTCGTCTACCGCGCGAATTACTGCCGCGAGCGTCAACAGGAAAAGCAGATTATCGCTTGGATTTTTGCCCGCCTTTAAGAAATTAACGCCCGTATCGGTAGAAAGCGACCAGTTGTTGTGCTTACCACTGCCGCTGACACCCTTAAAGGGCTTTTCGTGCAGCAGGCACAAAAGCCCGTGCTTTTCGGCAATCTTTTTCATCATTTCCATTGTAAGCTGATTATGGTCAGCCGCAATGTTGGTGGTGGTATAGACGGGCGCGAGCTCATGCTGCGCGGGCGCCGCCTCGTTATGCTCGGTTTTAGCCAGCACTCCAAGCTTCCAGAGCTCATCGTCAAGCTCACGCATAAAGGATTTAACGCGAGGCTTTATAACACCGAAATAATGGTCGTACATTTCCTGACCTTTGGGTGGTGTAGCGCCAAGTAGCGTTCTGCCACAAAAGACAAGGTCGGGACGTTTTGCCGCCATCTCGCTGTCAATCAAAAAATATTCCTGCTCGGGACCGACGGTAGTATTTATACTCTTTACATCATCCAAACCAAACAGCTTTGCAATGCGTAATGCTTGCTTGCTTACCGCCTCCATAGAGCGAAGAAGCGGAGTCTTTTGGTCAAGAGCCTCGCCATTGTACGAGCAAAATGCTGTAGGTATGCAAAGGGTATTATCCTTTACAAAAGCGTACGAGCTTGGGTCCCACGCGGTATAGCCGCGCGCTTCAAACGTAGCGCGAAGTCCTCCCGACGGGAACGACGACGCGTCGGACTCGCCCTTTATAAGCTCTTTGCCCGAAAATTCCATTATGATATGCCCGTCATCTGTGGGCGCTATAAAGCTGTCGTGCTTTTCGGCAGTGATGCCTGTCATAGGCTGGAACCAATGGGTATAGTGAGTGGCGCCCTTCTCTATCGCCCACTCTTTCATAGCGTTTGCCACAATATCGGCAATTTTGCGGTCAATGCTCTTGCCCTGTGATATCGCGGTTTTAAGCTCATTATATGCGTTTTCAGGCAGACGCTCTTTCATAACAGCGTCGCCAAAAACGTTTATTCCAAAAAATTCATCTACTCTGTTCAAAATGGTTCCCCCTATACGAAGGTTTTTATATAATGTTTTATTATATAAGATTATCAAAGAAATGTCAACAGAGGCCCCTTTTTATAATAACTTTTTAGTTGACAAAATTTATATTACCGCGCATTTCGCCGATATAATCAAGCCAATATATGCAGTCTACAACCGTTAAATTGCTTTTGCTGTTTTCTATTATATATATAAAATCGTCTTTTGAAAAGTCATTTTCAGAAATCTGCTTAAAAATTTGTGTAATAAGCTGCGGTTTTATATTTGCGTCTGAATTTACCGAGATTAAATCTATCACCTGAACGCCTGTATAACGCAGAGTTTCACCGTTTAACTGAATATTGACACCGCCCACGCGGTCAACAATTCCGCCTATAAGCTGGTAGTCGGTTTCTACAGTAAAATCAACCGTGTAGCCGTAATATAAATTATTGGCGATATCATAAGCATCAATATTTATAACGTTGATACACCTGTTTTCAAAATCAAGATATGTGATAACTGAGCTACTGTCGGGCAGTAAAAAAGCAATGCCCGCATTATCAGGCAAATTTTCATACGGCACCGTATAATCCTTTTGGTCGGCTTCAGTGGTTTGCCCGTTCAAATTATAATCAAGATACGCGTACGCGCTAAAAAAGAAAATTGCCGCGCTAAACACTACAACAAACGCCTTTTTAATCATACTTTTGCTAAAAATTTTGTTTTTCAAAAAAATCACCCGAAATAGTATGGACTAAAATCGGGCTCGAAATGCAAAAATCATAAATAAAACCACCCTAATGGGTGGTTTTGAAAAAAGTAATTTACTTTATCGAAACATTTTTATCAATACTTTTGCATTCAAGTGTTTCACAATGTACTTTGTTGCATTTTATAATTTCTGCTTCAATGTTACCGCCTGCCGTTACATTTTTTTCACAGTGCACATCACCGTGAATATCGCACATTGCCGTTACATCTCTGCCGCAATTCACATCGCCCTGAATATTACAACCACATTGAATGCTCATACCACAATTACATCCACCGGATAAATTACATTCTACATTAATCGATTTTCCGCAGTTTGCACCTCCCGACAGATTTCCTCCAACTGTTATAGAACGTCCGGCATTACAACCACCCGAAACATTACCGCTTACTTCAATGTTACACTTACTTTCAACACTTTTAGCATCGCCAATGATTTCAAAGGTAAATTTTTCAGTTATCTTATCAGTTACTTGCAAAATTTTTCTACCCTCGCAAACCACACCACGAATAATGTCGTCATCAGACCAAGGAAATTCTGTGTAATACTTGATATTACTTTGCATATCACGTGAAAATAATTGGTCTATGCTACAATCAAACAAATCTGCCATTACAGGCAAAAAGGATATATCTGGTGCCGATTTTGTATTTTCCCACTTTGAAACCGCTTGAAATGTAACACCTAATTTTTGCGCAAGTTCTTCTTGTGTAAAACCTAACCTTTTACGAAAGTTTTGTATATTAGTCGCTAAAATGATATTTACATTATCCATGTTAACCTCTCCTTCCTTGTAATTATAGCAAATTAGATAGGCTATAACAATAAAAGAAAAGTTGATATTCTTCAACCCGCTGTTGAAAAATATCAACCTCTTAATTTTATTCACTTATATGCAAATAAATAACAATAAAATATTATACAATAGACTCCTTTAACCCTTTAGACACTTTTCGGTCATCACTTTATATACATCCGCTATTTTATCCGATATTTGGTTTAAAACTGTCGTTTGTTCTTCGCCAAATAATTCTTCGTCTTCGGATGCTAATATGTAATTTTCTAAATCTTGTAACTTTGTTTTTAAATTATTATAAAATGTTACATCCGTATAAAAAAAGTATAGTGAATTTGATCTTATATCCTTAAGAGTTTGTATTAAATCATCACTTCCAACCAACTTTCCATTAGCTGTTATCGTTATTTTCTTTCTGTTTTGAGGAATTTTATTTAACAATAAATCTTTATATAAGTCATTAAAATATGTTGATGCTATTGAAATATTGTTTAATTTTTTATCTACCTTTTTATCATAAACGCCAACTATAATACTCACTATAAGCGATACAACTGACAATACTAATGATATTACTTGCATATATTCTCTCCCCTTATCAAAAAATCAAATTTGTTTTTATCGACGATTTTAAAGACTCATTCTTAGATAATATAACTATTTTTTTCTCTATGGCTTCATAACCAATGTTAGATATTATATCTTCAAAAAATCCCTGCACAAACGAAGAGGCTGCTTTAACTATTTGATCTGGAAACTCAATATACGTAATATCATTTGAAAAATCAATATTAGGTTTAACTTGTTGTTCGTAAACCTCTTTACCATATGGATAATAAGCTAATCTAGTTGTTGCCTTATCAAACACCAATTTAATATGATTAGTTTTGTTCATCATTATTCACCTTCATAACAAAATTTAAATTATACGCTGTTCCTGGAAAGAAAAAATTGCTTCTATTGATAATCTCTTGACTTGGAATATGTTTAAAATAATCATTAAAATCATTAAATCCCAACCAGTTGTTTTCATCGTAAGTTAAATATTCAGGAAGAAGTGCTATGATTCTATCACCAGTTATCACATAACAAGTATGAGAATCTGCCCTCTCTTCTATAGATTTAATTAACAATGTTAATCCTGTTCCTCCTGTAGAATAATTGTCTTTTCTACCAGAAATTTTATGCTGAAATGCTGAAATATTATAAAAATCAACCTCATCATATTCTTCAGAAAAACATTTTTTATGGAAATCGTAAGCCTCTTTAACCTTTGGATAACGTTGTTTGCTCTTATCTTCCATATAATTATAATTATTAATTTTTTCTTTTATACCGTCACCTAGCAACTTATCGGAGATATTTAGAACAGTAATGTTTATTCCGCAACATCGTTCTCCAGTTTTATTATTAATATAATTAGGTGCTAAATCTATATCTAACAGACAATCTGAACACGAATGTTCAATTGCATTACAAATTAATTCCACTACTACTTCTGCGATTTTATCTATGCATTCGTAATTTATATTAAAACTCTTCTGAAAATTAAAAACATCATCATAAATCTCACTTAGTTTTTCACTATTATATTCATCATATTTTAAAACTTTCCTATAGTGATTTCTATATATATCAAAATTAAATTTCTCTAAAAATTTTTGGTTTTTTTGATTTGTTTTTTTATCGTTGCAACTTAATAGCAAAAGTGGTGATGATAAAATTCCTTTTGTTATAATATTGTGCTCAAAATTATAACAAAAATTTAACTTGTGCCCGTAGTTTTCTATTAATGATTTACAAATACACTCAAATATAGTATAACTCAATTTATCCTCTAATTTCGCTTCTTGAAAAACAAAGTAAATCGGCAAGCGAGAAAAGGAATATTTTTTATGTGCGTGATTAATACATTTAATTATTTTACTTATCATAGAATTATTAAATTCAGTATCATTGATATTAATATATATTGCTCCGTTTTCTAATTTTACATGCTTTTTATATATATTATTATTCAAATTAAAAGAATTTTTTGTAACGATAGACTTACAATCCAAATTTTCACATTCCTTGCTTATTTAATTTAATTTTATTTTATCATACTATATCAAAAAAGCAAGTAGTGTATTTTGATGATATGAAGTTTTTATACTATTTACGGCTGTGTAATATTTTGACACTTATAAAATTAACTTAATTAATACATTTTCATATTAATCAATAAATTGTTTGTTTTGTTGTATAATAACAAAAAGTTGTACAGTTATTTACGGTATTGATTTACTAAATATATTATTCGATGAATGTCGCATTTGACTTATATAATTAATAAATTAAGAACAAATTATATATTCTCCTTTCTAAAATTAATATTACTAGTAATATATTCATTTACTTATTTGGCAACAACCTTATCCAAAAAATATCTTATTAATCAACAAACGAATTTTAATCCTCAAAATATTATCACATATTAACAATATCATATTTTTTTAAAAAAATCACTGACATCATAGGACGGTCATATACTTTGCTTTTTAGGTTAGCACACTATAATATACTTTTTGTCTCCCCAATCATTTTTATATTCCCATCATATACAACAACACCACCTTTTCCTTTATGTTGTGCATAAATAGTTCTCTTTCGTTCTTTTAGAACTTTATCAATTGTCATATTTTGTTCTGATGTGTTTTCATAATGGACCTGCAAATAAAAATTTTTTAAATATGGTATGCCTTTATAATAATTAAATGTTGTATAATCGTCATTAGGTGATAAAAAATATTCCTCAAATTGTATAACCGCACCAGCACTATAGCCGATAACCACTTTATTATGTTGAGTTAATACGTCTATTAAATCAAATTCTTTTAACCTATCCATCATCCTATCGGGCAAGCCGCCTAAAAAGTATATAATATCGGCATTCTGAATTTTGTTTTTTGCGATTTGTTTTGTATCTTGAAAATAATTTAAGAAAATTATATTTTTCTCTTTAATACCATAAGAACACAAAGAGCCAACAATCCCACCATAAAACTTACCTTGTTCTTTACCATAAAGCAATTGCCACTCCGAATTGTTTTTAACCCTACTATCACGGAATGAAAATGCAACAACGGCAACTTTATATTCAGGTTTCAAATATTCTTTTAACTCATCATAAATCCAACCAGCATCTAAATCGTAACCTTCTAATAAAATATTGACCATTGTTGATTTCACCCAATTTAATAATCACAGTAATTTACTAAGTTGATTCCTGAAAAGTTTTATATTCCGATTTTCATCATCAAATAAAATAGTACGTATCCCCAAATCATGCGGGACAACTAAATTCTTTTCAGAATTATCGATAAAAATACATTCGCTTGGCTCAACATTAAGCGATTTAAGTGTTATATCAAAAATCTTTCTATCACTTTTACCGCATTTGCACTCTGCTGATATGGTTACGAGGTCAAACAAATCAGTTAAATTGTGAAATCTAAGAATTTCAGTAACCCTATCAACCTTGTTATCAGTAATCATACCGATTTTATATTTAGTTTTCAGTTCGCGAACAAGTGAAATCATCTCATTATCAAGAGGAGTGTTTATAAATGAATCAATAAGTATTTGAAAAACAATATCACGACCTACGTTTTTGCAATATTCTGCCCAGATATCTTTGTGGGTATATTCTCCGTAAAGTAATCCTGGATTGATTTTATAATATTCTCTTTTTAAAACATCAATCGGCACATCGGTGTTTTCACCCAAATATCGCAAAATAGAGTCGGAACCGTATTTATCAATAGTTAATACACCATCAAAATCAAAAAGAATTGCTTTCATTCAAATCACATCCTTTAAATTAAGTTTAACATAAACTTTGTAGTTTGTAAATGATGTATCTCGCTGATACTCGAAATGATGTCAGGCTTAAGCCTTAATGATGCATTGTAACCAATATGATGCAATGTTTGCCTTAAATAATTAGCGTAGCGACATCATTAGGCAAAGCCGTCATCATTAACAAAATGACATCATTTGCCGCAAGGCAAACATTATTACAAAAAAGAAAAACCTTGTGTTTTTACACAAGGTTTCTTTTGTGTTGGCATCTACTTATCTTCCCAGGCAGCTGCCCGCCAAGTATTTTCAGCGCAAGTGAGCTTAACTTCTGTGTTCGGTATGGGAACAGGTGGACCCTCACCGCAATCAACACCAACTATGGCGCCTCAAGTAGGACTCGAACCTACGACAACTCGGTTAACAGCCGAGTGCTCTACCGACTGAGCTATTAAGGCATATTGTGCGTGCCCTAAGGCA
>JAFSAR010000023.1 GCA_017442225.1 Clostridia bacterium
CACCCTGGTGCAAAATTATTGTGGGCGGCGCTGTGCTCACGCAGGAATACGCCGACAAAATCGGCGCTGACAAGTACGCCAAGGACGCTATGGAAGGCGTGCGCTACGCGCAGGAAATCATAAACGCGATCAGTTAAAAAAGCGAGGGAAATTTCCCTCGCTTTTTGCTATGTATAAAACCGCCTAAAAACCCGTTTTTGACATCAATGCGTTCAATGGGGCAAACTAGTGAAAAACCCAGTGTTTATGGGGGGTTCAGGCGGTTTGCCCTATCTCATACGAGTGAAACGAGTATCTATGTTCTCAAAAACAGTCTAAATCTTTGATTTAGCAACTGTTTTTAGAGGTTATAATAACACAAGCCTCTATTCTACGAACTATTCCTGTTGCTTTCATATATAAATCTCCTCTTTTACAATTTTAATGTGATATTAGTATCACACTTTTGTAGAAATTATGAGCAGATTTTCCAATTGTTTTTAAATTTTCAAATTGATATATGAAAGGGCGATGACTTAATTATCATCGCCCTTTCATTTGTATATTATTTATTTGTTGCCTGTCTTTTTTGTTTGAATTCATTAATGGTAATCCATAAGATACATGCGCTACTCACAAACAATAGAACAAACCACAACCAAGGGTTGCTAGTATCTCCGGTTACGGGTGAAATAATCGGTTTTTTGTCCTCGTCCAACACTTGAACAGCGAATTGCCAATCTATGTTTTTTTCTACATAAGAAATTTCATTACCGATAGATGTTGGAACTGTTAAAACCACCGAAAGATCTATTTCTCCATCCTTAGAAACAGTTCCTAACAATACGTATTCATCAAGACCGTTTGTCGCATCTGCTGAACCATGAGAAATAATATTTTCACCAGAATATACTGTTAGTGTTATGTCGTCCGGCAAGTCAACCGCATCATCAATTGACGCTTTCAAAAACAAATTTGTTTTTGAAGAGATGTTCTGACAATATAGTTTGATTTTCTGGGTCAGCACATCCCCCGGAATCACATCTTTAAATTCTCTAAATAAATCCGTTTCTTCTGTGTTGACAAAAGTAAACGACTTTTCTTTACCATCATAAATTACCCCAGGTTCTCTTCCAAATGCTAAAGACATTCGAACACCTGAATAAATGAATATGACGCATGAAAGCAAGAGAATTATTAGTTTTATACGTTTCATAATGCCTCCTAACTATCAATCCTTAACAATAGGAGTAATAAAATGATTATTATCCATAGTTACATTCCACGCATCTTCCACAGCCTTTGAAGGAATCGCCTGAATAGACTGAAAAATAACATCAACCACAAGTTGTCGGTCAGAAAATGGCGTTGTCTGTTGACAACTTTCAATCAGATTTTTTGTTTTTTCCCCAGCCTTAATGGGAGCTTTATAATAATAAAAACCATCTTCGCTCTTTACCCAAAACTCACTATTTACATTTAAAGAATAGTCCGTAACTTGAGGGGTTTCGGAAATAATTATTCCTTTATCATCCACCCAGCCGATCGAAATGACTGCCCTGACATATGCATCCACATCTCCCTTGTTTATGGCATATACATCTTTTTTTTCTACTCCGTCAAATGTCTCTGCAAGTTCTATATCAACAGTTCCCACATCAAACTGATTGGTCAAAAGAGCATCTTTCATGAGAAAGGAAATGGTATATTTTATTCCTGCACCGGCAACAAATATAAGCACAAGCAAAACAATCAAAGAACGTAGAGAATTACTCTTAAACATATTCTTTATCACCATTATCCCTCCTCTATTTTACGGTTCCACCTTGTTGAAAACATTATTTTCGTAATCATAGGCGCCAAACCAATTTTCTTTTGAAGTATCTCTTTCATTTGTAAAACAGAACTCGATCGGTATAACTATAACATCTCCGGTCTGCGTATCCTTTTCTGTTTTCACACTGCCATCTTTTCCAACACTTAAAATAACTTCCGCAGTTTCTCCTACAACTGACTCTCCGTCTTTAGTAATAGAAGTCTGATATTTCCAAGCCCACGCTTTATCTTCTGTAATACAATAATAACCACAAGGCAGTTCTATTGTGGCTTTACTGCCTGCTTTTACAATAACAGGATGCCGCTCTCCATTATAACTATTTGTGGAAGCATCATATTCTGTTATGTAAAAGACAAACGGTTCATCAGAATCTGTAAGTTTCTTTTCGATTGTTACCAATCCACTAAAGTAAAATACAGTAGTATTTCCTTCTGATGCAACGATACTTTGTTCCTGGATAGCCTCGGTTTGAATAATGTGGTCACCACTTACAGATATTGCCTTGTCTTCATATAATTTAACATCAACGTCTATATTGGATTCATCAAAAAGTCCGTCTACTTTAAATGTTTTTTCAACCACCTTTATCAACAACGACGGTTGAGCATACCATTCTTTATCGGAAACAGGATTTCCTGTTTTATCGGTTGCGGGGAAATTCAAATAAGCCTCTAATACTGTTGCGCTTTCTTCTAAATGAAAACTAAATTGTATATCCGGCTCATTCACCGTAATTACTTCTTGACCATCTACATTATTAATTGTTTCTTGAGTTACAACGGTAACGTTTTGTCCATTGGAATCCTTTGCCGTAGCCTCTAAAATAACCGGATACAAGTTCATAACCCTTGTTCCTGCATTCTTCATGCTATCCACAGCCGGTTCTTGACAGAAATCTTTCCATGCCACTTTGGAACTATCCTCTTGCAGCCAATACCATTCTTTAAAAAGTTGGTTGTCCTTCATAGAGTCAATAATTCTCAAGAAAGCATCCTGATCTATAGGAACAGTCAATGTCTCTCCGTTTTCCGAAATGTTTTGCACGAAGGATCGTGAAGCACCGTCTATCAGGTAAACACTGTCTATTAAATTACCGTTTGTATCAAAGTAATTAATTGTAAATACCTTTTTGTAAACTGCGGTATACACTGTATCTGTCAATAAAACATCACCCGATACAGTGTACTCCAACTTATCTGATAAGAGGGATGCTGAAGCTTCGGAAACCGCATCTGTCTGTGTTACATCCCAGCCAGTGTACCAACCCATAAAAGTATATTCTCCCACAGTCAGATCCGCAGACAACATAACCGATTCGCTAACGGAATCACTCTGCCAGGTTGCTGATCTATGAGCGGTATCGCCAACCTCATCATCTATATTGGAGTTTACCTGTATTGTAATCTTTTTAAAAACAGGCCAGAATTCTTTAGATTCGTTCACAACATCTTCAGGTGATATCATTGTAGCAGAAGTATCTGTACTATACCAATTATCTGCTACGGGTTTCTTATCTGTCCAACCTTCAAAGACATAACCGTTTAATGCGGTCCTCGGTTGTTCTCCCACGAGGTCTCCTGGGTTTCTGATTTCTACATGTATATCATCAGCAGAAGTGTGATATAGCAGCACAAGCGGTTCGTAATTAGCCACAAACTCATAGTCATGACCTGGTTCAACAATATAATCAAATGACCACATTAGGTTTGTTGTGTCTTCCGTTATTGTAACCACTTTTCCGTCAATTACATTCTTTCCAACAGATAATTCTCCTAACAAAATATTATCTTTATAAACCGAAATAGACTTTACTTGATATTTTTGTTCTTTGTCGGGAATTACCTGTGTAACATTATCTTCTGCTGTTACAGTAATCGTAACATTTCCGTTTTCATCAATGTAATTATTTCCGTTATAACCGCTCTGGTAAAATTCAGATGGCTGTAACTTGATTCCCAGTTTTTTAATGACATAATCAGGAATCGTTACATCATTCACTATACCGTTTTGTTCTGCCACTTCAGGAATGTCTATATTAGCATCCGTTGTAATAGAACCATATTTTACATAAACCGGATATAAATCCATGGGCTCTGTACATACTTCTTCCTTGGTCATTACATATGGAAGCGCACGGTTAATATCACTTGTACAATAAGCATCTTCGCTATGGATATCATAAACATGGTTCCATTCGTCCGTAGTTAAAGCATCCTTATTAATCCAACCAATAAAATAATACCCCTGCATATACATATCCGCATCTGACGGTGAAGCGGCCGGAACATGCACATAATCTCCCTTTTGCGCGCCACCGCTCAGATATTTATAGGTATATGTTGCTGCTGACACTTGTTCAGGAGAAATAAACACCTTATCCAAATATCTACGGGTGGTAGCTGCTTTTATATTTCCGTCTTTTCCATAGAAATCTACATCTGCGGTAAAGTGTGCAGTATACAAAATATCTGCTGCCGATGTATTAAGGTTACCACTGTATTCGAATGGGTTGCTGGTGGATAAAGCACGACCTCCAGCTGTATCCGTTCTTTCACGTGACCAAAATACAAAATTATAATCAGAGCTTGCAATAGTATAACTAACTTCCCAGCCCGCGTCTTTTAATCCATCGCTATCCAACGATGATGCGGCTCCAGGAAAATCGGAATGTATTGTAATAGAATAAAGTCCATAACCATCGCCATCTGTTTTTTCATACACTGTTAATGGTTTTTGTATTTTGGTGTTGCTATCTACTTTTACGTCATTTTTATCTGCCCAATGGGAAAATGTAGCATCAACAAAATCGGGTCCGTCAATATTCTCAAAGCTATCATTATAAGCTTCCCAGCGTTCCGCATAGGTAACTTCATCCTTATACGGTCCCTCCAAATCTCCTCCGACTTCTTGCACGCGATATGTAACCAAATACTCCATCTTAGCCACAATTAGCAGTTGGTTACTGTCAGAATCATATTGTGTTAAATCGTATTCATCTAAATAGTAGCGATATTTATTCGACGAATCTCCAAGCGATTTATTGACTCCTCCTGTATAATCGGGCGCCGTTTTAGATGTGTCGGCATACCAACCCAAGAAACGATATCCTTTGTCTTCACCTGCAAAATTCTCTAATTCCACATAGTATCTGACAATACCGGTTTCCGCATCTACTTCCTGTCCTACCGAAACGTCGCCAACTTTTAGACCGTCATCTGTACGCGTGGTTACATCTGATGTATGATGACCTTCAATTGCCACCTTAACATTGGTAATCAAATCCGCAAATACGGGATATAGCTCCATTGGTTTCTCAATCGGATCTCCCGTTTTATAAATTGGGATGTTATTTAAAAGTCCCGAAGTTATTTTTTCATAACCCGGTGTGCTGTCTGATATGTCTGCCTCTGTTGTCCAACCAACAAATATAGCAGTTGGGCTTGTCGGACACTGTGAATATGTAATGTCAGGCAAAGAGTCCCTATAGTCATACCATTCATTCCAAATTTCAGTGCCATCTAATTCGTTAAAAATCACATTTGCCTGAACGTCAGCAATGAACAAATCATTGTCTTTAATAACGGGTTTATCATCAATAGTACCTGTGATTGTTAACGTTGCATTCGCATTCTCTACGTTAAGATTTGTTATAATATGATTTTCATCCTCTGAAACCTTTGTCTTCTTCAAGCTTTCCAAATCGTCATAATTTGCAATAGATGTCTCATGAAAATCTGTATTATAATACCATGCATTTACTTTGTAACCCTTGTTTAGTTGCATTGCAATGCGAATGGTATCTTCCATGGTTGTAAAGCCTTGTGTTGCAGGGAAAAGAGGTCTTGTTGTAGAATTTGGTGCGCCTATCAATTCTGTATAATCAATTTCCAATGTTCCTGCATTTGGGAAATCAAAGGTTGCGGCCATAGAGTTTCCATGAACGGGGATACCTTGATAGTAGTCCATAACCCACTTATTAGTATGGTCATAAACTTCTGACTGAGCGCCGTAATCATAGTAGTTTTCTCTCTTAATCGTTCCAGAGAAATCATAATTACGTCCTTCCCAAAAGGACTGATTAACATATGTATCATTGTTCTTTGGTCCGTAATCCGAAGTAGTGGTATCATCTCCTAATACTTTCATCTCTACATCCGGATTCAATTCATATTTAAAATAACTGTTTGTAGTAGAACCTCCATCAAATTTTGCAACAAGTCCTGAAATATTTTTATTATTTTGAATAATCGGAATCACAAGTACTGCATTATACTGCTTTGATGTTCCTTCGCCTGCAAAATGGCATCTTTTTATTTCACATCTCGATCCTCTGACTGCTGCTGCAATTCCGCCGATGTGACCGGAGTTGCCACCTCCAACTGAAACATAAGTTGCTGTATAAACATCCATATCAGCTGTTGAAAAAGAATCAATGCAAAAAGCACCGTTTTGCATTTCTCCCACCAAACCGCCAGCATACGCCGTTATACCGCCTAATGCTCCTACAGCTACATCATAATGAATCTTGATTAAGCTTTCGCGTTGAACATCGATTGTTCCGTCAGCTTTTCTTGTAATACTGTCTTGAACGCGGCTGTATTCCAATACGCCTCCATCAAGATCACCGACAATTCCTCCCAAATACATACCTTTACCACTGATTGCTTCTACACCTGATGTGGTATTGGTTGACACGGTACAACCATTGGCTTCACAGTTGTAAATATAGCAGTGTTCGGCTTTGCCAACCAGCACACCGCCAGTAAGACCGCCGTCTGAGCCGAGGGTTAAAACAACATTATAACAGTAAAGGGTTAGGGTGCTGTTTTGTACCGAGATATTATTAAATACAGTGTTTTGTGCAAGACCTGCAACAATTCCGCCGCGATAGTCAGCGTCAATTACAGAATCCTTAATAATAAAATCGTGAATATTCGCACCTTTTGTAAAGGCGAACAATCCTGTATCCGCCTCACTTGATGCAGAAGAACCTGAAATATCATACCTTAAATTAGAAATCGTCTTTCCGTTTCCATCAAATTCTCCCATAAACGGGCTTTCTTCTTTTATATTAAAGGTAAAAGTCGCTAATCCTAAACTTGCATAGGTTGTTTGCAAGTTTGTATAATCTGCATCCGTAAGAGTGATATCGTTCATCAACCGAATAGTATCGCCTTCAAATGTTTTTCCGTTCGCCGATAGCACGACTTGCTCCATCAAATCATCGGCATTATAGATTTCTATTATATTACCTTTTGCTAGCGTCTTAGGAATGGATATGGCAACGTTCAAAAGGAGAGATACTGCAATCACCAATGCAACCGCACGCAAACTAATTTTAAATTTGCAGTTCATCTAATTCCTCCTTACTATTCGGGCCATCCTGCCACGTCTAATACATTTGTTGTATCTTGATGTTCACTCTGTACGCCTTGCGCATAAAAGTTAATATCAAATGTGCTGCCAGGATATCTCGTTGTTATTTGATTAGCATCAAATACAAGTTCATCCAACAAGAGCTCCGACACTTCATCTGGTTCTAAAATATGTAAGTAATAGCACCAACCATCTTTATATATCCAATCTGATGTATTTATCTCATAATCCGTAAATGATGCTATATCGATTTGCTTTCCCTGACAATCTGTTCCTTTGAATTGAGGCTGTACACGAACATAAAGTGAATGCGAACCCGTGTTTTTTACTCGGATAATACGGCTTTGTACAGATTGTGTTGCAATATTTGCAGCCTCTTTTGAGTCAAATGTTTCCTCTTGTCCTTGCTCGTTTAAGCTAGTTTGAATGATTTTTAGGCCAACTCCACCGAAATCAATATAATTTTCTGCTTTAGTTTCGGCTAAAAAAGCAGCAAGGGTTCCGGGCAACCATAAAAGCATCACTATAAGAATTATAATTATTAATAAGAAAACATTTTTTCGGTTTATTAAAATATGTTTTTTATCCATTTCTAAACCTCCTGCAAACTTTTTGATTATGATAAGAAAGCAACCATTTTATAATGGTTGCTTTCTTATCGCAACCAACGAATAGGAAATTACACAGGGGGGGCATCAGCCCCCCAGTGCAATATTTATGTTTTAAGAAGATGGCATTTCTTTTGTCGATTATTTATTGTATTCTGCAAGGGCTCCTGTTTCTGCTTCTGCATACAAATCGGTAACTCCATCACCGCTTGTTGATTGATGAATATAACAGAATACAACCATGTCACCGGCTTCTATGGTAGTTGCATCTGTATCAACTGTTACAGCATCAAAAAGGGGCTCTGTTGTCCATGTAGAATCGTTGTCTTTGCCTACCAAAGCAAGTGGAGCACCGGAAGCATCGCACCATACATAAAGTGCAGATTTACCATCGGCTGCTGAGGTTCCGCTAACTTCTACCCAGCCGCAGTTTGTTCCGTCGGGAGCATTTACGGTATATTCGAGCACTTTGGTTGCGTCATTAGCCCATGCAAAAACATAAGAATCTTCAGATTTAGGTCCAATACCTACAAAAGGATCTTTATCGAAGGTTGCACCTGGAAGCATTTTATGTTCTGCTGTAGGATCCCACTTTGGTTCGTAGAGATTGCCGTCCAACTGATCTGTTCCATCTGAGTTGCCCGGATCTTCGGGATCTATTGTTGGATCATTTGGCTCATAAGGATTTGTGATATTTCCTGCAGTAAATGAGTTTGTTACACTATCTGTTGCTGTTAACCACGCAATTGTTCCCATAATAGTTCCTACTGTTAATACTAAAGCTAAAAGAACTAAAAGAAGAGACTTTTTGCTTGTTTTCTTTTTATTCATTATGTATTCTCCTTATCGGTAAATTTCCCTTTACGGGCTGTTTCGGGTTGTGGTATCAAATCTACAATGATTGATATTACAACAACGACAATAATTGCGGCTATTAATATGTAACAACCTGGTGCCGTTGTGCAAAACCGATTTACGTTTCCTAATACTGGAATGCAAAAATTCGTTTTCCCTATTAGGTAGTTATAATATACTGGTTCCGCATCATGTAAGATTTTGCCATCTTCATCAAAATTATTAATTCCCTGTGTGCGAAACAATCGATTTTTTATATCTACCTCGTACACTTGATGTGTTGCCACAATGTTAGTATCCTTTAAATAAAATGTGATAGTATCTCCTACCTTTATCTCCGACGGGTTCACTTTCTCTACATAAACCAAACTGCCCACCGGAAATTCAGGCTCCATGCTTCCACTTGTAACCACATATGTTTTAATTCCAAACAAATGCGGAATATACATCACCGCAACAAGTAGAAGTGTTACTACCACACAAATACTAACAAAAAAATTCCATATTTTTTTAATAAATCCACCTCCTATTAACTATTATGAGAACTTGTAGATTGTCTCATCTTATCGAAAATAAAAAATGCGGCTACCGAAGTAACCGCACAAAAAGCGCAAACTCCGGTAGTCGCCAAACTAATTCAATATAACAAGCATTACTGCTGTATCCATATCGATGGAATTTGCATTTTTATCAAATTCACGAAATAGATACAACAATAGCACACCAAAAGAAAACACTACCGCCTTTAAAAATAATGCTTTATCGTTATATTCAATTAGTTTGGCATAAATATTTTACCACATTGATCCTTAAAAATCAATATTAAAAAAAAGAGCAGATTTCTCTGCTCCATAAAACATGTAGAAATTTAGTTGAAATTTGGTTTTTGTGCAAATAGGATTGGACAAAAACCAGCGAAACCCAAGTATTTATGCGGGTTTTCAGCGTTTTGGATTTGCTCAAGAGAACACAGGGGACGGTTCTGTGCGTTAATTAAACAAGCGAGGGAATTTCCCCTCGCTTTTTATCGGTTTTTTAACAACCTAACAAAAATATTATATCAAAAAAATTTTTTATAGTCAATTCTTTTTGCGCCGCCGAGTTAAAAATCTGCGTTTAGCATAATTTAAAGCAATCAAATTTATATAATTTTGCGAATTGAAATAATGCCCCGTATATGATATATTAAAGACACAGAAAGGAAAGGGTGATACCCGATGTTCACGTAAAACACTCTTAAGACTTTTTAAGATTTAAAGGCAAAACCGAAATACTCCAAAATTGAATATAGAATAAAAAATAAAGTTGATATAAAAACGCCTTAAAATCTTACTAAGAAACAAGAGTTTTACATAAGCCTTCAAAAAATTGCATATCACAAGAGAAGCCCGCTTTACGGGAAAAGCAAATGTGCTAAAAAGTGGTATTAAAAGCAAACGTAAAACGAAGGCAACAAAATTTAAGAAAGACGAGGTACAACAAAAAGATGTTAGATATCAAGAGTGAACAAAAATAGCTCTTGACCGAGAAAAACCGTGTAAAGAAACGGTCGGTCAAGAGCTATTTTGTTTCTTATTCAAACATTTTAAGTATCTCTTCTTTAGAGCGGTATCCGATTACACCTTTGGTTACTTGTCCGTCTTTTACAACAAATAGCGCAGGAATACTTGTTATACCGAATTTTTGCGCAAGCAGCATCTGCTCGTCAACATTTATTTTACCTACTGTATATTCGGGGTGCTCGGTAGCAATTTCTGCCACAAGCGGCGCTATCATCTGACACGGACCGCACCAATCGGCATAAAAATCAAGCAGTACGGGTTTTTTGTTGTTTAAAACTTCCGCTTCAAAATTTTCTTTGGTTATATGAACTACAGACATTTTTATTTCTCCTTTTAATCCTTTGATTTATAGTATAGCAGGCAGTGACAATAACCCTCAAAATCGGGGTCGGCAATCTGCTCGCGAAACTCTTTGCACATACATTTAAATTCTTCGGTTTTAGGCAAGCGGCAGGGGCAATATCCTCCCTTTGCCTTAAGACCTTCCTTTATTTTTTTGACAATTTCAGGATTTTCATTAAGTCTTACCGCCATAAACAGCACCTCATTTCATTTTTATTATACCATAAAAACAAACAGTATGCAACAATATTGCTTTTCGCTTGATTTGTGATATAATATCTTTATAAAGGCGGTGGCAAAATGTTTGATGCAGTAAAAATAAAAAATGAATGTGTTGACTGGATAAGAGAGTTTTTTGAGCAAAACGGCAAGGGTTGTAATGCCGTTGTTGGTATCTCGGGCGGAAAAGACAGCTCGGTTGCGGCGGCGCTTTGCGTAGAGGCATTAGGTCGTGACCGTGTTATCGGCGTGCTTATGCCACAGGGCGAACAGCACGATATTGATATGGCGTATATGCTGGTAAACCATTTAGGAATAAAGCACTACGAGATAAACGTAAAGGACGCGATTGAAAGCGTATTTAAGTCGATGCCCGAGGATCTTCCCGTTTCGGTGCAATCGCGCGTTAATCTTCCTCCCCGCATTAGAATGTCGGTGCTTTATTTTGTGGGTCAATCGCTTAACGGCAGAGTGGTAAACACCTGCAATCTGTCGGAGGATTGGGTTGGATATTCCACACGCTACGGCGATGCGGCGGGTGATTTTTCCCCAATGGCAAACCTGACGGTAACCGAGGTAAAAGAGATAGGCAGAGTATTGGGACTGCCTGACGAGCTTGTTGACAAGGTGCCGATAGATGGCCTTTGCGGCAAAACCGATGAGGAAAATCTGGGCTTTACCTATGCCGAGCTTGACCGTTATATCCGCACGGGCAAAATTGACGACCCCGCTAAAAAAGAACTGATTGATAACAAGCACAAGTGGAATTTATTTAAACTGCAGTTGATGCCTACCTTCAAACCGGAGATAAAATATGAATAAAATAGAAAGCTTTCAGATAAATCATTTAACGTTAGAGTCGGGACTTTACGTATCGCGCCGCGACCAAAAAGACGGTGTAACAGTCACCACATTTGACCTACGCATCACCGCGCCCAACCGTGAGCCCGTTATAGATATGCCCGCGCTTCACACGATTGAGCATCTGTGCGCAACATATCTGCGCAACAGCGACCAAAAAGATAACGTTGTTTATTTTGGACCGATGGGATGCCGCACGGGTTGTTATCTTGTAATGTTTGGCGATTTGAAATCGCAGGACGTTTACGATTTAGTTAACCAAATGTGCGATTTTGTAATAAACTTTGACAGCGAAATACCGGGCGCAAAACCCGAGGAATGCGGCAACTACTCGGAACAAAATCTTAATATGGCAAAATACTATATTGCAAAATACAAAAAGGCTTTAATTAAAAATAAAAATTTTGAATATAAATAAACGTTCAATTTATAAGCAATAATTTCATATCGTATAGTTGTTGCACAATGAAAAACTCTCACAGGCTTAACCTATGAGAGTTTTTTATCATTTTATTAAGTTTATCTCTTAATCGCGTAATTCGCGGAATAAATTAAATTTATTTTTGAGTTAAAACTAACTAAGTTTTCGGACTCACGCCTTTACAAAAATATGGTTTTTGGTTTTAAACTAACTAAACCTTTGGACTCAGTCCTTTACTATATTTTAGTTGTCGGGTTTACAGATTTACCTGTACATTGGACTCACGCCTTTCATTTTATTTTTTTGAATGTGCAGGTGGAGTTTCCCTCATAGCGTTTTACCGCTCCTTTCTTTTCTCTTCGTCTTTATTATATGCAATTATCAACAATTTGTCAACTAAAAGTTAATAACTTTTATTGATTTTGTATAAATAACTTAAAATTTTATGCTGTTTTTGTCTTTTTGCACAAAAGGAAAACTATTCTATTGACTGAAAGTGAATTTTGGGGTAAAATATATATGTTATTTTGTATGCAGAAAGGAACAATAAAATGAGTGTTGAAAATAAAAACGGGGAATATAACCCCGACCTTATTACCCTTACCGATGACGAGGGCAAGGAATATAACTTTGAAGTTTTAGATGCTATTGAGACCGATACCGCAAGATACTTGGCGTTACTTCCTCAATACGACGACCCGCAAGCCATGCTTGACGATTCGGGCGAGCTTGTTATAGTAAAGGTTCAAGAGGAAGACGGTGAAGAATATTTCTGCGAAATTGAAGACGACGACGAGTACGAAACCGTAGCCGACGCATTCGTAGACCGACTTGAAGACTTTTTTGAAATAGATGAGAAATAATGACGGTGTACCGTCATTATTTTTATAGGGAACGCGCCTGAGTGTTGTTCCGCTTGTCTTAATACCACGTTCTGCCTTGTGCGTGTATCATAGCTTATATAACCCTACAAGATAATAAAAAGGGATTTCTGCTCAGGCGGCGGGTTTGCAGACCTCCCGCGGCGGTGCCGAGTTCGGAAGAAGGGAGCGCGAAACCGCCTGGCGAAAACCCACCTGAAATTAAGTTCAGGTTATCATTAAGCCGTTACGGCAAGGCGGAACGAAAGATTTTAAAAAATTAGCAAAAAATTCTTGACTTATGAGAAATTTGCGGTATAATGAGTATTGCTCAATTAAATATTGGGGAATTGTGTAACGGTAGCACGACAGACTCTGACTCTGTTTGTTGGGGTTCGAATCCCTATTCCCCAGCCAAAAATAAAGCACTGACCTTTGTGGTCGGTGCTTTATTTTTAGTTTGAGTTTATATAGGGATTCGAACAAGGGCGGTTCGCCGTATGGCGAATTGCAACCTTTCGGTGAACGGTTGCAAAGCCCGTGGGTAACGAGCGAAAGCGAGGCGATAGCACACGGCAGTGTGCGGAAAAATCCCTATTCCCCAGCCAAAATCGACAAATCTCGACAGAGGTTTGTCGATTTTACTTTTTCACTATTAACTCTTCACTTTTCACTCTTCTCTTTTTGTCGATTTTGGCAAGTAATAAGTAATAGTGAATAGTGAAGAAGTTTCGGTGTGACTTCGGCACGGAATATAAAATATGTAGGGATTCGAACAATGAAGGAGCATTCCCCTTTAAAAGATGAAACCCATCTTGCTTTTTTTAAGTATTGTGATATAATGATAAAAAATGGGCTCGTAGCTCAGCTGGGAGAGCGTACGGTTCGCATCCGTAAGGTCGAGGGTTCAATCCCCTTCGGGTCCACCATAACAAACACGAACGAACCCTGTGGTAATGCGGGGTTCGTTTGCTGTGCGAAATGTTCCACCAGTGGCAAGCTGCCACACCCAATCCGTCTAGGTTTGTGCAAATCTAAGGTTTCCACCACGGGACGTGAGTTCGGGTGCTGTGCGGTATGCTCCACCAAAAAGATCTTTGGGTATGAATTTGTGCGACCTTTCCGTAAATAATAGTTCACTCTTCAGGGTGGGCTATTATTTTTTGTTTGATTTTATATAGGAATTCTAACAAGGCAGGAGTAAATCGGAAGAAAACAGTCCGGTGTACTGTTTTCTTCCGTGTGCAACGAGCGGAAGCGAGGCGATAGCACACGGTGGTGTGCGAAAAAATCCCGTAAAAACTATAGCATATTAAAAAATTTTTAAAAATAACCGTTTATAGAAACAACCCAATAACTTATATTTGAACTAATATATAAATTCTTGTTGCAAACTTTAACAGTTTAATGTATAATAGTATAAATATTTATTTTTAGGAGGAAAAGAAAATGAAAAAGATTCTTTCAGTCTTATTGGTGCTTGCGCTCTGCTTTTCACTTGTAGCTTGCGGCACAACAGACACATCATCAAAACCATCCGCCAAAAAAACCACAATGACAATGGGTACAGGTAGCCCAACAGGTACATATTACGCTTACGGCGGTGTTCTTGGTCAGTATGTTCAAAACAACACCAACATTACCGTTAAGCCAGTATCAACCGGTGGCTCTAAAGACAACATTCAAAGCATTG
This sequence comes from Clostridia bacterium, assembly GCA_017442225.1. Classification (GTDB taxonomy): domain Bacteria; phylum Bacillota; class Clostridia; order Oscillospirales; family Acutalibacteraceae; genus UBA737. The sequence goes on from JAFSAR010000023.1 coordinate 14,614, forward strand.
ATTCAGGTGACTATCAGTTAGGTACTGTTCAATCCGACGTTATGGACTATGCTTGGAACGGCACACGTACTTTTGAAGAGGACGGCAAAATTGATACCTTCCGTACAGTTGCAGGTCTTTATGCCGAAGCTGTTCAGCTTATAACAACCAACCCCGACATCAAATCGGTTGCTGACCTTAAAGACAAAAAGGTTTCTATTGGCGCTCCGGGTTCAGGCGTATACTTTAACGCAATGGACACCCTTACCGCCGCAGGCCTTACCGAAAAGGATATTAAACCTCAGTATCAAAACTTTGACGAAAGTGCTGACGCACTCAAAGACGGCAAAATTGATGCCGCATTTATTGTAGCCGGCGCTCCAACACCTGCTATTACCGAGCTTTGTATGACAAATGCTAACACACGTATCGTTCCTATTGACGGTGACGTAGCAGAAAAGCTTATGAAGGATAACACCTTCTATTCCGTATACAAAATTCCTGCAGATACCTATGCAAACCAAACCGAAGAAATTCTTACAGTTACCGTTAAAGCTACATTGATTGTAAGTGCTGATGCAAGCGAAGATGATGTTTACAACCTTACCGCAGCTATATTTAACAACATCGATGCTATTTCAAAAGAACACGCAAAGGGCGCAGAACTTACCCTTGAAAATGCAACCGAGGGCCTTACCGTTCCTTTCCACGCAGGCGCCGCTAAATACTTTAAAGAAAAAAATATCGATGTTGCTACTAAATAATAATTGATTTAAAAATTTAAAAAGCCAATATAGCTGCGGCTTAACGGTCGCAGCTATATGTTTTTTGAAAGGAAGTTTAAACTTGTTTTTTTCTAAAAAGAAAAATACCGAAGCTGTAGAAAATATGGATTTAGATGCGGTAATGAAAAAGTTTGACCGCGAATCTAATACTCGTGTATGGGAAGGCGTTCCAAAAATCATTATAAACTGCGTTCTCGCCGTATTTTCTCTCTTTTGTATATATGTAACATTTTTTGCAACATGGCTTGATACAGTAAGACTTTCAAGCTTTATGGGTTGTATAGTATTTGTTGGTTTTTTGGTGTTCCCTGCTAAAAAAGGTATACAAAAAACAAACTCTATGCCTTGGTATGACATTATTTTGCTAATTGTAGGTTCAGGCTCGTTCTTTTACCACACGGCAAATGCCATGACCATTATAAATCAAGGCAGCAGATACGAATTGCACCAAATAATCATAGGTATTATAGGTGTGCTTTGTTTGTTAGAGCTTTGTCGCAGATGTGTTGGTATACCGATTATTATTGTTGCGTTAGGATTTATTGTTTACGCGCTTGGTTGGGGTCTTACCAATCCTGATATGTGGCGCAGAGTGTCAGTCTTTGTAGGAAAGGTTTTTTACACCACTACATCGGGTGTTTTGTCTACCCCTGTTAACACCTGCGCGAAATTTATAGCAATATTTATTATATTTGGCGCATTTCTTGAAAGAACCGGTATTGCCGATTTCTTTATCAAAATTTCCAACTCAATCGTTGGTAGATTTTCGGGCGGACCTGCAAAGGTTGCCGTTGTGGCAAGCGCGCTCGAGGGTATGGTTTCGGGCTCTTCGGTTGCAAACACCGTAGGTTCGGGCTCGGTAACAATACCCCTTATGAAAAAAACCGGCTACAAGCCCGAATTTGCAGCAGCCGCTGAAGCATCAGCCTCTACGGGCGGTCAAATTATGCCGCCTATTATGGGCGCCGCTGCTTTTTTGATGGCAGAAAACATCGGCGTACCTTATAGCAATCTTGTTGTTCGCGCAATTTTACCTGCGGTACTTTACTTTTTGGGTGTATTTATCACCGTTCATCTCGAAGCCAAAAAAGAAGGCCTGCGTGGTCTTACTAAAGACGAACTGCCAAGATTTTTACCCCTTTTAAAGAAGACATACCTTTTATTACCGCTTATCATTCTTATAGCGCTTGTAGGCTCCGGATCGCGCTCTATCGCCTTTGCCGCAGCTATCGCAATTATTGCGGCTATTGTAGTAGGTATTTTTAACAAAGAAGATCGTATCACACCAAAACGCATCTGGGAAGCATTGGCAGCAGGTGGTCAGGGTATGATAACCGTAGCAGTTGCATGTGGTGTTGCGGGTATTATTGCCGGCACAATTACAATGACCGGTCTTGCCAATGTGCTTATTAACGGAATTGTAGCGCTCGCCGGAGATCACGTTATAATCGCGCTTTTCCTTACAATGCTTTGTTGTATTGTTTTGGGTATGGGTGTTCCAACCACTGCAAACTACTGTATTATGGCGGCAACCTGTGCGCCGATACTCGTAAAAATGGGTGTTCCCGATATTGCGGCTCACTTCTTCGTTTTCTATTTCGGTATTGTTGCAGACCTGACTCCGCCTGTTGCATTGGCCGCCTATGCGGGCGCGGCAATTGCCGGAGCAAATCCAATGAAAACGGCACTCACCGCCACGAAACTTGCCATTGGCGCGTTTATAATTCCTTATGTATTTGCTCTTAGTCCTGCTATGTTGTTTATAGACACTACCGCCCCCGAGGTTATACTTATTTGCATTACATCGGTTATAGGTATGTTCGCTGTATCGGCTTCGCTTGAAGGGTATTTGCTGCACCGTATGAAATGGTTTGAAAGAATCGCCAGTCTTGTAGGTGGATTGTTGCTGATATACCCCGGTCTTAAGACCGACCTTATCGGTCTGGGCATTTTGGCGGCAGTTGTGATTGTGCAGTTGTTGACAAATAAGAAAACAGATACTGTTTTACAAGTATAGATAAAAAAATAGTGCTTCTCTATGAAGCACTATTTTTTTATTTTACTAATTTAAAAAGCTTCCCCTTTTTTCTTCCAAAAAAATCTGTCTTTTCGTCTTGTGTAACAACAAAAGCCTTGTCTGTTTTATAAAGCAGGGCAAAACTTACATTTTTTCCAAATTGTTCTTTTAATTCGTCTTTTGCTTTTTTGTAAAGCGGGTCCTTTATTTTAAGACAGTGAGGGATATCCTTTCCCGCGCCGCTTTCTAGCAAGTCACACACAATTTTTTCACGCAAAATTTCGCTGTCGCATTTATTTTTATAAAATTCAAACAGTTTTTCCGCATACGTCGACAGGCTCATCTTGTCTCCGCGTACCGCGTTGCCAAAATCATAAAACACATCAAAAGGCCCTATACCAATTTCTTGCGTCAGGTAATCAAGCGTCAGCAAAAATCTTCCGCTGTTATAAAGTCGCTCGAGCGCATCCTCGCAGTTTTTAAGCGATAAAATCTCTTCTCGTGTAAGCCACGGGGTGCTTGTTACCTCATACGGCGGCTTGTCGCTATATTCGCACGGGTATTTATCGCGGTTTTCTCGCATATCAGAGCCGTAAAGCAGCTTTAAAAATCCCATCTGCAGCATATGTGCGCGCAGATTATAGCCTATGTTAAAACTATTTTTAAAGCTCCCGATATCCTCGCCCGTAAGCCCTGCGATAAGGTCTATATGAATATGCATATTACCGAAACTCAAAAGCGTTTTAATATTTTTGATTAGCTTTTGAGTATCGGTTTTGCGGTTTATAAGCCGCAGAGTTTCCTCGTTAAATGATTGCATACCGATTTCAAGCTGAACGGCGCACATGGGCATTTGAGATAAAGCGGTTAGCGTTTCTTCAGTTAAAATATCTCCCGCAATTTCAAAATGAAAGCAAACGCCCTGCGGTATTTTTGCGCCGTAATTATCTTTTATAAAGCCTAAAATCTCGTTTGCGCGGCGGCTGTTTGCGTTAAAGGTGCGGTCAACGAATTTAACCGTTTTTGTGCCGCTGTTTGCAAGTAATAAAATGTTTTCTTTTACAATATCTATATCAAAAAATCTGAGTGGAGAGCATCTGCCCGACAGACAAAACGCGCAGCGATAGGGGCAGCCACGGCTGGTTTCGATATAACATATTCTACCGCCCAGATTATCGAAAAAATCTTTGCAATAGGGGCTTGGTGGGGTTAAATTGTATTCGGCTTCGGGCACAGACAAAATGTTACCGTTTTCCCGATACGTAAGCCCATCAACACAGCACAAGTCAACCGATAAATTTATAGCGTCAACAAGCTTCGGAAAATTAAATTCTCCCTCACCCGACAGCACAAAATCTATAAAATCATACTTTTGTAGCACTTCGCCCGCGCGATAGGCAACCTCGGGTCCGCCGAGAACAATCTTGCAGTCACATTTTTTCTTTAATTTTTGGCACACGTAAAGCGTCTGTTTTATATTCCAGATATAGCACGAAAAGGCGTAAACGTCGGCGGTGTCTATGCTTTGCACAAAAACATCAAGGTCAGCGTTTATTGTGCTCTCGCAAACGTTTGCCGTCACATCGGTTTTTGCAAACTCTCTGATGCCAGCCATCAAGCACCAGGGCGAGAGTGACGCGTGAATATATTTTGAATTAAGACAGCCTATTGTAACCTTTAGCAACCGTTTCACCACCTTTTTACGATTATTATACTTTATTTTTTTAAATATCACAACAAAATAATTGCTTGATTCTTTTTATTGTGATATACTGATTTAAAAGGAGGTAATTCTATGTTAGGTATGACTTCTATAAAAGAGATTTATAAAATCGGACGTGGTCCGTCAAGCTCGCACACAATAGGTCCTGAGCGCGCTTGTAAAGTATTTAGTGAGCAAAATCCTGATGCTGATAGCTTTAAAGCAGTTCTTTACGGCTCGCTTGCAAAAACAGGCAAAGGGCACGGCACCGATACGGTCATTGTTAAAACCTTTGCTTCTACACCTTGTGAAATTGAATTCAATATAGATGACGATAATATTCCCCACCCTAACACAATGGTGCTTATCGCGTTCAAAAACGGAGTTGAGCTTGCGCGCACACGAGTTTTTAGTATAGGTGGCGGATATATTGAGTTTGAAAACATGTCACCCGAAAAAATAGAAAATGTTTACCCTCACGATAAGTTTACCGATATCGCCAACTATTGTGAAGAACACTCTATAAAGCTTTGGCAATATGCATTGAAATTTGAGGGTGAGGATTTAAAAGAGCATATTGCAATCATTTGGGACGCTATGAAACGCTCTATAAAAAACGGACTTAACGACGAGGGAACTTTACCAGGCGGTCTTGAGGTGCAAAAAAAGGCAAAAACATTATACAATAGTCAGCACATCGACGAAAGCCCCGAAACCCGACAAAACCGTATGGTATGCGCATACGCATTTGCTGTAGGCGAGCAAAATGCTTCGGGCGAGACAATAGTGACAGCCCCCACCTGTGGCGCGGCGGGTGTGCTACCGGCAACGCTTTATTACCATCAGCAAAAATCGGGCTTTACTGACGAACAAATCTATCATGCGCTGATGACAGCAGGTCTTATAGGAAATCTTATAAAAACAAACGCATCCATATCGGGTGCCGAATGTGGTTGTCAGGCAGAGGTCGGTTCGGCTTGCGCAATGGCTTCAGCCGCATTGGCAGAGCTTTTTGATTTGACTATTGACAAGATTGAGTATGCAGCCGAGATTGCCATAGAGCATCACCTTGGCCTTACCTGTGACCCAATTTGCGGACTTGTACAAATACCTTGTATAGAACGCAACGCAGTTGCGGCTATGAGGGCTATAAATGCGGTTAACCTTTCAAGTTTTTTATGGAATTCGCGCAAAATTTCACTTGATCGCGTAATACAAACTATGAAAGAAACGGGACTTGACCTGTCGTCAAGATACAAAGAAACCTCCGAAGCGGGACTTGCAAAAATAAAATTGTAAAAGAAAAAAGGCACGATAATTCGTGCCTTAATTTTATGCTAATATTTCTTTCAGCTTTTGGCTGTAAACTCTTGCCATACTTGCAAAGCCACAGTCGTTTGGATGGCAGTTTTCTATGAGTGAAATCTCGGCAACCGAGTCTTCCAGCAAATCGCAACCTTTTATGTAATAGACGTTTTTATCCCCTGCGTCTACTGCATTTTTATAGGTTTGCATCATAACGTTTACACGCTCAATTTCTTGGGGAGTAAGATGTTTTTTAGGTCTTGTTGTCATTATTATAGGAAGGTCGGGGTTGGCATCTCTTATAATCTTAAAAAACTTTTCGTGGGTAGATTTATATTCATCTAAAGTGTTTGCATTGTAATCATAATCATAGCAAAAAGCCGTCATATCAAGAGTTGCTATATACCGCGCAACCTCTTCTTCACCCTTAGCGCTTCCCGCAAAGCCAAGATTTATAAAATCGACATCAAGTGCGCGTGAAATTTGCGCAGGGTAGGTACTGCCAGGTCTGCTGGCGCATCCGCCCTGTGCTATCGATGAGCCGTAAAACACAATCGGCTTAGTAGTTTTATAATCATCGGCAGGTTTTAGTGTGCAACCATCTTTTATGCCTATATGTACCTTATGCACGCAAGCATAAAGCGGCATATTTATTGTGTATTCACGCTCACACGGGTCGGGAATATCCACAACGTTTTCATATTCGGTGGTGGTATCAAGCGCAGGTACAATAGTGCCATAATAACGCTTATCTGAATATACGTCGCAACCCATAATACCCGTAACCGAAAAAAATGAGAATTTGCTTTGACCGCTTATTTGTAATTTGAGCGCAATATACGGGCTGTCGGTAACAAAGCGTATTCTACCGCCCGAGGTGTGTGCGTGTAGCCAACGCAGTCCATCGCTGATAGGCTCAGCTATCGCCTGTGGTATGCGGCGGTAACGATCTCCTTCGCGAAAAACACCATGTATATTAACAGGAGCCTCGTCTATATCGTAAAAGGTTAAACCCTCACGCTCAATTTTGGTTTCTACCTTCATATTTTTATCGATTTTTGTAAAATCCATATCGATTCCTCTATTTTAAAATTTCTTTAAGTTTTGCGCCAACAACATTTGCCATGTTAACAAAACCGCTATCGTTAGGATGACCACCGTCTACAAGCGCCGACTCGCGTACCGACGCAATAAGGTCAGGCCCTTTTATGTAGTAAACATTTTTATCGCCTGCAGCAATAGCGTTGTTGTACGTATCAAGCATAACCTGTAAACGAGCAGTTTCGTCTTCATCGAGGTAATACTCGGGTCTTGTCATCATAAGAATAGGCAAGTCAGGTTTTCTCTCGCGTATAATTTTAAACATACGCTCGTGGGTGTTTTTGTAATGCTCTAACGTTGGAGCGTTGTGGTCATAGTCATAAACAAATACGCTCATATCAAGACTTGCTATGTACTCTGCCATTTCGTCTTCGGCGCGAGCGCTGCCCGAAAAGCCAAGGTTTATAAAATCGGCGTCAAGTTCACGAGAAATTATTGATTGATATGAATTTCCCGGACGGGAAGCGCAGCCACCCTGTGTTATTGAAGAACCGTAATATACTATTGGCTTTTTTATATCGTAATCGGGAGCTTCCTTTAGGATGCTGCCTTCTTTTATGCCTATATACATTTTATCTGTTTCGCTGTAAAGTGGCATATTTATGGTGTATTCACACGCTTCCTCAGAGAGCGTATTTATAACCCCCTCGTATTCATTAGTAACGTTTGTAGGGGGAACGATGGTACCTATATATCTTGTGCCCGAATACATATCACAACCAATACTTCCCGTAAAAGCAAAGTGTGACATTTTATACGCGCAGTTAAGCTTTATACTAACTGCAATGTATGGGCTATTGGTAACAAATCGAACTCTGCCGCCCGCAGAATGTCTGTAAAGGGAAACCACTCTTTCACTAACGCTTTTAGCGGCATCTGTAGGCATACGAACATAATGCTCTCCCTCGCGGAAAACACCGTATATTTTAAAGGGCGCTTCATCTATATCATAAAAGGTTAATCCTTCGCGTTCTATTTTGGTTTCTACCTTAAAGTTTTTATCGATTTTTGAAATATCCATTCTGCTCACCAGCCTTTATACGAATTTTATCACAATGTGATTTAATAATCAATATTGTAATGAAGATATTTTTTTGATATAATACCCTAAAAGGTGGGTTTTGGTATGTATAATTTTTTTGTAACAAGTGAAAACAAAAAAGATAATCATTATTTTATTACTGGTGATGATTATAATCATATAAAAAACGTTTTGCGTATGACCGTGGGCGAGCGGTTTTTGGTAAGCTGTGAGGATACGAGCGATTTATGCGAAATAGAAAGCCTTGAAAATAACACAATTATAGTAAATATAGTAGAAAAAAATTATCAATCCACCAATTTGCCGATAAAAATCCATCTTTTTCAAGGACTGCCGAAAAGCGATAAGCTTGAGCTTATTATTCAAAAAGCAGTGGAATTGGGTGTCGCAACAATTACGCCTGTTTCTATGAAACGAAGCATTGTTAAAATAGACGACAAAAAGAAAAAAAGCAAGCAAGAGCGTTGGCAGGCAATAGCCACAGCCGCCGCCAAGCAAAGCAAACGCACCTCGATACCCGAGGTTTGCGAGGTGCTGACATATAAAGAATTTATATCAAAAGCCCAAGAACTTGATTTACTACTTGTGCCTTATGAATGCGCCGAGGCTATGGCGGCAACCAAATCCGCTTTATCTGAAATTAGAAGCGGTATGAACGTGGGTATAATTATAGGCCCCGAGGGCGGCTTCGAAGAAAAAGAAATTCAAGAAGCCCTGTCGGTAGGCGGCAAGGTTATATCATTGGGCGCTCGCATTTTGCGAACAGAAACCGCAGCTATAACCGCCCTGGCTATGTGTATGCTTTATAGCGAAATGGAATTATAATATGAAACAGTTACCGATAGATTTTACAAACCGAATGAAAGTTTTACTCGGCGATGAATATGACGCCTATATAAAGGCTGTAAATGAGCCTGCGGTAAAAGCATTTAGGATAAATACTTCTAAAATATCCGTAGATGATTTTGAAAAGATAAATCCATTTGGCAAAGATAAAATTTCTTATGTAGATGGCGGATATTATCTGAATTTTGAAAAGGTAGGCAACCACCCGTTTCATCACGCGGGAATGATTTACGTTCAAGAGCCTGCCGCTATGGCTCCTGCCGAATGTGTTGATATTGAACCCGACGCGTATGTTCTTGATATGTGTGCGGCGCCTGGTGGTAAAAGCACGCAAATAAAAAACAAATTAGGCGATAACGGCATTCTTGTTTCAAACGAAATAATACCGTCAAGATGCAAAATACTTACAGGAAATATTGAGCGTTTGGGACTTAAAAACTGTGTCACTACTTGCATGGATACATCTCGTCTTGCAAAGTTTTTTCCCGATACCTTTGACATCATAATGGTGGATGCGCCGTGTTCGGGCGAAGGAATGTTTCGAAAAGATCAGATTGCAATCGACGAGTGGTCACAGGAAAATGTAAATAAATGCGCCGGTCGTCAAGCCGAAATTTTAGAAAATGCCGTAAAATGTCTTAAAAGCGGCGGTACTATTATATATGCTACCTGCACCTTTTCTTTAGAAGAAAACGAAATGACGGTAGAAAGCTTTTTGAAATCGCATCCCGATTTTGAAATAATTCCTGTAACCGAGCGTGTGCAAAAAGCAACAAGCGACGGTATAAAATTCGACGGCTGTACTTGTGAAAACATAGGTTTTTCGCGCCGATTTTATCCTCATAAAAACGCAGGTGAAGGACAGTTTATGGCGGTGCTTCGCCACAACGGTGAAAAAACACCATATATTAAGTCTATAAAAAAACAAACATCAAAAATCGATAGTGTTTTAATAGAATTTCTTAACGATACATTAAAAGATTATAACAAAGAAGATATTTACCTTTACGGTGATACCCCTGTGTTTTTCGGCGGCGATATCGAAATCAAAAAAGGCACAGCCTTTATGTGCGGTGTCACCATTGGCGAAATCAAGAAAAATTACGTTTTGCCGCATCATCAATTTTTTATGGCTTATGGCAGCGACTTTAAACGAAAGATTGACCTTGCGCCCGACAGCGACGATATACAAAAATATCTGCGCGGCGAGGAGATAAAAACCGATTGCACTAACGGCTGGGCGGCGGTTACCGTTTGCGGCGTATCAGTTGGCGGCACTAAAGTGTCAAATGGTGTGGCTAAAAACCACTACCCAAAAGGACTTAGAATTCACAATGCATAATTCACAATGCACAATTAATTTATAATCAATCCTCTACGTATAGCAGAGGATTGATTTTTTTGTAATATTTTATTTTCTTTTGAAATGTTTTGTCGAAAGTCTTGACGGTAATTTTTATTTATGATATGATAATCGTGCGACACAGTTGAATAGTTATTCCTTGCGGATAATGTTTGGCAAAAACGTTATCTGACTTAAATTGTACCGCAAGGAACAACTGTGTCGCAACAGTGTCACGATATCGTTTTTCGGTGCGTGACTTCGGTTGCGCACTTTTTTATTTTTTGTTCAATGGCCGTTGTAACAATAATTTAATATTGTTAAAAAGGAGGGTGTACCTATGCCTGATTATAAGCAAATGTATTTAACATTGCTTGACAGTGTCGAAACGGCTGTTGAAATGTTAAAAAATGTCGAACAAGCGTGTGAAGAAATATATATAGACACAGACGAAACACAAGAATAGAAAAAGCGAGGATTATTCCTCGCTTTTTATGATTTTATTAAGTTTATTCATTGTGTTGGCGTTCGGCTCTGATAGATGTCCAAAGCGGAATTCTAATCCCATATTGTCATATTTGGTTTGACAAATTTTTCTAAAGGGTAATAGCTCGATTTTGTCAACGACGGGGTGTTTGTTGGCAATGTTTTTTAATCTCTTAATGTTTTCCTCGCTATCTGTAAGGGTGGGTATAATAACCTGACGCAGAGTGACGGAGATTTTTTGTTGGTTCAGATACGCGATAAATTCAAGCGGTTTATCTATGCTACAGCCTGCATATTTGCGGTATTGCGCGTCGGTTGTGTACTTGATATCAAGCAATACGCGGTCGGTGACTGCAAGCAATTTTTGGACCTCGTCGTTTAAAATACAACCTGACGTATCAAGACAGGTGTTGATACCGTTTTCGTGACAAAGGCTGAAAACCTCGTATGCAAATTGAGCTTGCAGCAGCGGTTCGCCGCCCGACAGGGTAATACCGCCGTCTTTGCCAAAATATTCTTTATACCGCGTGGCTTTATCTACTATCTGCTGCGCGGTATACTGTGTACCGCCAACGGTTTCCCACGTGTCAGGATTATGGCAGCAGCCGCAACGTAGATTACAGCCCTGCAAAAAGACCACAAACCGAACACCCGGACCGTCAACCGTGCCAAGACTCTGAATAGAGTGTACGTTGCCCGTTATCATAATACGGTGTGGAAGGTGCGGCTGATAACCTCGCGCTGTTGCTCGCGCGATAACTTGTTAAAGTTTACGGCATAGCCTGAAACACGAATTGTAAGGTTGGGGTATTTTTCGGGATTTTCGTAAGCATCCATAAGAGTTTCACGGTTAAGCACGTTTACGTTTATGTGGTGCGCGTTCTTTGCAAAATAGCCGTCAAGAATTGATACAAGGTTATCAATTCTCTCGTCCTCGGTTTTACCGAGAGCCTCCGGTGTGATAGAGAACGTGTTAGAAACACCGTCGCGGCAGTCGTCATAGCTGATTTTTGCAACCGAGTTAAGTGATGCCAGTGCGCCGTTTTCCTCACGGTTGTGCATCGGGTTTGCGCCGGGCGCAAAGGGCTCGCCCGCTTTTCTGCCGTCGGGGGTAGCGCCTGTGTTTTTACCGTACATAACATTAGATGTAATTGTAAGCACCGACAGGGTGTGAACAGCGTGACGGTAGGTTTCGGTCTTGCGGAGCTCGGTAATAAAGCGGTGGGTCATATCCTGCGCCAAGCAGTCAACGCGGTCGTCGTCGTTGCCGTATTTCGGGAAATCGCCTGTGGTTTCGTAGTCAACGATATAACCCTCTTCGTTGCGGATAGGCTTAACGTTTGCGTACTTGATAGCGCTGAGCGAGTCAGCAACAACCGAAAGACCCGCAACACCAAACGCCATAAGACGTTCAACGTCTGTGTCGTGAAGCGCCATCTGCACCTTTTCGTAGCAATATTCATCGTGCATATAGTGGATAACGTTCATAGTTTTTACGTACAAGCAAGAAAGCCACTTTATGTAAATATCATAACGCTCCATAACGGTATCAAAGTCAAGCTTGTCGCCCGAAATCGGCTCCATCTGCGGACCTATGTGAATATTACTCATAGCGTCGTAGCCGCCGTTAAGCGCGATGTTGAGTAGCTTTGCCAGGTTGCAACGCGCGCCAAAGAACTGCATCTGCTTGCCAAGCTTCATAGCCGATACACAGCAGGCGATTGCATAATCGTCGCCGTAGATAGGACGCATCAGGTCGTCATTTTCATATTGGATGGAGTCGGTATCCTTTGAAATTTTTGCGCAGAACTTTTTAAAGCCCGCAGGCAGTTGCTTTGACCAGAGCACCGTAAGGTTAGGCTCGGGCGAGGAACCCAGAGTATAAAGTGTGTTCAAGATTCGGAAGCTGCTCTTGGTAACAAGGGTTCTGCCGTCTTCGCCCATACCGCCTACAGCCTCGGTAATCCACATCGGGTCGCCGCCGAAAAGCTCGTTGTATTCGGGTGTGCGCAAGTGACGCGCAATACGAAGCTTGATAACAAAATCGTCAAACAGCTCTTGCGCGCCCGCCTCGGTAAGAAGACCGTTTTCGATATCGCGCTGCATATAAATGTCCAGAAAAGTTGCTACACGGCCAAGTGACATAGCGGCGCCGTTTTGCTCTTTGATAGCGGCAAGATATGCAAAGTAAGTCCATTGCACAGCCTCGCGCGCATTAGCGGCAGGACCGCTTATATCAAAACCGTACATAAGCGCCATATCTTTCAATTTACCAAGGAAGTTTATCTGCTTAAAGAGCTCGCTGCTGATTTTAATATTTTCAGCAATAAAAGGCTTTTCGGACATTGCCGCCTTGTCCTTTTTCTTTTCCTCGATAAGTCTGTCCACGCCGTAAAGAGCTACGCGGCGATAGTCGCCGATAATTCTGCCGCGTCCGTAAGCGTCGGGCAGACCTGTGATTACGTGGCAACGGCGGGCAAGGCGCATTTCGTCGGTATATGCGCGGAAAACACCCTCGTTGTGTGTGGTGCGGAAACGAAATTCGTCCTCAATAGTTTCAGACAGCTTATAGCCGTATGCTTCACACGCCTGACGCGCCATACGTATACCGCCAAATGGGCTGACGCCTCGCTTTAGCGGGCGGTTGGTCTGCATACCTACGATGATTTCGTTTTCCTTATCAATATAACCTGGCGAAAAGGTGGTGAGCGAAGATACGGTGGCTGTGTCAATATCAAGCACGCCACCAAACTGACGCTCAAGCGCAAAAAGCGCCTCAACCTTTTTCATAAGTGTGTCAGTACGTTCGGTAGCGCCTGACAAAAACGAGTCGTCACCCGTATATTCGGTATAGTTTTGCTGGATAAAGTCGCGTACGTTTATCTCATTTTGCCATACGTCGCCTTTAAACCCATTCCAGTTTTCATGTTGCATATATTATTCCTCCATTACTTATTGTTGTATTACAGGAGATGAGACGAGAAAAAATATTATTTGGCAGGCGTGACAGGTTCGACTCTCGTCAGCCTACCGCCGTAAAAAAAGAGCAAATCAGTGATTTTACTGACTCGCCCGAACAATCGGCATATCTTGATAAGTTATCAAAATCTTTTACATTTACTCTGCGCAGGGTGTCAGTTATGCAAAAGCCTTAATTGCCTCCATATTATAATATATTATATATATGTTTGTCAATGTAAAAATGGGGATTTAGTCTGTTGTTTACAAGTAATTTGTTGACAATATTTGTATCAAAATGTAAAATATGTAAAAAGGATTTTAAAAACGGAGAAAATTATGACATATCAGGAAATCAGAAAAAACAAGGCCATCAATGACTATATAACCGCTGCCGACTCGTCACTGGCGGCTCTTGGCTTTACCGAGCACAGCTTTGCCCACGTGACTGCCGTTGCCGAAAAAGCGGGTTATATTCTGCAGACGATAGGCTACAGCGAGCGCACGGTAGAGCTTGTGAAAATTGCAGGATATCTGCACGATATAGGCAATCTTGTAAACCGTATTGACCACAGTCAGAGCGGCGCGGTTATGGCGTTTCGAATTTTAGATAATTTAGGCTTTGACTCGGAAGAAATTGCCGATATTGTTACGGCAATCGGCAATCACGACGAGGGCACGGGAGTACCCGTAAGCGAGCTTGCCGCAGCGCTTATTCTGGCTGACAAGTCGGACGTTCGCCGCAACCGTGTGCGAAATGAAGATATTTCTACCTTTGATATTCACGACAGGGTAAACTATTCGGTAACAAGCGCAAACCTTCAAATCAGCGATGATAAAACCAAAATAGAACTCAGACTTACCATAGATACAGAATACGGCTCGGTTATGGACTATTTTGAGATTTTTATGGGACGTATGATTTTGTGCCGCAAAGCTGCCGAAAAGTTAGGACTTCAATTTAAGCTTATTATAAACAATCAACAACTATTGTAAAAGAAAAGCAAGACTCGTTTGAGTCTTGCTTTTTGCTTTATTTATTCACGTATTCAATAAACTTAACAAATGCTGCCTGTCCTTTTTCATCACGCTTGAACACGCCTGCATCCTCAAGTACTTTAGAAAATACGATGCCGATTTCATCTTTTATTATCTTGTCGATATTGTCGGCGTTTATGTCGTCGTATTTGGCTCTTATTTCGTCTGCCCAGTCAGCGTGCTTTTCGATGCTTTCTATTGAGCGGACATCCAAGCCTTTAAGCATAGCTTCCTGTAAGGTTGCCATTTCGTCTTTAAGACGCGCGGGCAGTACCGCAAGCCCCATAACCTCGATAAGACCGATATTTTCTTTCTTTATGTGGTGAAGCTCGGCATGTGGATGGAAAACACCAAGCGGATGCTCGTCGGTTGTTATGTTGTTGCGTAGCACCAAATCAAGCTCATACTTGCCGTCACGCATACGGGCAATCGGTGTTGCGGCATTGTGTGGCTCTCCGTCGGTTTCGGCGAATACAAACGCGCTCTCGTCGGTATAACCTTGCCAAGTGGTAAAGATTTTGTCTGCAAGGTCTATAACGCGCTCGGCGCTGTCGGCTGTAAGTCTGATTACCGACATAGGCCATTTAACAATACCCGCCTTGACGTCTTCATATCCTTTAAACGTTATCCGCTTTTCAATAGGCGCCTTTTCCATGGCAAATGTATAACGTCCGCCCTGAAAATGCTCGTGACTTAAAATCGAGCCGCCAACGATTGGCAAACCCGCGTTAGAGCCGATAAAGTAATGCGGGAACGTTTTTATAAAATCAAACAGCTTGCAAAACGCTTTTTTATCTACAAGCATAGGCGTATGCTCGGCATTAAATACGATGCAGTGCTCAGGATAATAAACATAGGGAGAATACTGCATAAACCAATTCTCATCAGTAAGACGAAGCGGTATTATACGGTGATTCTGGCGTGCGGGGAAATTAAGTCTTCCCGCATAACCCTCACACTCTTTGCAAAGCAAACACTTTGGATAGCCCGACTGTGGCGCGTTTTTAGCCGCCATAATCTCTTTAAGGCTCTTTTCGGGTTTTGAAAGATTTATGGTAATGTCAAGGTCGCCATATTCGGTGGGAGAAATCCACTTAATATCCTTTGCAATGCGGTACGTACGGATATAATCGCTGTCTTTTGATAACTTATGATAATAGTCGGTAGCGGCTTCGGGACTCACGTTGTAGCGGGTAAAGAACTCAAACTCTACCTCTGACGGACGCGGCATCATAAGACCCATAAGCTTTGTGTCAAACAGATCACGCGCGGTGATGTTGTCTTCAATTATAGCTTTCTCTACAGCGAAATCGAGAATTGCCGCAAGTGTGGATTCTAAATCCACGTTTTCATACACTTCGCTGCAATCAAACTCGGAAAGCTCTAAAGCGTCAATAAGCATATTTGTTACGTAAATTTCGTCACGGTGGGTAAAAAGACCTTTTTCGAGTCCGTAACACACAAGCTTTTTGATTTCATTTTGTATCATAATTTCACCTTGTTCTTATAAGTCTACTGAATTGTAGGGTTGCAGGTTGACTTGTTTGCTATACATACCCATGAGTTGCCTATAGAAACCTTAATTTCGTTACCCTCTGTGTCGGTAAACTTGAAACCGTTGGTAGAGTTACCTTTTGACCATTTAATGAACTGAACGGTACCGTTGGTTATATAATATCCGTCGCCGCTCTCGAGCGCTACCTTGCGGTGCTTGCCGTCGGGATAGTTTGAAATTGAGGTTAAAAGTATAAATACGTTTTTAACCTGTGTGGTCTCGCCGGTGTAGTAATCGGAAAGCACTGTACCACCTGAAAGACGGGTATAAAGTCCACTTGTAGCGTCGTATGTAAAGTTGGTTGTTGCCGCGGGGAAAGGTACCGATACGCTTGTAGCGGCGCCGCCGTCAAGGGTGAGCGTTTCGTCGGTAAAGTTTACCCAGGGGGCAACGCGTGAAACCGAGGTGTCAAAGTTTTCGTTGATGTTTTCCCACAAATCGCCCGCAAGCGCGTAAAGCGTATGCTCGCTTTTAAGACCGTTTGAAATGCGTTTTGCGCCCTTAGAGTTTGTGTCAATGCTTAAATGGTCGATATCCTTAAGATGCGGTGCGCAATAGGTAGGATCCTGACCGCAATGAACGTAAACGGCGTTATGACCGAGCGCCAAATCGACGTAAGGATATCTCGCCGAGCGCACCGTGCCGATTTTGTCAAGGTCGGCAATATCCTGATAAACCGCCATAAGACGAGTGATACCGCCCTCAACCTCGGTTTCGTAAATTATATCAGCGTCCGACAGACCTGTCTGGCGACTCTGAGCGACGTCTACATTGTTTACCATTATTGCAACAGGGCGTTGATTAGCCTTGGTCGAGTCTTCAAGCTCGGCAACACCCGTAAGCGGATTAACGCTAAGGTCGGGTGTGTTTTCTGCGACAGGCGCTTCGCTTTCATAATCCGAAAGGTCGTCATAAACCACATTTTGATTGCAGCCTGCTGCAAATATCATCAATACGGCAAAGCCCGCCGCTAAAATTTTCTTAAACATAAAAAAGTCCCCCAAATAAAATCATATTAGATATTATAATATTTTAACACGCTCTTTTCAAGGGTTAACGTAAAAATTTTTATGTAAAATTTAATACATTTAGTATTGTTTATTTTTTAAATATACTGTATAATGATGGTGTATATCTTTTTGAAAGGGTGAAAGGTTTTGCAAAAAATTGCTTATCTTGATAATTCTGCCACAACAAAACCGTGTAATACAGCAATACAAAACGTAAATTTCGCCCTTTTGGACACGTGGGGCAACCCGTCGAGTCTTTATGATATGGGATTTCGGGCGCAAATGCTTGTTGACGATACGCGAAAAGTAGTGGCAAACCTTTTAAAATGCCGCGAGGACGAAATATATTTTACGGGCTCGGGCACCGAGGGCAATAACACAGCTCTTTTAGGCGCGGCGGCAGCGCGTAAAAAACGCGGGAAAAGAATTATAACTACCGCAATTGAGCACCCCTCGGTTTTAGAAACGGTAAAAAGGCTCGAAAACGACGGCTTTGAGGTTATATATTTAAAACCGCAAGCAAATGGTGTTATATCTGTTGACGATTTAAAAAATGCAATCGACAAAAATACAATTCTTGTAAGTATAATGCTTGTCAATAATGAAACGGGCGCTATTCAACCCGTGAAAGAGGCTTCACAAATTATAAAACAGTCGGGCGCTCCCGCGCTGCTGCACTGCGACGGCGTGCAGGCATTCGGTAAAATGCCGATAAATCTTTCAGAACTCGGTGTGGACTTATTTACGGCAAGCGGCCATAAAATACACGGGCCAAAGGGCGTGGGCGTTCTTTATATCAAAAAAGGCGTTGCGATAAAACCGCTTGTCACGGGCGGCGGTCAAGAAAAAAATATGCGTTCAGGCACTGAGTCGGTCCCCCTGATTTGCGGACTAAAAGGCGCGATAGATGAGCTTGGCGCTATAAACGAAAACCTTAAAAAACAAAAAGACTTGTGGCTTTACGCAAAAGAGGTTTTGCTTGATACAAATCTTGTTACCGTTAATTCGTCCGATGACGCACTACCATATATTTTAAACGTTTCGGTTGCAGGGTACCGTTCTGAGACGCTTTTACATTTTCTTGAGGCGCAGGGCGTTTACGTGTCCTCGGGCAGCGCTTGCGCTAAGGGCGAGGGCAGCTACGTGCTGCGTGAGATGGGGCTGTCAAGGCAGCTCGTGGACAGCGCGCTTCGCATAAGCTTTTCACGCTATAATACAAGAGACGATATCGACGCTTTAAAATCGGCGCTCATATCAGCAACACAAAAATTAAGAAGGTCAAACCAATGAAAGAAATCATACTTATAAAGGACGGCGAGTTGGCGCTTAAAGGACTTAACCGCCGCAGTTTTGAAGATAAAATGGTGGCTACAATCCGCCGTAGACTTAAAAATTTAGGCAAGGTTAGTGTTGAGCGTGCGCAATCGACTATATATATAAAACCTCAAGACGACGACTTTGATTTTTCTGAAGCGCTCGACCGTATGGGGCGTATTTTTGGTATTGCGGCATTCAGCCGCGCGTGCGTGTGCGACAAAGATATAAATGATATTCTGGCAAAAGCGCCCGAGTATCTTGCCGATACTATGAAAAATATCAAAACCTTTAAGGTTGAAGCCAAGCGCGCTGATAAATCTTTTCCGTTAAAATCTCCCGATATTTGCCGTGAGGTTGGCGGCGCTCTGCTTCGCGCGTTTCCTCACCTTCGTGTTGACGTTCACAATCCCGACGAGGTTATAACCGTTGAGGTCCGTGACTATGCGGCGTATATACGCGGAGGACAGATAAAGGGAGCGGGCGGCTTGCCCGTTGGTACTGCAGGTCGCGCTCAGGTGCTTATTTCGGGCGGTATCGACAGTCCCGTTGCCGCTTACACAATGGCAAAACGCGGACTTGTGCTTAATGCAATTCACTTTGCATCCCCTCCGTACACAAGCATCCGCGCCGAGCAAAAGGTAAAAGACCTGCTCTCAAAAGTTGCCCGTTACAGCGGTGTTATAAAGTTGGCAATAGTTCCTTTTACTGAAATTCAGGAAGAAATAGGCAAACACTGCCCCGAGGATTATTTTACGCTTATAATGCGACGAATGATGATGCGTATCGCGTGCCGTGTGTCAGAGCAAGACGGATGTTTGGGTCTTGTCACGGGAGAGAGTCTTGGTCAGGTTGCAAGCCAGACGCTTCCCGCAATTGCCTCTACCGACGAGGTATGCAATATGCCCGTGCTTCGTCCGCTTATCGGTATGGATAAGGAAGAGATTATTGCTATATCTAAAAAGATAGACGCGTTTGATATATCAATCTTGCCTTATGAGGATTGTTGCACGGTCTTTACGCCAAAGCATCCTCATACTAAGCCTAAAAAGGGACAGTGCGAAGAGGCGGAAAAAAACCTTGATATCGAACCGCTTATCGAGCGCGCTATCGCTGGCATAGAATACACGTATATAGAATAATTATAGAATGGGATAAATATGGCAGGAAAACACACAAAAAGTTTTTTTGATTTCAGAAAAAGCGTCTACGCTCCGTCGCCCGTTATCAGATCGAACGCCCGTGCGCCGCTTTCTCTACCCTTTAAAATAATAATAATCGCGCTTGTGGCGTCGCTTGTTTTATCGTCGGTTTTGGTGGGTAACTTTTTTATGCAGGGCAGCTCTCACAAAAAGCTGTTAAATACCGCTGCCGAAACCTTCGCGTCGTTTAACAGCGACGACGCGCTTAAAATACTTGCCGAGCAAAACGGGGATATAAAGGGTTGGCTTAAGATAGAGGGCGCGGATATCGACTGCGCCGTCTGTCAGAGCGACGACGATACTTTTTATATAAATCATAACCAGCTTGGTAAAAAAAGCCGTTACGGCGCGCTGTTTTTATCAAAAGACGACAGCTTTGAAAGACGCGGCAACGACCGCAATATTGTGATTTTTGGCAACAATATGAAAAACGGCACAATGTTTGGCAGTCTTAAAAAATACCGAAACATCAATTTTTACAAGCAAAATCCCTTTATCGAGCTTTATTTTGACGACGAGGTTCAGAAATACGCAGTATTTTCCGTGATGCTTGTATCCTCATACGCTGATGATAGCGGAGAAATTTACAAGCCGTACAAAAGTCATTTTGCAGATGAAAACGACTTCAGCCTTTGGGCAGAAGAAACCTATGCTCGCAGCCTTATAAACACAACCGTTACGGCAAAGTACGGTGACGATTTTTTGACTCTTGTAACCGTTGCCGATGATTTCGACGGTGCGAGGCTTGTGGTTATGGCAAAAAAACTTACCGATTGGGACTCAAATCACATCGACGTGTCGAATTCTAAAGTAAACGCCAAAATTAAATATCCGAAAATTTGGTATGACACACGCGGTCTTGAATATCCGCATTAAAAAACAGAAAGGGAATGAAAATGGTACAGAATTTAAAGGTGGACGTTATTTATCATTTAACAGCATCTGATTTTGAGATGGAATTTAATCTTTGCGGTTGCTGCAGAATGAGGTTGCTCAACGATAAAACAACCGACAAAAAAAGCTTTATCAAGTCGCTCGCACGCGCCGTTGCACGCAGCCGCGTTATAATCGCCTGCGGTCCTCTTTTTGGCGCTGACGGACTGATTTCTACCGTTGCTACGGCAATTGGAAACGGAACCGCGCTTTGCGACAACAAAACCTACGGCATAAACGGCGACGAGCAGATACGTATAATAAATGGCTCTACCCCGCTTGTAACCCCCGACGGTTATTTTGGTGGATGCATAATCGAAAGCGGCCCGCAAACAATTATTCTGCTTACCGAAAACCGCGCTTTTCGCAAAAGTATTATGCAAAACCTTATTCATCCGTATATAGAGGAAATAAGTTATATTCCTACAAAAGCCTCGCCCGTTACAGACCCACCCGCAGAGCCCGAGCCTATTTTTGAAACGGCAGTCAGCGAGGAAGAAAACTATCTGACCGCGCCAGATGATTACGGTACGGAGGATGACGACAACACCTCTGAGATATTACCAACTTCAACTGATGAGCACAATGTTGAATTTATAATGGATGGCGAGCCCGAGGACGAGATGGCAGAGCCCGTAGTGGAAGAACCTGCCCCCGCTTTTGACGATAATTACAATCTTATGTATACCGAGGTTGAAAGCGAAAAGGAGATAAAATCACGCTACAGCGAGCCTTACAAGCCGTCGGAGAGCGACAGTATGTTTATTTCCGCGCCCGAAATTGACGAGGACGAAATTCACAGCAAACGAAAAAACGATATGCGCGCAATGGATATAACAATTGTTGTTTTAGTGCTTTTGTTGTTGCTCGCAATTTTAGCGCTTGTCTATTTCATAGTTTTAAAGCCTATGACAATGGGCGTCAGCACGGGCGATTACATAAAAGAGATTTTTGGATTTACGAGCAACAGTTCGCTTGTTTAGAGGTGTGAAAATGTCAAAAACCAAAGCTAACAACTTTTTTTACCGTATGCTGTGCGGCGCATTTCTGGGCATCAGTGTTATAGCACCAGGCATTAGCGGCAGCATAATGGCGGTTATGATGGGTATATATGATGATTTAATTAACATTATTTCAAACCCTTTTAAAAAATTTAAAAAGAATTTTATGTATCTGTTACCAATGGTTTTAGGCGCGGTAATAAGTATGCTTTTACTCATAAAGGCGCTTGATTTTCTTTTTGAAAATTATACAGTTCCGGCTTATTTGCTATTTATGAGCCTTATCGCAGGCAGTATACCTACCGTTATTGACGAAGCAAGGCAGGAACCGATAAAGAAAAAATATTTCATAGGCACGGCGCTTGCTTTTGCCTTTGCGCTGACCATCGGTATTTTAGGCAAATCAAACGTCGCCGTAGCTATCGACACTGCGAATACGACAAGTATCGCTATGAAAATATATCTTCCCGCCTGCGGCGCGGTTGCAGGTATGATGAGTATGGTGCCCGGCATGAGCATATCAATGCTACTTATGATGTTTGGTATTTATGAGCCGTTGCTTTCGCTTGCTACAGGGCTTATGTCACCTGACCGCTGGTTTACTGCCGCTTGGTTTGGTGAGGCGCTTACTGTGGGTACCGTAGTGCTTGCTTTTCTTGTCGGTATGGTGCTGTTTTCCAATATCACAAAACGAGTATTTAAAAAATGGCACAGTCTGGGCTTTTTGATGGTACTCGGTTTTATGTCGGGCTCGATAGTCAGCATTTTTCCGGGACTGCCAAGCGGCTTGCTTGACTGGATACTCAGTATCGTAGCAATAGCGATAGGACTTGGGATATCTTATTTATTTAAGGTTCTTGGTAAAAAGTTTAACGTGGAAGAATAAAAAGCAACCGAGATTCAACTTTGAATCTCGGTTGCTTTTTTAATGGGAAGACAGGGCGGGAAGACAGGGGACGGTTCTATGTCTTTCCTGTCTTTTAGTATAAAACCCTTGAAAACTCTTTGCTTGTATTTGCTGAGGTTTCAACAACGTCTTTGCCCACTATCTCAACATTGGCAATAGTCCATTGTGAATTTTTGAACTCGAATTTTATATTTCTTGTGCCTATAATTTTCTTGTCTAACGTATAACCAGTTTCTTGTATGTTCCAAACTCTTAAAACAACATTACATGTTACTTCAAATTCTAATAACTTCCTAAACTTAAAGTTACTGTCAAAATTGCATTTTATTGTTTGTTGATCTGTTATATGATCTACAAATTTTAATCTATTTAATTCGTCGTATGAAATCCATAAATTATCATAGTTTTGCAGTGATAAATCAGAAGAATTAGCATATTTAATTATTCTACCTATCTTTTGATAAGCAGTACCGTAAAAAGCTACTAATAATAATCCAAGTATAATTAGCAGACTCAATAGTATAACAGTTATAGCGAACAATTTTTTCATACTACCATCCTAAAAAGATTATTGTGTATAGCCAACACTTTTTTGTAGAACACAGGGGGACGGTTCTGTTGTGTTGCCCTGTGTTACGAAAATTGCCGAATTTGTTTCAACGGAATTTAACCTTTACAATATCATTATACAATTTTTGAGTTGCGCGGTCAAGCATATCGTAAGAATAACCTATTTTTGACCGTTCCCTCGTTTAAAACGTTTTATATATACAAAAATTCAAACACAAAAACAGGTGCCCAAAATTGCGAAAAGTATTTCGCGATTAGTGTTAACAAACACATAACTTGTTAGCCTATTAAGTACCCTTTTTGCTCAAAATATTATTTCTATTTGTTTTTTAAGCATCATAAAATAGTAATAAAAATATATTAAGGGTGATATTATGCGTGAAAAAACGCCACAGGATTATGCTAACGAGTTGTTAAGAATGTACCGTGCAAATGCGGCTTACACACAAAGTAGTATGCAAATAAACGAAACGACACAAACGCCGCCTGATATGCCGCAGATGACGGCAGACGATCCTAACACTCAACCTATTTTTGAGGACGGCACGGGCGGTATGCAGGTAAACGTTACAACCTTGCGCCGCCTTTACCCCGTAAGCGGCGCGCTTATCACTGTGTTTACAGGCGCGCCAACGTCACCTACGGTAATTGAGACCGACGTCACCGACGAGAGCGGAAAAAGCGGGGTTTTTAACCTGAAAACCCCGCCAAAGTCCGAGTCACAGCAGGCAGAAAACGGCGGCGTATTGCCGTACGCCAGCTATAATATTTCGGTGCGTAGCGACGGCTACGTCGAGCAGATTGCTATGAACGTGCCCGTTTTTTCGGGGGTGATTTCGGTGCAGGGCATCGACCTTTTGCCTGTATCTGCCGCAGGACAGCACACCTCCCCGCAGATAATACAAGAGGGAAATAACTATAACTTATAAAGGAGGGTAATTATATATGCCTGAAGTATTAACGCCCGTTATACCGCAGGATATTACCGTGCATCTTGGCGCGCCGAGCGCAAATGCTCAGAACGTGACGGTAAATTTTGTTGACTATGTAAAAAACGTCGCTTCAAGCGAGATTTACCCCACGTGGCCCGAGGAGGCGCTGCGCGCTAACATATACGCGATAATCAGCTATGCACTCAACCGCGTATACACCGAGTGGTACCCATCTCGCGGATACAATTTTGACATTACAAACACCACCGCTTTTGATCAAGCCTTTGTGCCAAACCGCGAAATATTTGAAAACATCAGTCTTATTGTCGACGATATTTTTAACGATTACGTTGTGCGGCAGGGCGAGATACAACCGCTTTTTACTCAATTTTGCAATGGCACAACCTCAACCTGCGCGGGACTTTCGCAATGGGGCACTGTAAATCTTGCAAACGCGGGACTGACGCCCTATCAGATACTGCAAAACTATTACGGTCAGGATATCGGCATTGTCGAAAACGCGCCCGTGGCAGAAATAGAGGATTCCTACCCAGGTGTGCCGTTGCGCGTGGGCGACTCTGGCAATAACGTAAAGATAATTCAGACTCAGCTTAACCGCATAGCCCGTAACTATCCAGCGATCCCTAAGATTGCCGAGGAAAACGGCGTGTTTGGACTTGATACGCAGGCGGCTGTCAAAAAATTTCAGCAAATTTTCACGCTGTCGCAGACGGGTGAGGTCGATAAATCCACATGGTATAAAATCAAGCAGTACTACGTAGGGGTTAAAAGCCTTTCCGACCTTGTAAGCGAGGGTATTACCGTAAGCGAAGCGCAGGTACCCTTTGCGACCCAGCTACGCGAGGGCTCGCAGGGTATTGGCGTGCGGACTATTCAGTACTATCTCAATATACTTGCTTATTTTAATTCCAATCTGTTGCCTCTGCCGCTTGACGGTGTATTCGGTCCCGAAACTACTGCCGCCGTGCGACAGTTTCAGCAGTATTACGGTCTGCCCGTTACGGGTGTTATGAACGTGGCTACGTGGAACGTGCTAAACCGCATATATTCCGAAACTGTAGAATTTTTGCCCGAGGGGTATTCGGGCGAGTTTGCAAAGCTGTACCCAGGTTATTTTTTAAGCGAGGGTATGAGCGGCGAAAACGTACGCGATCTGCAGACCTATCTCTCACTTATCGGTAAAAACTTTGAAGCCATACCCGAAATTCCTGTAACTGGGTATTTCGGACCTCAGACCCGCGAGGCCGTGATCGCTTTTCAAAATGCGTTTGGTCTTACCCCAAACGGCGCCGTGGGACCTATTACCTGGAATACCATTGCCGAGCAATACGATTTTTTAATTGGCGGTAATTCATAATTTTATATTTTCAGCAAAAGATAATACAAAAACGGTTTCGGGGGAATAGCGTTGTCGGGCAGTGTAAACGATTATGAAAAATGTTCTTTAAGCGGAGATTTAGATAAAGATATCGCTCTTTTCAAAAATATTTTTAAACGTGACGCCGTGCTGCGTATAAGAGAGGTTTCGGTAGGCGGCGCATGTCGGTGTTGTCTTGTATATATGGACGGTATGGTAAACTCGGCACAGCAGGGCGAAACGGTGGTCGAGGCTTTGGTTGAAGCCACTCTGCCCAAAAATCTACAGCCGACCGCAAAATATATCGCCCAGAATATATTGTTTGCAAACGAGGTAGGTGAAACCAAAAGCCTGCCCGATATGCTGCGCGCAATTCTTTACGGCGATACGGTGCTGATTGTAGATGGCAGTAGCTCTGCGCTTACTGTCAACACAAAAGGTTGGCGGACGCGAGGCATAAAAGAGCCTGACAGCGAACGCGTGCTGCAAGGCCCTCGCGAGGGCTTTGACGAGGCGGCTATGTTTAACCTGGCTATGATAAGGCGAAAATTGCTGACGCCCGACCTTTGTATAGAGCTGATGCGCATAGGTCGCCGTAGCGATACCCCCGTTTTTATCTGCTATCTTGGATCACTTGCCGATAAAAACACCCTTAAAGAATTGAAGCGACGTCTTGCGAAAATTGATATCGACGGTATACTCGACAGCAATTATATTGCCGAAAATATCCGCGACCACAAATGTGGAATTTTAAAAACCACAGGCGCTACTGAGCGTCCAGACATTGTTGCGGCGCGGCTTCTTGAGGGTAGAATCGCGCTTGTAGTAGACGGTACGCCCGTGGTGCTCACACTGCCATATCTTTTTTCGGAAAATTTTCAGTCAGACGAGGATTATTACGTTAATTTTACGGCAGCGTCAATCTCACGCATACTGCGTTATATCTGCTTTTTTGTCGCGGTGAGCGTACCTGGAGTTTTTTTAGCGCTTGTAACCCATCATTTTGACCTGTTGCCCACACGTTTTGCAATATCTGTGTCACGGCTTCGTGTAGGAGTGCCTATCGGCAGCGCCGTCGAGTGTCTGGCGCTGCTTTTGGCGTTTGAAATTTTAAAGGAATCGGGACTGCGTATGCCGCAAAACTTAGGTCACGCGCTAAGTGTTGTGGGCGGTCTTGTGGTAGGACAAGCCGCAGTTGAAGCAAGCATTATAAGCGCGCCTATGTTGATTGCGGTATCCCTTAGCGCCATAGCGGGACTTATGGTACCGCGACTTAGTTCTGCCGTGCTTTATTTAAGATTTATAAACGTTATCGCCTGCGCCGTGTTTGGCCTTTACGGATTTTTTGCGGTATCGGCATTGTTTTTGCTTAGCGTATTTAATATAAGCTCTTTCGGGGTTGATTATACCGCGTCCTTTGCGCGTCCCGATGCGCAGAATATGAAGGATATATTTATTCGCGCGCCATGGCCAAAAATGCTGACGCGCCCTAGGTTTAACAAAAACAAGATAAGAAAGGGTAATGGGATTTGAAAAAAACTGCGATAATATCAATTTTAATATCTTTAATCTCATTGTGTGGCTGTGCGGGTTATCGCGAGATACAACGCGGATATTTTGTCACTGCGATAGGTTTTACAAAGCAAAGTAATGATTTTGGTATTGTTTTAGAAACGCTCTCGCCCTCTGATACAGAGCCGTCGGGTGAGAAAAGCAACATCATATCGGGCAGTGGTAAAACGCTTGACGCGGCATACGGTGAAGTAAACCAAAGTCTTACAAAATCGCTTTATTTTGAGCATTGCGGCGCAATCGTAGTAAGCCGCGATTTTACAGAAAGCGAAATGTCGGAAATTTTTGATTTTTGTACTAATTTGTACACACTGAATATTGACGCTTACGTGGCGCAGACCGATGACGTAACGGCGCTTTTTGAAAGCAAAACCGCCGATGAAAGCGTTGGCTACAGCATAATAGGTCTTATAAAAAATGCGGGCAATAATACCTTTTCAAATCAACTTTATCAGATAAAAAGACGGGACGCCCAAACCGTTTTGCCCACGGTAAGCGTCCAAAACAACACATTGGTTTTAGAGTGAAAAATATGGAAAAGCATAGCTATAAAATTCATACCTTGGCGTGCGTGGCGCTTTTTACGGCGGGCAATGCCGCAATAATGCAACCCTTTTACGGCAAAAGTAATTTTTTGGCTGTATTTTTATTGACTGCGCTGTTCTCGGCCTCTTTTGCTTTGCTGTCGGTGGCAGTTGTAAACCTTGCATTTAAAGAAAGTGACTCTCGCTTTAGGAAAATACTTCGGTATATTATTGCCGCAGCGGCAGTTTTAGCGGCAATTTACGGCGCCTTTTCAACGGTTTTTGACTACGTAACCTTTCTCGGCAAAGCACAGCTGCCTCAAATGCATACGGCGCTGATTGCCTTGGCAACGCTCGGGTTTATTGTCGTTTTTATAAAAATTTCGCATACAGCAATATTAAAATACTGCCTTTTTATGGCGGCGCTGTCAGTAGCGGTTGTTGTCTTGCTTTTTGGCGTGTCGGTAAAATTGTTTGATTTTGCCGCACTCACGCTTGATGCGAGCCTTTCGGGTAGCGACTGCGCCTTGTCATTTAAATGCTTTTTAAAATATTTTTCACCCATTTTGGCGGCGGTGTTATTTGTAACCCTTGCAAACGGAAAAACAAAAACTGTCAATATTTGGGGAGGTCTGGGTGTGGGATTTTTAATTCTTCTGATTACCGCCGTTCAAAGTGTTTTGATTTTAGGCAATTCGGGAGGATACGAATTTTCCTATCTGTATGCTGTAAGCGTTTTTTCATCGGGCAACTTGTTTTCGCGGCTTGATGGGTTTGTATATTTTCTGTTTTTTGCCACAGTAACGGTAAAAATAGCGGTTTGCGCAAAGCTTTTACCTTTGATTATAAGGCGTCTTGTTTACGCAAAGCATTTTTAATGGAAAACTAACAAATTATTGACAAAACTCATAAAAACAATATAATATTCTTAGATACTTTTGTTGAAGAAAACAAAGCGCTACTATGTTTTCAGGAGTTGAGAATATGAAAAAATTATTGGTCTTATGTTTTGCGTTAGCGCTTATCTTTGCTTGTAGCGGCTGCGCAGCAAATCCCACAGACGAAAACGTTAGCATCGAAAGTATAGGTGCTTTGACAGAATCAGGCGATTTGAGCGATTCCGACAATTCTACCGACCTAACCGATTCTGACGATTCGCCTGCCGTAACTAACTCAAACGATTCTGCAAGTTCCGAAAATTCGCTTGGTTCAACAAAATCTGATATTTCAACTGAACCTGATAATTCAACTGATTCAAGCAAGACTGACGGTTCGGGGGATTCTGACGACTCTACAACCAACAATTCTGGTTCAAAGTTGTGTTTTCATTCTTACAAAAAGGCAACCTGTGTGGCGCCAAAAACCTGTACCAAGTGCGGCAAAACCAGCGGCAAAGCGCTTGGGCATACGTATTCAGATGCAACCTGTGACGCTCCCAAAACCTGCTCGGTTTGCGGCGGTACCACTGGTTCGGCGCTAGGTCATAAATACATTACCGGCGAATGCGTTCGTGTTGTAAACGGAAAAGAATGCGGTCA
The DNA here is from genome assembly GCA_017442225.1 of Clostridia bacterium. Classification (GTDB taxonomy): domain Bacteria; phylum Bacillota; class Clostridia; order Oscillospirales; family Acutalibacteraceae; genus UBA737. The sequence continues at coordinate 43,651 of JAFSAR010000023.1, forward strand.
TTACAGCGAAACATATTGCCCAAAGCTTTACCTTTCGGGTGATATGTCTAAAATAACCGACCCCGCGCAAACAAGTAAAAAAATAGAGTGCAACATCGATTACGAGTACAGAAGCAGCGACGATAACTTTAACGGCGCGGCGACAATTAAAATTCAGGGCTCTTCGAGCACCAAATACGCTAAAAAGAACTATACCATCAATTTTTATGAAGATAGCAGTTATTCAAGCAAAATGAAGATTGATGTTGGCTTTGGCGCGCAAAGCAAGTATTGTCTTAAAGCTAATTGGGTCGATAAAACACACTCACGCAATGTGGTGACAGCCAAGCTTGCAGGTGAAATGCAGGCAAAATACGGATTGTTTGAGTCTGCGCCCAACAACGGCGCGATTGACGGCTTCCCTGTAGAAGTATATATTAACGGTGAGTTCCACGGCCTTTATACAATGAACATCCCGAAGGATGAGTGGATGTTTAATATGGACGGGGATAACCCGAATCACATTGTAATTTGCGGCGAAAACTGGAAAGATCCCGTTCTTTTTAAAAGCGTCCCTACCGACCTTAACGACTGGACGGTTGAGGTAGGCCCCGATGATGATGCCACTTTGCAAAAAGTTCAGCGTCTGGTTGATTTTGTTCTTAACAGTAGCGACAGCGAATTTAAGGCAAACTTCAGCCAATATCTTAATTTAGATTCAACGCTCAATTATTACGTGATGATGCATTGTGGCTGGATGTCTGATAACAGAGGAAAAAATATGCTTATTGCCACCTATGACGGCAAGATTTGGTATCCTAGCCTTTATGATCTTGACACTACGTGGGGAACGCATTGGACGGGTGGAAGTCTTTATAATTACTCAAGCGGTTTCTTAGACAATAGTGGCAGCGTGCTGTGGCAACGTATGGAAAAACTTTATAAAAAAGAAATTGCCGCCCGTTATTTTGAATTGCGCCAGGATGTTCTTAGCGAAGAACATATTATGGCGACCTTTAACAGCTTTTATGACACCATCCCCGCAGAAGTATTAGCGCGTGAAACAGAAAAATGGAACACCGAGGAAACCCCTATCCCAGGTTATGACTTTACTCAGATTCAGGCTTACCTTGATTCTGTACTTCCGCGTTTAGATGATAAATACAAGGCTTGGAGATAAACATTTAAAATAAACACAAAACCGCTACCAGAGAGAAATGGTAGCGGTTTTGGTTTGTTACGGAAAATGTAAATTTAAGGAAGGCGATTGTCAAAAAAATAAAAATTTCAAATGTTTTTAAGTTTCTGTAAACAGTTTATCATAAAGTGTAAAAAAGTAAATCAAAACAACTTGTAATCTATAGTGTGTTGTGCTATAATTCATTATGTATAATTATAAATATATAAGGAGTAGTATGCCTTGTCATTTCCACTTGAAAATATCAGAAATTTTTGTATAGTAGCGCACATAGACCACGGTAAGTCGACCCTTGCCGACCGTTTGCTCGAGCTTACAAAGTCGGTAGCCGAGCGCGATATGGAGGAGCAAATACTTGACAGTATGGACTTAGAGCGCGAGCGCGGCATCACCATAAAGGCGCACGCTGTAACGCTTTATTATACTGCCGCTGACGGCAAAGAATACGAGCTTAATCTTATCGACACACCGGGACACGTTGACTTTAACTATGAGGTATCTCGCTCATTGGCGGCTTGTGAGGGCGCAATACTTGTGGTTGACGCTTCACAGGGTATTGAGGCTCAGACCCTTGCCAACACCTATTTAGCGGTTGACCACGGGCTTGAAATATTACCCGTTATCAACAAAATCGACCTTCCCTCTGCCGAACCTGACAGAATAAAGGCTGAAATTGAGGATATTATCGGCATTCCAGCCGACGAGGCTCCGCTTATTTCGGCAAAAACGGGTATCAATGTCGAACAGGTTTTGGAGCTTATTGTAAACGGTGTACCTGCGCCAAAAGGCGACCGTGAAGCACCTCTTAAAGCGCTTATATTTGACTCATACTACGACCCGTACAAAGGTGTTATAGTTTATTTCCGTGTCGTATCGGGCAAAATAAGGTCGGGTGACCGAATCAAAATGATGGCGACAGGCGCTGAGTTTGATATTGTTGAGCTTGGTCGCAAGCGCGCTACCAATTATGAAACCTGTGATACGTTGGAAGCCGGCGAGGTTGGTTACTTGGCGGCATCCATCAAAACTGTGAGCGAAGCGCGTGTAGGCGATACCATAACCTTGGTATCAAATTCTGCTTCCGAGGCGCTACCTGGTTATCGCGCGGCAAAGCCTGTTGTGTTCTGCGGCATTTACCCCGCCGACGGCGCAAAATACCCCGATCTTCGAGAGGCGCTCGAAAAATTACAGCTTAATGATGCGTCACTTCTCTTTGAACCTGAAACCTCACAGGCATTAGGCTTTGGTTTCCGTTGCGGATTTTTGGGGCTTTTGCATATGGAAATATTGGAGGAACGACTTGAGCGCGAATACAACCTCGATATTATCACAACCGCACCCAGTGTGCAGTATGAATTTGTATTAACCAATGGGGAAAGAATATTTGTTGACAACCCGACAAACTACCCCGACCCCGCCGTAATTGCCGAGGCGCTTGAACCCGTGGCAAACGTGCATATCTATTCGCCGAGCGATTATGTTGGCACTATTATGCAGCTTTGTGAAGAACGACGTGGCGACTATAAGGGTATGACCTATATGGGCGACCGTGTTGATATTCACTATGTGCTTCCGATGGGTGAGATTGTTTATGACTTTTTCGACGCGCTAAAGAGCCGTACAAAAGGCTATGCAAGCTATGATTACGAAACTGCGGGCTATCAGAAATCAAATCTTGTAAAGCTTGACGTTATGCTTGCGGGCGATACGGTTGATGCGTTGTCATTTATTGTTCACACGTCAAATTCCTATGCGCGTGCGCGCCGCATTGCCGAAAAACTAAAGGAATATATCCCAAGACAGCTTTTCGAGGTTCCCGTTCAGGTAGCCGTAGGCGGCAAGATTATTGCTCGTGAGACGGTAAAGGCTATGCGCAAGGATGTGCTTGCAAAATGCTACGGCGGTGACATTACACGAAAGAAAAAATTGCTCGAAAAGCAAAAAGAAGGCAAAAAGAAGATGCGTAAACTCGGCTCGGTAGAGGTACCGAAAGACGCATTTATGGCGGTTTTAAAACTTGATGAATAACTTTGTAGGGAGCGATGCCCACATCGTCCCGTTAAAAGAGGTATAAAATGACCGAAAGACGAAAAAAGGCGATAATTCGCCGCAGAATTTTTATAGCGCTGCTTGCCGTATTGCTTGCGGTGCTTATAGCGCTGATAGCAGTAATTGTCGCTGTAATTAAAAACGGCTCAAACACAAACAATAATAATTCATCGGATATAAGTTTTGTGTCAAGCGAACAAAATTTATCTGAGCCAGATGACAGTTCTTCTCAAGAAGATACACCGTCAGAGCCGGAGGTTTTTGTAACACCTACGGGGGTAGAACTTGATGCTGATTTTGGTAGATTGCTTCTTATCAATGGCGAAAATGCTTTGCCCGACGATTACGATACTAAGGTGCGTGAATATCTTGTAGAGATTGACCCACAGTATCGCAACAATAATTATGTAACACAGATACACAAGGACGTATATCCATACATTACAGCTATGGTGGCGGCAGCGCAAGCCGATGGCGTGGATTTGAGGGTTTGGTCACCGTTCCGTAGCTATGCTATACAAAACGACCTGTTTCAAAAACAGGTTAACCGCGTAGGCGGTGATGAGGAAAAGGCGGCTACCGTTGTAGCGCGACCTGGAACCAGCGAACACAACACAGGTCTTTGTGCCGACTTTAATATGGCAAGCGACACATTTGAAAGCACGCCTATGTACACCTGGATGTGCGAAAACGCCGAGAATTATGGTTTTATACTTCGTTATCCAAAGGATAAGCAGCACATAACAGGCGTTATCTATGAGTCGTGGCATTGGCGGTTTGTTGGCATAAATAACGCAAAGTTAATCAACGAGTTAGGGCTAACTCTTGAAGAATTTATTGAGATGAAAAATTTTGATCCCGCAATGGATATGTATGGCGACGACTCGGCAAGCAATACTGCCGAACAGATAATAGACTAATTTTGGAGGAACGCTTTATGGATTTTAAGCAGTTTTTCAGTCAACTTAAAGGTAAAAAAATCGCTATGTGCGGTATCGGTGTCAGCAATACGCCGCTTATTTTGCGCTTTTTAGAGCAGGGAGCGCGCGTTATCGCCTGTGACCGCCGCGAGCGCGAACAGATAGGCGTTATTGCCGACCAGCTTGAAAAGGCGGGCGCCGAGCTAAAGCTTGGCGACGGATATCTTGACAATCTTGAGGTGGATATTATATTCCGTACCCCAGGTATGAACTTCCATCTTCCCGAGCTTGAAAAAGCGCGCAAGCGCGGTATTGCGGTGACCAGCGAAATGGAGGTTTTCTTTGACCTTTGCCCTGCAACAATTTTTGCGGTAACGGGCTCTGACGGCAAGACCACAACCACAACTCTTATTGCAAAGATGCTCGAAGCTGAGGGTAAGCGCGTCTTTGTAGGCGGCAATATTGGCACACCGCTGCTGCCTGAAATCGAAAATATTACAGCCGACGACTTTGTTGTGGCAGAGCTTTCGTCCTTCCAACTTATTTCTATGCGTAAAAGTCCCGACGTTGCGGTTGTTACAAACGTAGCGCCAAACCACCTTGACGTGCATAAGGATATGGACGAATACGTAGAGGCAAAGAAAAACATACTGCTCCATCAAAATGCATTTTCACGCACGGTGCTTAACCGTGATAACGATATTACCGAAGCTTTCCGCAAGGACGTGCGCGGACAGAGCCTTGGTTTTAGTATGTCACGCCGCCTTAATAACGGCGCGTGGCTTGCGGACGACGGTGTGCTTCATATGGCGTACCGCGGTATTGACGTACCCGTAGTAGACCGCAAGGACATCAGAGTATTAGGCGACCACAATGTAGAAAATTATCTTACCGCTATTGCTGCTGTATGGGGCTACGTTGGTGTGGATAATATATGCAAGGTAGCACGCGAGTTCGGCGGCGTAGAACACCGTATAGAATTTGTACGCGAGATAAACGGCGTAAAATACTATAACGATTCTATCGCATCAAGCCCGACAAGAACTATCGCGGGTCTTAAAGCCTTTGACCGCAAGGTAACGCTTATTGCAGGTGGCTATGACAAGCATATTCCATTTGAGCCTATGATGCCATACGTTGTAGAAAAGGTTAAAACGCTTTATCTTTGTGGTGATACGGCAGATAAGATAGAAAAATGTCTGCTCGATTACGAGGGATATCACGGCGAGCCTGTGATTGTAAGGGTTAAGGATATTGCCGAGGCAGTAGATGCGGCATACAAAAACGCGGTATCGGGCGATATTGTAACGCTTTCTCCCGCTTGCGCAAGCTTTGATATGTATCCCAACTTTGTGGCAAGAGGTAATCATTTTAAACAATTGGTGAACGAACTGTAATGGATATTAAAGAAATTCTTTTTAAATTGTCGGACGCGGTGAGTATCGGCAATATAACCGATGCATCCCAAATTGCGTTTGAAGAGCTTTCAAAATATGCAAAGACTTTACAAAACGGTATAAACGTTATAGGCGAAATAAAGGGTGAAAGCGATTACACCCTTATGCTTGAAGCGCATATCGATGAAGTAGGCTTTGTTGTAACCGATATTGATGAAGACGGATTTCTAACCGTTAAAAACTGTGGCGGTATTGACCTGCGCGCACTGCCGTCAAGAACTGTTGTTATACACGGCAAAGAAAAGGTGACAGGTGTGTTCTGCGCAACACCGCCCCACCTTGGCGGCGTGAAAGAATACGACGATATATCTGTTTTGAAAATAGACACCCTTTTGGGCGAAAAGGCAAAGGATATAATCGCTGTCGGTGACCTTGTGACATTTAATCAAAAGGCAGTTGATTTGCGCGGCAGCCGCGTTACAGGTAAAAGCCTTGACAATCGCGCGGGTGTTGCTTGCCTTTTATTACTTGCCGAAAAACTAAGTGACAAAAAACTGCCGTTTAATGTTGTTTTTGCTTTTACCGATGCCGAGGAATTAGGCTGTCGCGGCGCAAAGACTGCCGCGTTCAGTATTTCTCCCGACGAGGCTATTGTGCTTGACGTTTCGTTTGCCGATGCGCCCGACGTGCCAAACAACGATTGCGGCAAGTTGTCAGGCGGCGCAATGATTGGTATGTCGCCTATTCTTGATAAAGGCATTTCTAAAACCTTGATATCCATTGCCAAGGAAAATAATATGCCCTATCAGACCGAGGTTATGGGCGGCAGAACAGGTACTAACAGCGACGTTATTTCCATCTCAAAAAGCGGTGTAAAAACGGGACTTGTATCAATTCCGCTTCGCAATATGCACACCGATGTTGAAATTATCGATATAAAGGATATAGAAAGCGTTTGCGACCTTCTCTTTAAATGTATTTTAAAAGGAGGTAACGCATAATGATAGAGCTTTTAAAACAACTTTGTAGTTTAGACGGCACTTCGGGTGACGAGGGCGCCGCACGTGATTTTGTAATTTCACAGATTAAAGACTATTGTGAATACAAGGTGGATAATTTAGGCAATATAATTGCTTTTAAAAAGGGTAAAAATGCGCCCGCTAAAAAAGTGCTTATAGACGCTCATCTTGATGAAGTTGGTCTTATTATTACCCACATTGAAAACGACGGCTTTTTGCGTTTTAAAATCGTAGGCGGTATAGATACTGCGGCACTGCTTTGCCGCCGTGTAAAGATTAGCGGCAAAATACCGGGCGTCATAGGCTGCAAGCCTGTGCATTTATGTGACGGTGACGAGCGCAAAAAGTTGCCCGATGCCGATAGCCTGTATATCGACATTGGTGTATCATCTGCCGACGAGGCAAACACTTATGTCGCTGTAGGTGACTGCGCTGTTATGTGCAGTGACTTTACCGTAACGGGTGACAAAATTCTTACAAAGGCGCTTGATGACCGTGTGGGTTGCCTTGTGTTGATTGACCTTTTAAAGCAGGACGCCGAATATGATTTTTACGCAAGCTTCTCAGTGCAAGAGGAGGTTGGTCTTCGCGGCGCGGGCGTTGTAGCCTTTGCCGTAGAGCCCGACGCGGCCATAGTTATTGACGGCACTACTGCGGCTGATGTCGCAGGTGTAGCGGCGGCAAAACAGGTATGCCGTCAGGGCGAGGGTGCGGTAGTATCGTTTATGGATGGTGCTACAAGCTATGACCGCGAATATTATAATGCCGCATTAAACAGCGGAATAAAGGCGCAAAGCAAATGTGCCGTTGCAGGCGGAAACAATGCGGGCGCTATACATTTAAGCCGCGGTGGCGTGCGCACGTTGGCGCTGTCAGTCCCTTGCCGCTATATTCACACGGCGGGATCTGTTTGCGATATGCGCGATATTATCACTGTACGTGACCTTGCAAAATATATGGTAGACCAAATTGCAGGCGGAAAGTTATGATTTCATTAGGTTGTGAAACACCAAAAATCGCCCTGCCGCTTGCCGAGGTTGTTAAAATCAACTGTACCTATAACTCATATAAAGATGTTGCTATGTTCTGGACGCAGAATGAAAACAATGCAATAATCAGTATGCTTGACGGCAATATGACTATATATAATAACAGCGCGGATTTTGACGAGCTGCGGGAATTTATAAGACTTATATCACCGCTGTCGGTGTTTTCTGACACGGAAACAATGGGGAGGCTATTCCAAAATAGTTTTCACCGCGTTTGCGTTATGAAAAGCGAACACCGTTTTGAGTGTGATTTGCATTCGGACAGTCTTAACAGCGGCGAGATTTATAAACTGCTTGACGTAGACGGTCTTGAATTGCCGCCTTACGAGCATTTTGCGGTGGATTTTTGTCACCGATTAAATCACGGGCATTTAAAATATTTCGCTTTAAATAATAAGTGTGCAGCAGTCGCTATATCCGACGGACAAGCGGTACTGCTAAACGGAATTGCCTCACACCAAAAAGGTATGGGGTCGGTGGCGCTTTGTGGCGTTCTGGCCGGGATTGATTTGCCCTGCCTTGCCGTTTGCGAAGAAAATATAACGCCCTTTTATTTAAAAAACAATTTCAGCCACGTTTATGACGCAGGCTATTGGAGGAAAACCACTTGAATTATTTTAAATTCAACGAAACTTTAGAAAAATACAGCGCTCTCGCCGAAAATAAAGCCACAGATAGCTTTAAAACGATAGACAGCACAACCGAATACAATCAGACAAAGGTGTTAAACGCTTTTATTAAAAATCGTGTCAGCGAAATGCACCTTGGCACTTCTACAGGCTACGGCTACGGCGACGTAGGTCGCGATACGCTTGACCGTGTTTTTGCTGACTGTATGGGCGCCGAGGACGCAATAGTGCGCCACAGCTTTGCGTCGGGCACGCACACTTTGACGGTAGCGCTTTTTGGTATTTTGCGACCTGGTGATAAGGTGTTAGTGCTTACGGGCAGACCGTACGATACAATTATAGGTGTGTTTGGCTTTGAGGGACACGTAAGCGGCTCACTTGCCGATTTTGGTGTCGAGTATCATCAGGTAGATTTACTTACCGACGGTACACCTGACCTTAACGCTATACGCGCTGAGCTTTCGTGGGGTAATTATAAAATGGCTTACATACAGCGCTCGCGAGGTTATAGCCTGAGACCCAGCCTTACTATTGAAAAAATTGAAGAACTGTGCCAAGCGGTTCGCGAGGCGTCCCCCGAAACCGTAATTATGGTCGATAACTGCTACGGCGAATTTGTAGAAACGCGCGAGCCCACAGAGGTTGGCGCCGATATAATAGCAGGCTCTCTTATCAAAAACGCAGGTGGCGGTATTGCACCCACGGGCGGATATATTGCGGGCAAGGCGGAATATGTCGAAATGTGTGCAGGCCGTATGACAGCCCCCGGTGTTGGCCGTGAGGTCGGCGCATCCCTTGGTCACAATCGCGAGCTTTATATGGGGCTTTTTGCGGCTCCTCACGTGACGGGCGAAGCGCTTAAAACCGCCGTGTTTGCATCTGCTCTTTTGGAGTCGTTAGGTTACAGGGTAAGTCCTACATACGACGAAAAACGTGGAGATATTATCCAAAGTGTGATTTTAAATACCCCTGAAGCGCTTATCGCTTTTTGTCGCGGTATGCAATCGGGCGCACCCGTCGACTCGTTCGTTCGTCCTGAGCCGTCGGATATGCCGGGATATGATGATCAGGTTATTATGGCGGCAGGCGCGTTTACGCTCGGCTCGTCAATTGAGCTTTCAGCCGATGCACCGCTAAGAGCCCCATATGCCGCTTGGATGCAGGGCGGACTGAACTATCACAGCGCAAAAACAGGCGTATTGCTTGCCGTTCAGAGTATGATTGATGACGGCGCGTTAAAAATAAAGGATATAAAATAAAAAGGATTGAAATTAGTGAAAAAAATATTTGACGGCAAAATCTATGAGGTTTTACCCAAGTCTGACGGAATAATTTTTCCTTATCAAAAGGCGGTTGTGGACGAGGGCGATATAGTATGGTACAAGATGTTATCGCTTGAAAACTCTTTACTTACCGACGTCAGCGAAACTATTTATATGAATATGAAATTCGGCAGCAACTATAACGTTGCCGTAAACGTGTGTAAAAACTTCGTTTCCGAAAAAGCGCTCATATTGCCCGACGGTAGAACGCTTTTGTGCAGTGATAACGGTCAGGTTTTTATAATTGATACCGACGGTATGATAAATATTTCGGGCGAAATAAAGTATCGCGATTCGGCGCCCTCGGCTATCGCATACTATAAAAACAGTATCTGGGCAAGTTTTGCTGAAAGCAACGTTTTAATCCGTTTTAATATAAACACTATGCGCGCCGAGCTTCGTATAGGCGGCAAAACGTCACCTTTCGCCACGCCCGAGGATATTTTTGTTGACACAGAATGGGCTTACGTGTGTAACAGTGGCTCAAATAGAATAATAAAAGTAAACCTCGAAAGCTATTCAGTAGAGGATTATTACAATTTTGAAGAGCCTGTATACAGATACGTAAAATCAGGTAATTTTGAATTCGTTTTATTAGAATCAGGACTTTACGTGATTTAATGCGTGGAGAGTCGAACCCACCGCGGTTTCTCTCGGCGCCTTTTACCGTCTTTCTTGCGCTCGTTTTTGTAATACTGACGTATTACAAGTAATGATACAAGAAAAAACTAAAAAATTTATTTTGTCAGGCGTGGGGTGTTCAACTCTCCACGCATTAAGGAGTGTTAATAATGCTTGAGAAAACTATTATTCTGAAGGATTTTGAAGCCGTTAAGAAATTTGTAGATATAGCGAATGAAAAACCGTACGATATTGAACTGCTTTCGGGCAAATACGTTGTAAATGCAAAATCTATAATGGGTGTGTTTAGTCTTGACCTGACAAAGCCTATCGTTATGGTGGCGCACACCGATTCCCATGCAGAGCTGCTTCGCTCTATAGCGCAGTTTGAATACGTTCAAGTCAAGAAATAGGAAATAATATGACAGAACAGTTTTTAAAGTTGCGCCGAAAACTTATTGAAAAAGATTTCGGCTATATGAATGACCGTCAGTTTGAGGCGGTAACCACCACGCAAGGCGCACTGCTGGTGCTTGCGGGCGCAGGTAGCGGCAAAACTACCGTGCTTGTAAACCGTATTGCCAATCTTGTAAAATACGGCGATGCGTATAACAGCGATTTTGCGCCTTACTATACGCCCGAGGATATAATTGCGGCTGGGGATTACATAGACGGAAAAACCGATGAACTGCCCCGCGGCATTTTCTCGGTAAATGCGCCGCGCCCGTGGGAGATACTTGCCATAACCTTTACAAACAAGGCGGCAAACGAGCTTAAAGAGCGTATCAACGCAAAACTCGGCGAGGGTGGCGAGAGTCTTTGGGCGGGTACTTTCCACAGTATCTGCGGCAAAATTCTGCGAATGAACGCAGAACGTATTGGCTTTACCTCGCACTTTACCGTTTACGATACCGACGACCAGAAACGTCTTATCAAAAATATAATGAAAGACAACGGTATTGACGAAAAAATGTTGCCCGTGCGCTCAGTTATAGCGGCAATTTCTTCGGCAAAGGATTCGTTGATTTCTCCCGCCGAATACAAAGAGACCACAGGTCACGACTACCGTCAGCAAACCATAGCGAAAATATACGAGGCATATCAGAAACGACTTGCCTGTGCCGATGCTATGGACTTTGACGATATGATAAACTACACCGTAAAGCTGTTTTCTGAAAACCCCGACATATTAGACCATTACGGCAATAAATTCAAATACATAATGATAGACGAATATCAGGATACTAACCACGCGCAGTATGAATTGGTACGCCTTTTGGCGTCGGTTCACGGTAATATCTGTGTTGTGGGTGATGACGACCAGAGTATCTACCGTTTCCGCGGCGCTACCATTGAAAATATACTTAACTTTGAAGACGATTACGAAAATGCCCGTGTTATACGTCTCGAACAAAACTATCGCTCGGTTGGGAATATACTTAATGCCGCAAATGCTGTAATTGCAAACAACCGCGGCAGAAAGGGCAAGAACTTATGGACAGACAAGGGCGATGGCGAGCTTATAAACATTTACACCGCCGCAGATGAGCGCGACGAGGCGCGATACGTTGCAGACCGCGTACTCGAAAGCGTACGCTCAGGCGCGCGATTTTCTGACCACGCGGTGCTTTACCGAATGAATGCGCAGTCGGCGTCTATAGAAAATGTTTTTGCGCGAAGTGGTATATCCTATCGCGTAATAGGTGGTATGCGTTTCTATGAGCGAAAAGAAATCCGCGACGTTTTAGCATATCTTAACCTTATAAACAACAATAACGACGACATTCGTCTTCGCCGCATTATAAACGAGCCAAAGCGCGGTATTGGTGATACGACTCTTAATCATGCGACGGATATCGCGTCGCAGCTGGGGCTCAGTTTGTTTGAGGTTCTTGATACTGCGGACCAGTTTGCGCCGCTTAGCCGCGCGGCAAATAAGCTTAAAGACTTTTGCAATATGATTAAATCGTTGTCTGATGTCGCCTCCGAACTGCCTATAAGCGACTTGCTCACAACACTTTTAGATAAAAGTGGCTACCGCGTAAGCCTTATGACCGATACTGACCCCAAAAATGCCGAGCGGCTTGCAAACGTTGACGAGCTTGTAAACAACGTAAAACAGTACGAACTTGAAAACGACGAGCCGACGCTGTCCGCTTTCCTTGAAGAAATTGCGCTCGTAAGCGATATAGACGCTATGAACGAAAGCGAAGACAAGGTAACCCTTATGACAATTCACTCGGCAAAGGGTCTTGAATTTGAAAAGGTGTTCCTTATCGGTCTTGAAGAGGGGATTTTCCCGGGTAATCAGTCGATATACGGCGGTGAGAGTGAAATCGAGGAAGAACGCCGCCTTATGTACGTTGCAATTACTCGCGCCAAGCGTCAGCTTACCGTAAGCAACGCTGTAACGCGAATGGTTTTCGGCTCTACAAACCGCAATATGCCGTCCCGCTTCTTAAAAGAAATACCTGACGAATACTGCAATACGAAAGCCACAGCGCCTTCGATGTCATACAGCCGTTCCTACGGCTTTGAAGACAACTTTTACACACCACGCGCTACGCGTCATACGCAGTACGCAAAACCGATCACCTCATTTGGTGGCTATTCTGCCGCTAAAAAGACTGTGGACGCGAGTACCTGTCAGTACTCAGTCGGTCAGCGCGTAGAGCACAAAACCTTTGGCGAGGGACTTATTCTTTCAAGCTCTCCGATGGGAAATGATACTCTGCTTGAAATTGCGTTTGACACCGTGGGCACCAAAAAACTTATGGCTGCCTACGCAAAATTAAAAGTTCTGTAATATTTTTGCATTATAATTTTGATAATATAAAAAAGACTTAAAGGGAAGTGTTGTTTATATGTTAGCGCCAAGTCCTGTTGTAAAAGTGACCGCCAAGGACGCTTTGCGTAAAAATTTTTTAATATCAGTAGCCGTAAGCTGTGTTTTGATCTTCGCGTTTTTTATCGCTGTTTTTATAAGCTCGATAGTATCGATTTTTGCGGGCGATATTGGCTATATTATATCTTTGGCATTGCTGTTGCTTTTTGTTATAAGTCCGTTGGCGCTGGGAGTTTTGTATTATTTCAGGCGCTTGCTCTGGAATCAAGACGACAGCGCGCTGATAATCTTTAAATACTTTGCGAATACGGCGGAATATAAACACGCATTGCAATTTTCTTTTTTGATTGGCATAAGACTCGCTTTATCTGCGGCGATTTTGTACCTTCCCTGTATAATTGTATGGCTGCTTTCAAACGAACAGATTTATTCTTTTTTGGGCGTTTCGTTGCCGATTTGGACGTCGAATTTGTGGGCGCTTAATTCTTTTCTTGCCTTTGTCGCATCGCTCGCGCTTGTGTTTGTTATGCTCAAATTCTATCTTGCGCCCTTTATTTTTGTAAGCAACGACAGCCTTGACCCTGCTGAAGCTGTCAATATGTCCACCATCATCTCAAAGCGCACGGGCGCTGACTTTTTCGGTCTGGTGCTCAGCTTTGCAGGCTGGATACTGCTGTCGCTTTTTGTGGCGCCGCTTATATTCACGTTGCCTTATTTTATAGCGTCGTACGGCGTGCATTGCCGATTTGCAATAACTGCGTACAACCGTGACGTAGATCGATTTAACGCGAGTGTTACGCCAAGTTTCAGCACAGACGAAATCTAAAACAACGGGTGTTTTTATGAAAAACGTAGGATTTAAAATTTTATACGTGGTTACTGCCCTTATTATTGCCGTCGACATAGGCTTTGCGGTAAAGGGTAGCCTTTTTACCGATATTGCCGATCTGCCGACAGGCACGCTAAGGACCGCAAGCGTTTCTCCATCAGGGGAAAAGACAATGAATATTTACGTTGTAGAAAATAACCTCGGCGTTGCGGTGCGCGGAGAAATTGAACAGAATAATACAAAGCATAATATTTTCTGGCAAACGGGCATCGACGAGGTAGAGGCTGTATGGCTTAACGAGGATACCGTTGTTATCAACGAAATTCCCCTTAATTCCGACGATACGTTTGGCTACGACTGCCGTCGTGGTTATTCGCTGTTTGACGAAGGCTCGCTTGAACAGAATTTTACAAATTTTAACGACTGATATGAAGAAAAACGATATAATAGAGCTTGAAATTACCGATATATCCAGCGAGGGCAGCGGCATAGGCAAATACGAGGGACAGGCTGTTTTTGTGCCTCTTACCGCTGTGGGTGATCGCATTCTCGCCCGCGTTTTAAAGGTAAAAAAGAATTACGCGTTTGCAAAATGCGAAAAAATAATATCCCCGTCAGAGCACCGCATAGATACCGATTGCGGTGTTTTTGCGCGTTGCGGCGGCTGTGTTTTTCGCCATATAAAATATAAAAATGAAGCCGAGCTCAAGCAAAACCGCGTAAAGCAAACTATGCAAAGAATAGGTAAGGTGACTCTTGACCCACAGCCTATAATATCAGCCGAAAATCCCGACCGCTATCGCAACAAGGCGTTGTATCCGATAGCAACAGGCGGCGAGCTTGGCTTTTATTCACACCATTCGCACAGAAGTATTCCGTGCGGCGACTGCCTTTTGCACCCCGAGGTCTTTTATAAGGCGGGTAATATATTTACCGCTTTTGTGAAAAAATATGATATTTCGGTTTATAACGAGGAAACGCACAGCGGCTTGCTTCGTCATTTTTATATGCGATACGGTGCGCAAACGGGAGAAATAATGGTTGGTATCGTTATAAACGGCAATTTGTTGCCGAAGCATGCCGAGCTTGTAGAGGATTTAAAAACCACTTTAGGTGAAAATCTAAAAAGCGTAATTCTGAACATTAACACCAAAAACACCAATGTGGTTTTAGGAGATAAAAATATTTTACTTTACGGCAGAGAGTACATATACGATATTCTTTGCGGCGTAAAGGTGCGGATTTCTCCTCGCTCTTTTTATCAGGTAAATCACGATATGGCAGAGCGCCTTTATAAAAAGGCGGCAGAGTACGCCAAGCCGCAGGGCAAAAATATATTGGACCTTTACTGCGGCGCGGGAACAATAGGTCTTTCGATGGCTCGCGCGGCTAAAAGTATAATCGGCGTCGAGATTGTTGACGCCGCCGTGCACGATGCCGAAACAAACGCGCGCGAAAACGGAGTAGAAAACGCGCGATTTATATGCGGCGACGCAGCAAAAGCGGCAGAACAGCTAAAACAAGAAAATATTTCGGCAGACGTGGTAATCCTCGACCCGCCCAGAAAGGGGTGTGAGGAAAGCTTGCTTCACACCGTGGCAAACGATTTCGCGCCCGAAAGAATTGTTTACGTGTCCTGTGATGTAGCAACCTTAGCCCGCGACACCGCAATTTTGGAAAGTCTCGGTTACAAGTTGCAGGAATACACACCCTGTGACCTTTTCCCAAGGACACAGCATTGTGAATGTGTTTCATATTTTGTACAAAGCACAAAATAACTAAGCTTGCTTATAACGAGTGATATTACGCATGGGCTTTACCTGTGCGTAGTTTTTTATTATATTTTCATTTTTCTTTACATACCTATATCTATAGGGGGTAAAAATTATGAAACCGTTTAAAATAACAATTTCTTTAATTCTTTGTTTCGCCTTGGTGTGCTCGGGCGTTGTGGCAAGCGCCGCTACCGTTTCGAGCGAGTGCGATATATCCGATATAGAAATCCCGATCGACGCGACCGTTACCGACGCGGCGATTGGCGCGCAACTTGATATAAAGGCAAAATCGGCAATACTGATGGAAGTGAACACGGGTGAAATTCTTTATGAAATGAACGCTGATGAGCAGCTGCCTCCCGCGTCTATTACCAAAATTATGTCGCTGTTGCTTGTGATGGAGGCTATTGACCGCAAGGAACTGTCAGTCGAGGATGTCGTAACGGCAAGTGAGCACGCCTGCAGTATGGGTGGCTCGCAAATATGGCTTGAGCCAGGCGAGACTATGACGGTTGACGACCTTTTAAAAGCGGCGGTTATTGCCTCGGCAAACGATGCTACCGTGGCTTTGGGCGAGCAAATTGCAGGCAGCGAAGAGGGCTTGGTTGCAATGATGGACGCCCGCGCCGCCGAGCTTGGTATGACCGCCACCAACTTTGCAAACGCGACAGGTCTTGACGCCGAGGGGCATATATCATCAGCGCATGACGTGGCAATTATGTCTGCCGAGCTTATAAAACACGACCTTATCAAAAACTACTCTACCGTATGGATGGACACTCTGCGTGATGGCGAGAGCGAGCTTGTAAACACCAACAAATTGGTGCGCTTTTACGAGGGCACAACGGGACTTAAAACGGGCACTACCTCGGGCGCGGGATATTGTCTGTCTGCGACCGCCGAGCGAAACGGCTTAGAGCTTGTCGCGGTCATTATGTCGGGGGATACGTCACAGGACCGTTTTAACGGCGCAAAAAAACTGCTTGACTACGGCTTTGCTAACTACGCCTACAGCGATATTGCGCCCGAACTCGATGGTATAACCTCGGTTAACGTAAAGGGCGGCGTTTTGCCTCGGGTAAAAATCGAGGCAAGGGAGAACTTTAATATTCTGATGAAAAAAAGTGAGGCTACAGGCATTACCCAAACGGTAACCTTACCAGAAAATGTGACGGCTCCCGTAACCATAGGCGACACAATCGGCACGGTGGATTTTTATTCGGGGGATACCCAGATAGGCTCGGTCAACATAACTGCTGCCGAAAACGTGGACCCAATGACCTTTTTTACTGCTTTTTTGTGGATTTTGGACGGATTACTGAAATAAAATTTAATTTTTTTGTGAAAAGTTGTGTAATATGCTTGCAAATCGGCGTAAAATAATGTAAAATAAATTAAACACAATAGGAAAAGTATCCCTATTGCAATAAATTCAAAGAGGTTGTTTAAATGTCACTAAGTTTTAGCAGCGCATACGCTAAAGATTTTATCCGCGAAAATGACATAAAGGGGCTTGTCGGTCAGGTTGCCGACGCCCACAAAACCGTAAACGAAAAAAGCGGTCTTGGTAATGACTTTTTAGGTTGGGTTGATTTACCCAACAATTACGATAAAGAGGAATTTGCCCGCATAAAAGCGGCGGCTAAAAAGATTCAGTCCGATACCGACGTGCTTATCGTTATCGGTATAGGCGGATCGTACCTCGGAGCTCGTGCGGCTATCGAGTTTTTAAAGGGACCGTACTATAACACTATCCGTAACGGCGCGCCCGAAATTTATTTTTCAGGTAACAGCATCAGCGGCTCAAACCTTTCAGACCTTCTTAAAATCTGTGAGGGCAAGCGCGTGTCTGTAAATATTATTTCAAAATCAGGTACTACCACCGAGCCAGCGGTTGCTTTTCGCGTGTTCCGCAAGCTGCTTGAAGAGCGCTACGGTGAAAAAGAGGCTGCAAGCCGTATCTACTGCACCACCGACAAGGCACGTGGCACACTTAAGGCATTGGCTGATGAAAAGGGCTACGAGTGCTTTGTAGTGCCCGATGACGTTGGCGGCAGATTTTCAGTTCTTACCGCAGTTGGTCTTTTGCCAATCGCGGCGGCAGGCTGTGATATCGACGCTCTTATGTCTGGCGCTCAGGCTGCGGCAAAGGATTATAATGTAGCAGAAATCGAAAATAATCCCTGTTATCAGTACGCGGCGCTTCGCAACGCGTTCTACCGCAAGGGCAAGTCGATTGAATTGCTTGTATCCTACGAGCCGCGATTTACAATGATGGCAGAGTGGTTTAAGCAGCTGTTCGGCGAAAGCGAGGGCAAGGACAATAAGGGCTTGTTCCCCGCATCCGTTACCTTCTCAACCGACCTGCATTCTATGGGTCAGTTTGTTCAGGACGGCAGCCGTCTTATGTTTGAAACGGTTGTAACTATCGGCGACAACGGTAGTGATGTTGTAATTGAGCGCGAGGACAACGACGGCGACGGACTTAATTTCCTTGCAGGCAAAACAATGTCTTACGTTAACGAAAAGGCATTTGAGGGTACAGTGCTTGCCCACACTGACGGCGGAGTGCCTAATCTTGTAATATCGGTAGATAAAGCCGACGAGGAAAACCTGGGCAGACTTATCTATTTCTTTGAAAAGGCATGCGCAATTTCGGGTTATATGCTTGGTGTAAATCCGTTTGACCAACCCGGTGTTGAAAGCTACAAAAAGAATATGTTCGCGCTGCTTGGCAAACCAGGATACGAGGATATGAAAGCCGAGCTTGAGGCAAGACTTTCAAAATAAAGACGTAAAATAACCGTGGCAACACGGTAAATATAAAGGAGTTGTTTTATATGATTAAACTTATTATCGGAAAAAAAGGCGCAGGCAAAACCAAACGCTTGGTAGAGTTTGTAAACAATGCTGCTGAAACCAGTCTTGGTAACGTTGTATGCATAGAAAAGGGCGGCACACTTACATTTTCCGTTAGTCATAAAGCCCGTTTGATTTATGCAGATGATTTTTCAATCTGCGGTTATGATGAATATTACGGCCTTCTTGCAGGCGTAAAAGCAGGCAATAACGACATAACACATATCTTTGGTGACGCTACTCTTCGCATCGGCTCACGTAATTATGATGAACTAGCAGCATTCTTAAAGCGCCTTTCAAAGATTGAGGATGTTGAATTTGTATTCACCGTATCTTGCGACGAATCAGAGCTTCCCGCAGACGTTTTCGAGGTTGCAGAGAAAATTTAAATCGTACTTAAAATTTAAAACTCCAAGGCTATTTGCCTTGGAGTTTTCTTTTATATGAATATGTAATGTCCGCGACTTCATTTGTTAAAAACAGCAGTGCCGTTATATTCGGCAGAGCCATAATTCCATTCAGTATTTCGGCTATGACCCATACCGCGTCTGCGCGGAAAACTGCGGCGGGTAACATTGCCGCGACAAATAAAAACAAAAACGGACCTTTGGCTTTTTCGCCCGATAAAAACGTTATAAACTTTGCGCCGTAAAGTCCCCAGCCAACAGTCGACGAAAAGGCGAAAAAGCAAACTACGGGGCAAAAGATAAATATAATATTTTTGCCGTAAACTTGTGTCAGTGCGTTAAGCGTAAGGGCGGACGCCGTATCCACCCCATAGGTAATATCTCCCGCGCAAAGCAGCGTTAAAGCGGTCAGAGTGCAGACTGCAATTGTGTCAATAAATACCTCCATCACGCCCATCAGTCCAAGATTTACCTCGTCACCGTCGCTGCAAGCATAGGCTGTGGGCGCAGTGCCAAGCCCCGCCTCGTTAGAAAAAACGCCGCGCGACATACCAAATCGCACACCCACAAATGCCGAGCCCACAACACCGCCTGTCACACCTTGCGGACGTAGCGCGCCCATAAAAATCTGCGCAAGGGCGGCGGGAAGTTTTGTATAGTTTACGGCAATAGCGCCTACTGTCATAGCAATATACAAAACGGTCATAATGGGAATTACCTTTTCACAAAAGGCGCCGATAGAGCCGTCGTTTTTAAGCACAATAATGCCGACTGTTGCGCAAATGATACCAACCGTAAGCTTTATAAAAAAATCGGAGCGAGGCGAAATGTCGGTAACCGTTTTTGCAAGCTGGCTAACGCTTGCCGACATAGTGTTTATCTGCGTCATATTGCCAACGCCAAAAGCCGCCGCCACACCGCAGATGCAAAAAAATGTGGCAAGAGGTGAGAAAAAACGCGGCAGAGCGTTTTTTATGTAATACATAGCTCCGCCAGAGTAACTGCCGTCGCGGTTTGTTTCGCGGTAGCGCACAGCAAGGGCAATCTCTGAAAATTTTATAGTCATACAAACTGTCGCCGATACCCACATCCAGAACACAGCACCCGGTCCGCCCAAGGCAATAGCGCCCGCCACGCCCACAATATTGCCCGTGCCCATCGTAGCCGACA
This sequence comes from Clostridia bacterium, assembly GCA_017442225.1. Taxonomy (GTDB): domain Bacteria; phylum Bacillota; class Clostridia; order Oscillospirales; family Acutalibacteraceae; genus UBA737. Next base: position 63,719 of record JAFSAR010000023.1, read on the forward strand.
ACGCCGCGCTTGCCGATTGCAAAGGCGTCAAGCGGTTCGGGCTCTTTGTTTTATTGCCTTTAAAAAACTGTTTTGCCGCCAAACCGAAATTTTTTATTGTAAAAAAATTTGTGCGTATTGTAAGTATCACACCCGTAAAAAAAATTAGCAGCAATGTGGGTGTTCCCCATACAAAAGAGTTGATTTTATTAAGTGTTTCCATTTGCTTTTCACCGCCCCACAAAAAGAAATTTTAAATTTTTTAAAATTAACTATTGATTTTATGAAAGTTTTGTGCTATTATACTATGGCGGTTTAAAAAGCCGCGCACATTTCAATATGTTTTGCGCCGGTAGCTCAGTTGGATAGAGCGTCTGGCTACGGACCAGAAGGTCATGGGTTCGAATCCTCTTCGGCGCGCCAAAATAAAGTTCACTCTTTAGAGTGGACTTTATTTTTTGTTTCTTTGAGAAGAGGATTCGAAAAGCACGGTTTGCCGTAAGGCAAATTGCGAGCCTTCGGGGAAGGGTTGCAAAGTGCGTGGGCGTGTCGGCGGCGTTGCCGCCGAGCGAATCCTCTTCGGCGCGCCAAGAAAAAAGCACCGACAACGTCGATGCTTTTTTCAATGAAATAAATTCCTGACGGGATTTGTGAAATATGCTGCTGCATATGAAATAGCTATCGCTATGAAATACGCTGCGGCGTATAAGAAATTTATTTTATTTCACATTTTTGCTGCAGCAAAAATATTTCATAATTCGTAAGAATTATTTCATATTGCGTAGCAATATTTCATTGAGTATGTTATAATGTTTGTAGAAGTGATATTTTTGAAGGAAACATCGCAAAGGAGAACATACTATGAAAAAAGCAATATCAATTATCTTAAATATATTATCAATCATATCGGCGGTTATCACGCTGATTTTAGGCGCTTTTTGTGTGTATGATTGGATCAGTTTTTCAAATCAGGGTTACGCGTATACCGTTGAGTTATGGTTGGTGGTTGATTATTATGCTGTTGGTATGCAGATCTTTTCGGGTCTTGGTCTTGCAACGGCTTTACCAAACTGTTTTATCGCTCAAAGTGGAGAAACAAAGAAAACAGCCAAGCTTTTAACCGTTGCCTTTGCTATAGTTATTGTTATATCCTTTGTTTTATATCTATTACCGTTTAATTTTTAATTTGTTAAGGCTCACGGCTGTGGGCCTTTTATTTTTTTATTAAGCTACACACGCCAAGATACACCGCAACTATAAACACCGATATATTAACCGTTCCGCTGACCCAAAGATATACACCGAGTAAAAACGCAACAAACGCAAACACGGCGGTTATAATCCTCACAATTCTTTCGGCGCGGTATATGTCGGTAAAGTGCGCTACAAAAAGTGTCAGAAGCGTTCCGCCGTCAAGTCCCGATACGGGCAGCAGATTAAATACGGCGATTACTAAATTAAGTAGTGCAAAGGTAATTGACTGTTCACTTTTAAAAATAAAGTAGTTAGCTGTTAGTACACCGAATATCACAAGATTTGCCGCAGGCCCGCAAAACGCAATCGCCGTCTCTCCACATCGCTTTGGCGAAAAGCTGCGCACTATCTGTACACTTGACGGAATAAGCCTGATTTGTTTTGGCTGACAGTCTGCCGCCCACATAGCAAGCAGATGTCCCGTTTCGTGAATAAACACGGCAAAAAGCGTTGGTATCACAAGCCCTGTGCGGTCGACCGCTAACATAAAGCAAACCACCGCGCAAAACAAAAAGGATACGTAAATCTCGGTTCCAAAAAAATTAAATTTCACGCGTTTTCTTCCTCGTCAAATATGTTGCTTATAACGGTTTCTTCTAAAAAGTTATCCTTGCACCAATCCTGCAATTTCACATAGCTACCCTCGAAAAAGAACTTGATTATCAATACCGCGATTAAAATCACAGCAACACAAACGGCTTGTGTGATACATATAGGTACGTACATATTTTTGGGCTTTATTTCTGTTATTTCGGTTTGGCTATCCATTTGTTTAACCCCTCTTGTAACAAATTAAAAATTATGATACAATATAATATATTTAATTAGAGGTTATATTTATGCCATTTTTACCCCTTACTGCAAAAGAGATGAAAGAGCGCGGCTGGGACCGCGCAGATATAATAATTGTTACGGGTGACGCGTATGTCGACCACCCGTCTTTTGGCACGGCTATTGTGTCGCGTGTGTTGGAAAATGCAGGGTTTAAGGTGTGCATTATCTCACAACCGCGAAGCGATGAAGATTACAAACGCTTTGGCACGCCGAGACTTGCATTTTTTGTAAACAGCGGAAATATCGATTCGATGGTGGCGCACTACACTGCCGCAAAAAGAAAGCGAAGTGATGACGCGTACACACCCGGCGGCAAGGCAGGCGCGCGTCCTGACCGCGCGGTTATTGTGTATTCAAAGGCTTTGCGCCGACTTTTTGGCGATATACCAATCTGCATTGGCGGTATTGAGGCGTCTTTGCGCCGCTTTGCGCATTATGATTATTGGGATGATAAAGTCCGCCCGTCAATTCTTATTGACTCTACCGCCGACCTACTTATGTACGGAATGGGCGAAAAACACGTTGTTGAAATTGCAACGCGACTTGACGCGGGCGAAAATATCCGCGATATGCACAATATTCTTGGCACTTGCTATGCCGTGCCGACCACCGACTATCAGGTGCAAAGCGCAAAAGAGTGTCCGTCTTTTGAGGCGATAAGCGACGACAGCGAGCAAGGAAAACGTAAATACGCCGAGTCGACGTACATTCAGCAAACCGAGCACGATGCCGTGCGAGGTAAAACTGTGATTCAGCGTCACGGCAACAAAATCGTGGTGCAAAACCCACCGATGCCACCGCTTACTACTGAAGAAATGGACGCAGTTTACAGTCTTTCCTTTATGCGAGATTATCATCCAAGCTACGACGCCTTGGGCGGTGTACCTGGTATCGAAGAGGTTAAATTTTCGGTAATACACAACCGCGGCTGTTTTGGTGCGTGCAATTTCTGCGCGCTCGCTTACCATCAGGGCAGACAAATCAGCTGTCGCAGTCACGAATCGGTGATAGACGAGGTAAAGGCGATTACCGATATGCCCGATTTTAAGGGATATATTCACGATATAGGCGGACCGACTGCCAATTTTAGAGCGCCGAGTTGTAAAGGTCAGCTTGAACGCGGACTTTGTAAAGATAAAAAATGTTTGGCGCCCACAATGTGCCCTGCAGTAGAGGTAGACCATAGCGATTATCTTGACCTTTTGCGAAAACTGCGAAAACTTCCAAAGATTAAAAAAATCTTTATCCGCTCGGGAATTCGTTTTGACTACCTTATCGCAGATAAGGATGAGGAGTTTTTTGAAGAATTGGTAGAGCACCACGTAAGCGGGCAGTTAAAGGTAGCGCCAGAGCATTGTTCGGCCCGCGTGCTTGACTGTATGGGTAAGCCGCATATAAACGTATATGAAAAGTTCAAAAAACGTTTTTATGAACTTACTGAAAAAGTGGGCAAAAAGCAGTTTTTGGTGCCGTACCTTATGTCGTCACACCCAGGCAGTACCATAAACGACGCGATCGAGCTGTCGCTATTTCTTAAAAAAGAGGGGCTTCATCCCGAGCAGGTGCAGGATTTTTACCCCACCCCAGGCACGATTTCAACATGTATGTTTTATACGGGACTTAATCCTATGAATATGCAAAAGGTTTACGTGCCGCGAACATCTGAGGAAAAGGCGCAGCAAAGGGCATTATTGCAATACTACAAGCCCGAAAACCGACAGTTTGTATTATCAGCGCTAAAAAAGGCAGGTAGAACCGACCTTATCGGCTACGGCAAAAAATGTCTTATTGCGCCCGACAAAACACCGATAAACAAAGGCAGTCAACAAAGACCGTCTCAAAAGAAAAAGAAAACTATAAGAAATATCCACAAACCCAAAAAGAAGTGATTTTATGAAAACATTAGTAGGTATGAGTGGCGGTGTTGATTCTGCTGTGACTGCTGCGCTTATCTCAAAGAACGCAGATGCCGCAGGCATTACCTTACAGCTTTATGACGGCGGTAATGCCGATATGATAGAAAAATTTAACCGCGAGGCAAGTGACGCCGCCGACGTGTGCAAAAAACTCAGCATTCCGCATACGGTGCTCGACTTAAAGGATGAATTTAACGATTTTGTTATAAAGTATTTTATTGATGAATATATCAAGGGTCGCACGCCAAACCCTTGCATACAGTGCAATATCAATATAAAATTCGGCGCTATGCTGGAATTTGCTGAAAAAAACGGTTTTGATAAAATTGCCACGGGTCACTATGCCCGTGTTGAAAAGTCGGGTGATAGATATCTGCTCAAAAAAGCCGCGGATATTACCAAAGACCAGAGCTACGTGCTTTACGGCCTTACGCAAGAACAACTGCCAAAAACCGTATTACCTTTAGGCGACTATACCAAAGCACAGGCTCGCGAGATTGCTGAGAGCTTAAACCTTTGTGTCGCGCGCAAATCTGACAGTCAGGACATCTGCTTTGTGCCCGACGGCGATTACGCCGCGTTTATAAAAAGAAACACGGGACTAAGCTTTGCCGCAGGCGACTATCTTGACCTTGATGGCAAGGTGCTTGGCAAGCATAAAGGAGTTATTCACTATACCGTCGGTCAGCGAAAGGGACTCGGCATAGCACTTGGTAAACACGCATTTGTGCTTTCTAAAAATGCTGACACAAATCAAATTGTACTTGGCGACGAGGAACACCTTTTTTATAAACAGGTAGAGGTAAGCGGCGTTAATATTATAGCGGCAGACAGTCTTGATGGCACACGCGCCGCAGGAAAACTACGTTACCGCCACCAAGAGCAGCCCTGCACGATTCACCAAACGGGCAAGGATACTGTTATATTGGAGTTTGACACACCGCAACGCGCCCCGTCATCGGGGCAAGCGGCAGTGTTTTATGACGGCGACACCGTTTTGGGCGGCGGAACAATAGTGAAAGGAATAAAATAATGACCGAACAAATTGAGAAATTATTTAAAAATTTAGAGAAAAACAAAATGCAACCTCTGTTTGCCGAAACAAAAGAGGACGCAAAAAATATGGTTAAAGATATGCTGTTTGACGGTTGCGTTATCACTTGGGGCGGCTCAATGTCAGTTATAGAATGCGGCGTTGACGAATTGTTAAGAGATAATAAATATAACTTTATGGATAGAGGCAGAGCCGATATTACAGCAGAAGAACAGCAAGAATGCTTTAAAGCATCTATAGGTGCTGACTTTTTCTTTTGCTCGGCAAATGCTGTTACCGAAAACGGCGAGATAGTAAACGTTGACGGGCTTGCCAACCGCATATCGTCAATTGCCTTTGGACCTAAAAAGGTGGTTATGATTGTAGGCAAAAATAAAATTGTCCCCGATTTAAAAGAGGCGTTTTTGCGTGTTAAAAAAATAGCCGCGCCAAAAAACTGCGTGCGACTAAATAAAAACACGCCGTGCGCAAAACTTGGTCACTGCGTATCGCTGCTAAATAATCCTAATCCCGATTTTGCCGACGGCTGCAACTGCGATGACCGCATTTGCTGTGATTATATGATAAGCGCAATGCAAAGACAAAGGGATAGAATAACCGTTATTATTGTAAACGAAAATTTAGGATACTAAATAAATTTGAAATTACGGATTGCCGCATTTTGTGATGTGCGACAATCCGTAATTTTGTGTTATTTTTATTCCGACAATCCTTCCCAAATTTCCATTTGCTCAAGGAGTTCCATTTCGCAAGCATCAATTTGTTCTTGCAATTCAGAGAGTTTTTGGTAATCGGCAAGGTTTTCGGGTAGTTGCTGTTCGCGCTTTAGCTCGTCGAGCCTTGTTTCTAACTCGTTGATTTTTTCTTCCGCTTTTTTTAGCGCTTTTTCGCGTTTTTGCTTTTCTTTAAGCGGGGTAGTATAGGTTTTCTTTTCTTTCCTTTCTGCTTTTTGCGGCGTTTTGGATAAAGTTTCTTCTTTCGGCTCACGCAGCATATATTCGTCGTAACCAAAGTCGTGCATCGCGGCACCGTCATTTTCAAAAGTAATAAGACGGTCGGCAAGCTTTTTTACAAAATATCGGTCGTGCGATACAAAAATCAGCGTGCCGCTGTAGGACGTCAAAATATCCTCAAGCGTTTCCTTGGAAATAATATCCATATGGTTGGTAGGCTCGTCAAGTATTAACAGGTTAGGAGACCTGCGGAACAGTTTGCAAAGAGCAAGCCTTACACGCTCTCCGCCCGAGAGCATATCAATTGTTTTAAATACCGCCTCTCCGCTAAAAAGAAATGCGCCCAGCGCGCTTCGTGCCTCAAACTCGGTCATAGAGGGAAATGCCGACATCATATTGTCGAGCACCGTTTCACTGCCTCTTATCTGCGCCATCTGCTGATCAAAATAGCCGACATTTACTAACGCGCCTGTGCTGAAATTACCCGAAAGAGCAGGTAATTTACTTACAAGAGTTTTAAGCAGCGTTGATTTTCCCTTGCCGTTGCCGCCGATAATTCCCACGCGGTCTCCGCGGTAAACGTTAAAAGAAAGCGTGGCAAGAGGCGAATCAAAACCGATTGTAAGATTGCTTACAGTAAGCACCTCTTTTGCGCTTTGAACCGCGGGCTCTAAGGTCGCTTTAAAGGTGCGGTTGTCGTATACTTCGGGCGCGTCTATCTTTTCCATACGGTCTATAGCTTTTAATTTGCTTTGCGCCATAGCCGCCTTGGTGGCTTTATAACGAAAACGCTCGGCAGTAGCCGATATACGCGCGATTTCCTTTTGCTGAGCCTCAAAGGCTTTAGCCTGCAGGTCGCAACTCTCACGCTTTTTAACTACAAACTGCGAATAGTTACCCACATATCGCGTGGTTTTGCCGTGTTCTATTTCATAAATTTCATTTACGGTGTTATCCAAAAACATACGGTCGTGCGATACAATGAGCACGGCTTTTTTATAATTTTTTATATAGTCTTCAAGCCACGATACCGCTTCTATATCAAGGTGGTTGGTAGGCTCGTCCAAAAGCAACAGGTCGGGCTTTGAAAGCAACAGCTTTAAAAAGGCGATTTTTGTACGCTGACCGCCCGAAAATTCGCTCAGCGGCCGCAGTTTTTGTTCCTCGGTAAACCCGAACTTTTTAATCGCCGCTTCATATTCTTTTTCAAAATAAAAGCCACCCTCGCGGGTAAATAAATCAAGCAAAATGGTATAGCGCTTTATGTTTTCCTCGGTCTGATTTTCTTCCATATCGCGCTGCGCGGAATCAAGGGACGCTTTCATTTGGAGGATATCTTTATAGGCACTGCGGATTTCCTCTACCAGAGTAACGCTGTCATCAAGAAAAGTCATCTGATTTAGCGCCGATATAACGGGATTACCGCTTATTGACATAAAGCCTCCGTCAGATTCCATATTGGCAAGACTCAACTCGCCGCTAAGCAATCTTAACAGCGTTGTTTTTCCGCAACCGTTTCTGCCTACAAGACCTATGCGGCTGTTTGTGTTTATAATAATATTTATATCGTTTAAAATAGGCTCGCCCGAAAGGTCTACCCGACCCTTATGAATTTCTATCTGCAAAGCAATCACCAACGGTATTTTATCATTAAATTTTAATAATTGCAATATTGATAACACGGAAACAATATGTTAAAATAAAATATATATTTAAACTACGAGGACATATAATGAAAGAATTTTACAATAGGCACAAAAAATTGATATTGATTATGTTAAGCGTATGCCTTGCTATAGTGTTGGCTGTGGTGCTGGCGTTTGCTTTGGCAGATACGGCAAAGACAGTCTTTTCGGACGAAGACTATATGTCTTATATAAACGGAAGTCTTAGTTCGGACCCTCTTTTATCACAGGACAGTTCGGCTTCCAAACCCACAGATACCACACCACCGCTTGTTATAACATCACCCCAAAAGACCGACGTCACAGTGTCTGAGCCATTTTATTCCATAACGGGAACAAGCGACCCCACGCTACCGCTGATGTTAAACGGTAACGAGGTAGAACGGCTTTCAAGCGGCGATTTTACCGTTGAGGTGGAATTAAAGCCCGGTAGCAACAACTTTACTTTTACGTACAACGGTCAGAGTGTGACCTATAACATACGTTATTCTTTTACCGTTATAAAAGCCTATGCCCCTTACGAAAAGCAAAGCTATGAGGCGGGCTCGTCGTTTGTTGTAATAGCCTATGCCCGCGTGGATTCAAGCTCGGTTACTGCCAAATTTAACGGACAGACCATAAATCTGACGGCGCAGCCGTATAAAGACGGCGAGACGTTTACCAACTTTACGGGCAGCTTCACTCTGCCGTCGGGAAATGATAGCGACCTTAACCTTGGCGGAGTAAAATTCACAGGCAGTTGTCAAGGTCTTACAAAAAGCTACACCTCTCCGTCGATAATTTGTCTGCGTGACAAAGCGCTTGACGGAACGCAGATTGTTGAAATCGTGGCAAGTCAGGCAGAAACCTTTAACGGCGACACAACAGATGATTGGTCGCGACCTACAAACAGTTATCTGCCCGAGGGTACCGTCGATTACAAGGTAGGCGGCATTGTTTACGAAGCCGAAAGCGGCAACAGTTATTATAACCTGCGTTGCGGCAAGCGTGTGTATGTAGACAAGAAAAACGCACCCGACACACAGCGCGTTACCGTTTCAAAGCTGTATGCAGGTGAATTGCCCGAATATAACACGATTTCACTCGCCCAAAGTACGACAGACGGCAAGCATTCGGTACTTACCTTTGATACCGATTGGCGCGCGCCTTTTGCGGTAGAAATAGGACCGCAGAGCTATACCAATCCCGCAAAACAGGATTACACCATCTCGAGTGTTACATACAGCTATGTTGATATTAAATTTTATTATACGCAGGGAATAGGCGGCGACTTTACTATAAAAAATCATCCGCTGTTTTCGTCTACCCAGATAATACCGGGAAGCGACGGATACACACTGCGACTCTATCTTAAATCGATAGGAGCGTTTTACGGCTGGAACGCGGAGTACAATTCAAATGGTCAGCTTGAATTCAAGTTTTTGAACGCGCCAAAAATAACCCAAAAGAACGACCTTTCGGGAATAAAGATAGTAATAGACGCGGGACACGGCGGCAGAGACGTTGGCGCGCTAGGGCTACGACCTGATACTAATCCCGAAGCCGAGCGCAATCTGTCTCTTGCTTTCAAGTTAAAGGCTCAGCTTGAGTCTTATGGCGCTACCGTAGTGATGACGCGCACGTCTAACGTCGAATTGTCGTCAGATGCAAGGTGTGAATTTTTGCGACAACAAGCGCCTGACCTTTGTATTTCAATACATCACGACTCAAGCACGCGCGCGTCGGCAAACGGTGCAGGATTCTTCTGCTTTAATGCTTTTTCGGACAAGGCGGTAAAATATGTTTACGACAGAACGGTAGCGGGTAATTTTTACAGCAAAACACAAAAAAGCTGGCACTATTTTTATCTCGCGCGTGTAACAAGCTGTCCCGTAATACTTACCGAAAACGGCTTTATTTCAAACCAACAAGATTTTAACGGTATAATAAGCGACAGCATTAACACCCAAAAGGCAACCGCCATAACACAGGGAGTGCTTGATTACTTTAATTCTTTTTATAAAAATGTTGCAAATGACGGCGATAATAGTTATAATGATGATAATTCTGCAAATGACCAAACCTCGTCCGAGCAACCACCTGACGTCGAGCCAAATCAGCCGCTCGAGAGCGAACCCGAACAGCCATCCGAGGTAGAGCCTGAGCAACCGCAAGAGCCCGAAACGGACGAAGATACAGAAAGTCAAGAAAATAATAATACTGGTGATGAAAATGAAAACAAATGAAAAATTGGTTAAAGCAATAACCTCTATGGACGAGGATTTTGCAAAATGGTATACCGACGTCTGCATCAAGGCAGAGCTTATCGATTATTCGTCGGTTAAAGGATGTATGATTATTCGCCCGTACGGTTATGCTATATGGGAGAACATTCAGCATATTATGGACGGTATGTTTAAGGAACTCGGCCATGAAAACGTGTATATGCCGATGTTTATACCCGAAAGCCTTTTACAGAAAGAAAAGGATCACGTCGAGGGATTTGCGCCCGAGGTTGCTTGGGTAACACACGGCGGCGAAGAAAGGTTAGAAGAACGCCTTTGCGTGCGTCCTACAAGTGAAACTCTTTTCTGTGACCACTTCAAAAACATCGTTCATTCCTACCGCGACCTGCCTAAGCTTTATAACCAATGGTGCAGTGTGGTCAGATGGGAAAAGACCACCCGTCCATTCCTACGCTCACGCGAATTTTTGTGGCAAGAAGGTCACACCCTGCATGCAACCGCCGATGAAGCAAGACAAGAAACCGAGCAGATGTTAAATGTTTATGCTCGCTTTGCCGAAGAAGCTCTTGCTATGCCTGTTGTAAAGGGTCAAAAAACCGATAAAGAGCGTTTTGCAGGTGCCGAGGCGACCTACACAATCGAGGCGCTTATGCACGACGGCAAGGCGCTTCAAAGCGGTACTTCGCACTACTTTGGCGACGGTTTTTCACGCGCGTTTGAGGTGCAATACACAGACAAGGAAAACAAGCTTGTTCACCCTTATCAAACCTCATGGGGTACCACAACCCGTCTTATCGGCGCAGTTATTATGACACACGGCGACGATAACGGTCTTGTACTGCCGCCTGCTATCGCGCCTATTCAGGTTGTGATTGTGCCTATTGCGTCACATAAAGAGGGCGTTGTAGAGAAAGCAAGTGAAGTTTGTGATAGACTTAAAAAGGTTTGCCGCGTAAAGCTTGATAATTCTGACCAAACTCCAGGTTGGAAATTTGCCGAATACGAAATGAAGGGTGTGCCTCTGCGTATTGAAATAGGTCCTCGTGATATCGAAAACAATCAATGTGTTGTAGTTCGCCGCGACAACCGCGAAAAGATTTTTGTAAAGCTTGATGAGCTTGAGGCGCGTATACCCGAGCTGTTGGCTGAATATCGCGACGCGCTTTTCAATAAGGCGCTCGCTCACCGCGAAGAGATGACCTACGACGCAAAGACGCTTGATGAAATCAAAGAAATTGCTGATAATAAGCCTGGTTTTATCCGCGCTATGTGGTGCGGCGACCGCGAATGCGAGGACAAACTTAAAGAGGTAGCGGGTATTACCTCGCGTTGCGCACCGTTTAACCAAGAGCATATATCCGATACCTGCGTTTGCTGTGGCAAAAAGGCAGACAAAATGCTCTATTGGGGCAAGGCATATTAATAATAAATAAAACGAAAACCCTGCTGAATTTCAGCAGGGTTTTGAAATTATTAATTAGTCACAGCATTCGTCTTTTTTAACCGCCTTTTTTGGCTTTGGCGCGGACTGTGTGTTGTCGCCAAGACCAGTAGTCTCAGAGAAAATCGCATTGTTTGTAACGGCCGATACCGCATCGGTAGGTATAATCAACTTTGCGGCGGTGCCGTTTGACATATTTACAAGAGCCTCGTATTTTTTAAGCTCAAGCACAGCTGCGTCAACGCCTGCTTCTTTTAGCGCTGCAAGACCGTCGGCCTCGGCTTTTTTAGAAAGGTAGATAGCCTTTGCTTCACCCTCGGCGCGAGCGATACGCGCGTCGCGTTCACCCTCGGCCTCAAGTATCATAGCCTGCTTGTCACCTTCAGCGCGAGTAATGGCAGCAGCCTTGTGACCCTCAGCCTGCAAAAGCGTTTCACGGCGGTCACGTTCAGCTTTCATCTGCTTTTCCATCGCGTTTTGAATTTCAGCGGGTGGAATAATGTTTTTAAGCTCAACGCGGCTTACCTTCATACCCCACTGGTCAGTAGCCTCGTCCAAGATTTCAGCCATTTTGGTGTTTATAATATCGCGCGAGGTGAGCGTGCCGTCAAGCTCCATTTCACCAACAATGTTACGCAGTGTGGTAGCGGTCAAATTTTCGAGCGCGCGGATAGGATTTACAACGCCATATGTGTAGAGCTTTGCGTCAAAAATTCGGAAGAACACAACCGTATCAATCTGCATGGTAACATTATCTTTTGTGATAACGGGCTGTGGCGGGGAGTCCATAACCTGCTCTTTTAATGTGATTTTGTTAGCTATTCTTTCAAGGAAAGGAATTTTAACGTGGATTCCTGCATCCCAAGTACACTTATACTTTCCCAAAAACTCAATAACATACTGAGTTGCTTGGGGAACTATGCGCACGTTTGGAATAATAACCACCAAAAGAATCACTACAACAGCAATAAACCAACCCATAAATAACACTCCTTAAAAATATTTTACTTTAACAAAGCCGCATGCAGCTTTTTGTTAGACGATACAACGGGGATAAACTGTATTACAGAGTCGATAAAATGCTTATTGTCGCCAAGCGCTGCGATAACGTTTGTTTTTACGGTGTCATCATTAACGCAAGCGGCGGCAACTACCGCAACGATAGTGTTAACGGTGTCACGGTCACCTTGCAAATATCCGTTTTGCAAAATGTCAAAAAGCTTTTTAACGCTCTTTTTATTATTCTCAAGCATAACCGATTTTATTTGCGGCACCAACTTTTCACCAAAGAAATTAAGATATAAAAAGTTTCCGTAAACCGCTACGTGAACCTTGTATTCGTCTTTAAGAGCGGGGAATACGTCAAGCACCTTTTTTGTAAAAGCGGCAATGTTATAATTACCGTCCTTTGATGCAGTAGGCAGGTCAACTGCGTTTGCCGCGGTTGCCGAACGGGTGCGCTTGATGCCAAGTTCGTCGCGAAGGGTTGAGGTAAAGTCAATGCCTACAGCCTCTGCATCCTTTGCGTTCTGGCTGTCGTCAAAAAGCCACGCGTTTACTTCTACAAGTTCGTAACTTCCGTCCTCGACAATATCGGCGGTTTTAAGAATATACATCTGGCGTTCGTCGCTGTATTCAACAGTGGCTGCCTTCTTGTCATTTTTATAAACGCCGTCTACCAATTTAAAACCGTTTTCATCCAAAAAAGGTTGCATCTCATTTATTACGTTTTCTAAATATCTGTTATCCATTTTTTAAATACCTTCCAAAAAATTTGTATTTTTTATATTGTAGCACAAAAAAACGCAGTTGTCACCTAAAAATTTCTTGAAAGGTACGGAATTGTTATATATAATGTATTTGGCAGGTGAAATATGTGAAAATTTCAAATAAAAAAGATCTAAAGAGCGTACTTGAAGCAGAGGGCTTTTCGTTTAAAAAATCTTTGGGACAAAACTTTTTAATAGACGATACCGTGTGTCCACGAATGGCTTGTGCCGTGTCGGGCGAAAACGTCGGTGTGCTTGAAATAGGCCCCGGTGCAGGTGTGCTTACAGCGCAGCTGTCGTCATCTTGCAAAAAGGTTGTATCAGTAGAGCTTGATACCCGACTTAAACCCGTGCTACAAGAGACGCTCAAAGATTGCCACAACGTAAAAATAATATGGAACGATATTTTAAAGCTCGATTTAAAAACCGTTTTAGCAGAAGAATTCGCTGACTGTGACACGATAAATGTATGCGCAAATCTGCCCTATTATATTACCTCGCCCGTTATAATGATGTTGCTCGAAAGTCACTTGCCCATTAACACAATCGCAGTTATGGTGCAAAAGGAAGCCGCTGACCGCCTTTGTGCCGACGTAGGCTCACGCGCCGCAGGCGCTGTGACGGTTGCGGTAAATTATTATGCTGAGGCAGAAACTCTCTTCGGTGTGCCAAGGGGCTCATTTATGCCGCCGCCAAACGTTGATTCGGCGGTTATAAAACTTACCTTGCGTGACAAACCGCCCGTTGAGGTAACGGATGAAAAGCTGTTCTTTAAAATTGTAAAAGCCTGCTTTGCCCAGCGCAGAAAAATATTGCTTAACACCGTTTGCAATACATTAAATATACAAAAAGATGTTTTGCGAAAAGCGCTAAACGAAGCAAATATTTCCGAAACGGTGCGCGGAGAAACGCTGACTATGCAAAACCTTGCCGACCTTACAAATGCACTATTGTAGGGTTGAGCCTGTGTGCTTGACCGCGGAACGACACATAGGTCGTTCCCTACGATAAAAAAACACTTGCAATTTAAAAAAATTGTGTTATAATTTTTTTGTTAAATGCGTTGATAAAGAAAAGTAAAATCATTTGTGATTTGAAGAGAAGGCGCGCCCTGGGCTGTAAGCGTACCTATTTTGCGGTGATTTGAAGTTCCCTTTTGAGCAGTGTCGCTGAACAAAGCAGTAGGTGACAACGGGTCATCGGTTCCGTTACAGACCGACGAGAGTGTTTGCTCTTTGAGCGAAAATGCGGGTGGTACCGCGGAGTTTGTATATTCAGACTTCGTCCTGTAATATCAGGACGAAGTCTTTTTGTTTTTGTCGATATATTCGACACCGAAACTATTAATTAAGTGACAAAGGAGATAGATTATGAAACAACAGCTTGAACAAATCAAGTCTGCGGCACTTTCGGCTATTGCCGCCGCAGAAAACAGTGCCGACTGTGAAAATGTCAGAGTAAAATACCTCGGTAAAAAAGGTGAGCTTACCGCAATACTTAAAATGATGGGTGGGCTCTCCCCCGAAGAACGTCCAATTATGGGTCAGCTTGTAAACACTGCAAAAGCGGAAGTTGATGCGGCTTTAGGCGAAAAGATTGCTGAAATGAAAGCAAAGGCTACCGAGCTTAAGCTCAAGGAAGAAACAATTGACATCACCATGCCTGCAAAGGTATCCAAAACGGGTAAATTGCATCCGCTTAATACCGTACTTAACGATATGATTGATATATTTCAGTCAATGGGCTTTGACGTGGTAGACGGCCCTGAGGTTGAAACCGACCACTATAATTTTGAATGTCTTAATGTGCCCGCCGACCACCCTGCACGCGATATGCAGGATACATTTTATCTGGCAGAAAATATTCTTCTTCGCACACAGACCTCTGCCGCTCAAATCAGAACAATGGAAACCCGCAAGCCGCCTATCCGTGTTATCTGCCCAGGTCGAGTTTTCCGCGCAGATGAGGTTGACGCAACACATTCGCCCGTTTTCCACCAGATAGAAGGTCTTGTTGTTGATAAGGGTATCACGATGTGCGACCTCAAGGGTGTGCTCGAGCAGTTTGCTCACGAAATTTACGGCAAAGACACCAAGGTGAAATTTCGCCCATCCTTCTTCCCTTTTACCGAGCCGTCGGTTGAGGTTGATGTTTCTTGCAGCGAGTGTGGCGGTAAGGGATGTCGCGTTTGCAAGGGCGCAGGTTGGATAGAAATTTTGGGCGCGGGTATGGTTCATCCCAATGTGTTGCGCTCTTGTGGTATTGACCCCGAAGAATATAGCGGCTTTGCATTTGGTATCGGTCTTGACCGACTCACAACTACACGCTACAAGATAAGCGACATACGCTTGCTCTTTGAAAACGATAAGCGTTTTCTTGACCAATTTTAAGGAAAGGAGTCACCAACAATGAAAATTTCATTTAATCACTTGAAAAACTACGTTGATATAAATGTGCCTGTAAACGAGCTTTGTGACCGTATGGTTATGGCGGGCTTCGAGGTTGAAAGCATTGGGGCAGAGGGTGAAAACATTAAAAACGTTGTGGCCGCCCGCATCGTAAAATTGGAGCCACATGGGGATAGTGACCATCTTCAGATTTGTCAGATGGATATAGGTGCCGAAAATCTTGTCCAAATAGTTACAGGCGCGCAGAATATAAAAGAGGGTGACCTCGTTCCTGCCGCTCTTGACAACAGCGATTTACCAAACGGTATGCATATAAAAGCAGGAAAGCTTCGCGGCGTAGAGTCAAACGGTATGCTCTGTTCCGGTGAAGAGCTTTGCCTTACCGAAGAGGATTACGAGGGCGCAAGTGTTCACGGTATTCTCATTTTAAAAGACGAGTGGGCAACAGGCACCGATATGCGCAAGGTTTTGGGTCTTGATGATTATATAATTGATTTTAAAATCACCGCAAACCGCCCCGACTGCAACTGCTTTTTGGGTGTAGCCAAAGAGGCGTCTGTTGTACTTGGCACAGCATATCATCCCCCTGTTCCCACCTACAAGACCGTAGGCGGCGATATTAAGGATTTTATTGATGTAGAGGTTAAAAACTATGACCTTTGTCCGCGTTATATAGGCAGGGTTGTAAAAAATCTCCGTATTAAGCCGTCACCCGCATGGATGCAAAAGGCAATCTCCGCGTCGGGCATGAGACCTATAAACAATATTGTCGATATCACCAACTTTGTTATGCTTGAAACAGGTCAGCCCATGCACGCGTTTAACTACAACGATTTAGCTGATAAAAAGATTATTGTTCGTAACGCTCGCGACGGTGAAAAAATCACAACACTTGACGGTAAGGACTATAACTTAACCCCCGATATGCTGGTTATCGCCGACGGCGAAAAGCCTTCCTGTATAGCAGGTATTATGGGCGGTAAAGAGAGTGAAATCGAGGACGATACAAAGGATTTATTCTTAGAGTCTGCCAAATTCCGCCGCGACAGTGTGCGTAAAACAGGCAGAGCGCTCGGTATTCGCACCGAAGCAAGCGGTCGCTTTGAAAAGGGCGTTGACATTGTAAATGTTGGATTTGCTATGGATCGCGCTTTACAGCTTATTGACGAGCTTGACGCAGGTGATATTATCGACGGTGCGCTTGACCGAAATCAAGGGCTCCCCGAAGACAAAATTTTAAACGTAACATCAAAAAGTATAGTTGATCTTTTGGGTGTGGATATCCCGGAAAGCAAAATGTTAGAAATTTTAAATAGCCTTTGCTTGCCAACTACCGCAAACGATGGCGTTCTTACAGTTCGTGTACCATCAATTCGTGATGACATAGAGGGTAGAGCCGACCTTGCCGAAGAGGTTATGCGTATCTACGGATACGATCACATTGTAGGCTCTGCTATGCGCGGCGATGTTGTCCGCGGAACAAAGCTCCCCTCTCGCATCAAGTCCGACAAATTAAAGTCGTTGCTTTGCGGTATGGGTTGTTATGAAATTGCTACCTATTCATTTATCGCGTCGGGTGCAGTTGACACCTTAAAGCTTGCCGCAGACGATGCTCGTCGCAACGCAATCAAGCTTATAAATCCCCTTGGTGATGAGTATTCGACACTGCGCACCCAGCTTGTAAGCAGTATGCTTACCGTTATGGCTACCAATATTAACCGCAAGATTGATTCTGGCAGATTTTTCGAAGAAAGTAAACGCTTTGTTGCAAAATCACTTCCTCTTAACGAACAGCCCGACGAGCTGCCCACTCTTTGCATAGGTCTTTACGGTAAGGATGAGGATTTCTTTACACTTAAAGGCATTGTCGAAGAGGTTATGACACTTTGCGGCGCGCATACACAGTATAAGCGTAGCAGTGAACCGTATCTACACCCAGGCAGACAGGCAGAAGTTCTTGCTAACAATGTTTCTGCCGCAGTTCTCGGTGAGGTTCACCCCGAGGTTGCCGCAAGCTATGGTATAGACACACGCGTCTATGTTGCAGAAATCAAGCTTGACGTGCTATACGCAATAAACAAGCGCAAGACAACCTATAAACCACTGCCCAAATTCCCCGCTGTTGAGCGTGACTTTGCTATGCTTTGTGATGCCGACATACCCGTAGGCGATTTAGAAAAGGCTATCATATCGGGTGGCGGAAGAGTACTTGAAAAGGTAGAGCTTTTTGACGTATATCAAGGCTCACAAATACCCGAGGGTAAAAAGAGCGTTGCATATAGCGTGTGGCTTCGCTCTGCTGAAGGCACCCTTACCGACGCTCAGATTGAAGAAATAAGCGCAAAAATCATTGCAAAGCTCGAAAAATTGGGCGCAGAACTTCGTAAATAATAAAAATGTCGGGAACGAAGCCCCTACGAACTCTCTTAATAAAAAATTAAGCGGATTTTATTAAAATTTTTCTTGAAATTTTGTATAATGCGGTATAGAATAAAGATAATAATGAATCAATAGTGAGGTGCTTATTATGAATGATAAAACTATGACCTTTTCAATCGGTGACCAAACCGAGCAGGAAATCCGTCGTACATTGACGGTTGTATATGACTCTTTAAAAGAAAAGGGTTATAACCCCATAAACCAGATTGTCGGCTACATTTTGTCCGAAGACCCGACATATATTACAACTCATAATAACGCCCGAAACCTTATCCGCCGCATAGACCGCGACACATTGTTGCAGTCGCTTGTGCGTTATTATCTTACTGCTTAATTAAAGCACAATTCAAAATGCACAATGCACAATTATCTAAAACAAAAGCCTCTGCTAAAGCAGGGGCTTTGTTATGTGTTGGCAAAAATTAAAATATAATACTTAAAATTAAACGCACAATCTTAATTACAAGGTAATTGCGCACCAGAATTATGCACCGCGCAATCATTTTTATCTTGCTAAAACTCATATTATATGTTAATATAATATGAATATATATCGTTTGCAGAAAGGGGTCGGGGTTATGGCAGATAATCGCGCGATTGGCGTTTTCGATTCGGGGCTTGGCGGTCTTACCGTTGCTCGTGAAATTATGAAGCTGTTACCAAACGAAAACATAGTCTATTTTGGCGACACCGGTCGTGTGCCTTACGGTACCAAAGGTCGTGAAACCATTCGTAAATATGCGCTTCAAGACGAGCGTTTTTTGCTGTCGTGTAATGTAAAAATGATAGTTGCTGCTTGCGGTACGGTATCATCGGTAGCATCTGATACGGCAGAGCAGTTGCCTGTTCCTTTTGTCGAGGTAGTATCACACTCTGTTAATGCGGCGATAGCGGCTACAAAATCGGGGAAAATAGGTGTTCTTGCGACCAATGCTACCATATCAAGCGGCGCTCACAAAAAACAGATTTTAAAGCTTATGCCCGATGCTCAGGTTGTTGAAGCGGCAGGCACGTTGCTTGTGCCCATTGTCGAAGAGGGTTGGATTGGCGAGGATGATGCCGTGGCTATAGAAACCTTGAAACGTTATCTCGCGCCAATGATTGAAAACAATATTGACACATTGATTTTAGGCTGTACCCATTTTCCTGTTTTATCGAGTATTATAAGAAATATTTTAGGAGATTCAGTTGCACTAATAAATATGGGTGAGGCTACAGCTAAAGCAATAGAAAAAATGCTCGAAAACACCGATTGCCTTAACGACGGGGCAAAAACCGCTCAATATAAATTTTATGCAAGCGATAAAACAAAGTCCTTTGAAAAGACTGTAAAGGTATTGCTTGGTAATTACAACAAAGATTTTGAAATTGAACAGGTAGATATAGAAAAGGTATGAAAAAGGTATTAGTAAAGGTAAAGGGTACGCAGGATGTTGACGGCGAAAAGGCGGTTGTAGAGCTTTCAACCGAAGGTACTATTCGTGAATTTGATGGCGATTATATTATAACCTATAATGACGACCCTACCGAATCAGGCGGTCAAACAAAAACCCAGCTTACCGTACAAAAAAACGGTACGGTTATTTTGGATAGACGAGGTGACCTTAATTCTCGCCTTGTTATAACCGAGGGTGAGCGAAACAGTTGCCTTTACGCTATACCGCAGGGCAGTTTAACCCTTGGTATTTATGGCAAAACGGTAAAAAATACTATGACTGCAAACGGCGGTACAGTAAAAATGGTTTATTCAATAGATATGAATCTCGAGCCTTTAAGTGATAACGAGGTTGAGATTTTTGTGGAGGAAAGATAAATGTCAGTTTTAGTAAATGAAGCAAAAAAACAAATTGAAGAATTACTTATAAATGCGGCAAAGACCGCAATAGAAAAGGGTGAACTTTGCGAAGCGGAGCTTGCGCCCTTTAAGGTAGAGGTTCCTGCTGACCGCAAAAACGGCGACTATGCTGTAAATGCGGCTATGGTTTGGGCACGTGGCTTTAAATCGGCGCCGCGCGCTATTGCTGAAAAGCTAATGTCAAACATAGATTTTGACGGAACATTTATTGAAAAATATGAAATTGCCGGCCCTGGTTTTATAAACCTTTTCTTGTCGGACAAGTATTATGCTGACATAGTTGCCGACGTTATTACAAAGGGTGACGACTACGGCAAAAGCAATTACGGCGAAGGCAAAAGGGTACTTGTTGAATTTGTTTCCGCCAACCCTACAGGCCCTATGCATATAGGTAACGCTCGCGGCGGTGCTTTGGGCGACTGCTTGGCGGCAGTAATGTCGGCTGCAGGTTATTATACCGAGCGTGAATTTTATATAAACGATGCGGGCAATCAAATAAACAAATTTGGTTTATCTCTGGATTTGCGTTATCAACAGATTTTTGCCGACGGTGTTGAAATGCCCGAAGACTCATACCACGGTGAAGACATTGTTGCTCACGCAAAGGCTTTTGCCGAAATTAACGGAGACAAATATATGTCGGTTGACGAGGCTACTCGTCGCAAGGCTTTGGTAGAATTCGCTCTGCCTAAAAATATTCAGGGCCTTCAGGACGACCTTCGTAAATATCGCATTGAATACAACACCTGGTTTCGTGAAAGCGCACTTCACAACAATGGCGAAGCCGCCAGAATTATTGAACTTTTAAAGCAAAGCGGTCATACCTATACGCAAGAAGATGCTCTTTGGTTTAAGGCTACCGATTTTGGCTGTGACAAAGACTTTGTGCTTGTTCGCGCTAACGGTGTGCCAACCTATGTTGTACCCGATATTGCATACCATTATAACAAGCTCGAGGTTCGTAAGTTTGACAAGGCTATAGACATTTTAGGCGCTGACCACCACGGCTATGTGCCACGTCTTAAAGCGGCGCTCACAGCCTTGGGAGTTGATGCCGACCGCCTTGACGTTGTTCTTATGCAAATGGTACGTCTTGTACGTGACGGCGAGGTTATAAAGGCTTCTAAGCGTTCGGGTAAAGCGATTACCCTTGTAACGCTTCTTGACGAAGTGCCGATTGATGCCGCGAGATTTTTCTTTAATTTGCGCGAACCCAACTCTCACTTTGATTTTGACCTTGACCTTGCAGTTAGCGAGTCTAACAGCAACCCTGTTTTCTATGTGCAGTACGCATACGCCCGTATTTGCAGTATTTTGCGCAACCTCGCAGAAGATGGTATTAACAAACGTGACTGCACAGCGGAAGAGTTGTGTTTGCTTAATGCTCCCGAAGAGCGCGAGCTTATCATTCATATTTCATCCCTTACCGACGAAATTATTCAATCGGCAAAATCGTATGACCCTGCGCGTCTTACACACTATGTAAACGAGCTTGCTACCAAATTCCACAAGTTCTATGCGGCGTGTCGTGTTAAGGGCGACGACGAAGTGCTTACACAAGCGCGTCTTAACCTCTGCTATGCAACGGGCATTGTTATTAAAAACGTGCTTGATATGATGAAAATTTCTGCTCCCGAAAAAATGTAAAAAGAAAGGATGATCTGCTATGAAAATGGATAATAGAAATCTTACAATGCTTATGGATCTTTATGAAATGACTATGGCGAACGGAATTATGCAAAGTGATATGCGTGATACTATCACGTACTTTGATATGTTCTTCCGCCGCGTGCCCGACCAGGGCGGTTATGCCATTATGGCAGGCATTGAGCAACTTATTGATTATCTTAATAATCTGCATTTCGACGATAGCGATATCAAATATTTAAAATCACTGGGACTTTTTTGCGACGAATTCATAGATTATTTGCGCAATTTTAAGTTTGAATGTGACGTTTGGGCAGTGCCCGAGGGTACGCCAATATTTCCTAACGAGCCTATAGTTACCGTTCGCGGTCCGGCAATACAGGCAATGCTTATTGAAACGATGGTGCTGCTTACAATTAACCATCAATCTCTTATAGCAACCAAGGCAAATCGTATTGTTCGCGCTGCAAAGGGTCGTCCTGTTATGGAATTCGGCGCACGCCGTGCACAGGGCGCTGATGCCGCATATTATGGCGCGCGAGCTGCAATAATCGGCGGTTGTAGTGGTACGTCCGACCTAAAAACAGCAAAAGATTTCGGCACCAAAGCAGTTGGTACTATGGCGCACAGCTGGGTACAGCTTTTTTCCGACGAATACACTGCCTTTAAGACTTATGCAGAGACTTATCCAGACAGCTGTATGCTGCTTGTCGATACCTTCAACGTTTTAAAATCCGGTATACCAAATGCTATTAAGGTTTTTGACGAGGTATTAAAACCCAAAGGCTTCCGTCCTCTTGGTATTAGAATTGACAGTGGTGATATAGCCTATTTGTCAAAAAAAGCCCGTCAAATGCTTGACGAAGCGGGTTATCCCGATGCAAAAATTTGCGTTTCAAATTCTCTTGACGAGCATCTTATACGCGATATGGATATTCAGGGTGCTTGTATTGACAGCTACGGCGTGGGCGAACGACTAATCACTGCGTCAAGCGAGGCTGTTTTTGGCGGTGTTTACAAGCTTGTCGCTACCGAGCAGGACGGCGTTATTACACCAAAAATAAAAATCAGCGAAAATATCGCTAAAATCACAGTCCCTGGTGTTAAAATTCCGTGGCGACTTTATGATAGGACTACAAACAAGGCGATCGCCGATGTTATCACACTTAATTACGAAAAGATTGATGACAGTAAGCCTTATGAAATCTTCGACCCGACATATACCTGGAAGCGTAAAACCGTTACCGATTTTTATGCGCGCAAATTACAGGTAAAGATTTTCGAAAAGGGAGAACAGGTTTATACTTCACCCTCTGTATCGGAAATTTCCGCCGTGCGCGAAGAACTTGTTAACAATTTGTGGGACGAGGTTAAGCGTTTTGAAAAACCGCACACCTATTACGTTGACCTAAGCCAAGACCTCTGGGACCAGCGTAACGAGCTTTTAAATAAAGCCAATAAAAAGGAAGTATAAAAATGAAAAAGATTTTAAGTCTTGTTCTTTGTATGATTTTTGCACTCTCTCTTACCGCTTGCGGCAATAAATCAGGTGGCGGCAGTGAGCACGGCGTGGATATTGAGTACTACGCCAGACTCGGTCAGATTTCCGACCTCCGATATAAGCTTGGCGACAGCGTAGAGGATGCAAAAGCCGCTCTCGGCGAAACGCTTGACGACCACGGCGAATCAAATTATTTTGACTACGAATCGGGCGAATACACAATTATGACCGACGGTTCAGTTTGTTGCTGTTATAAAACCGACGACGAGTCGGCAGGCATTACCCATATTGTAAAATACGGCGACGCTTACGGCTTTACCGTGGGCGCAGTATCCACTCAGGTGCGCGATACTATGAGCGATATGGGCTATGAGAGCCAAGAACGCGAGGCAAAAAGCGGCGAATTGTTCTTTTTGCCCGCAAGTGCAGGCATTACCGTTTTAGAATACCAAATCAAAGAAAACACCGTTTTGTTCGTGTTTCAGGAGCACGCGCTTAGCGCTACAGTGATTTATTAAATTAAATAATTTTTAGGAGACCCTATGTTGTTAGACGAAAAACAAATTACAGGCACTTTTCCCGCAATGGCGTTGCGCGGTGTGGTTGCCTTTCCCGATATGATGCTGACGCTTGACGTCGGCAGAAAAAAGTCGGTGCGGGCGCTAAGCTACGCTATGGACAAAAACGTGCCGATTTATCTTGTAACACAAAAAGATATCGCGGTCGAAGACCCAAACGCGTCACACCTTTACGATATGGGTTGTCTTTGCCGCGTGCGTCAGGTGCTTAAAATGCCCGACGGCGGCGCAAAGGTGCTGGTAAAAGGGCTTTATCGTGCGCGTCATCTTAATTTTACCGATAACGGCTCGCACTATGTTGCCACAATAGAAAAGTGCGAGGACAAACCAATTAAAAATCGCGAGGTTTATATTGAGAGCCTTATCCGCCGCATCCGTAATGAATTTGAGCGCTACGCAGGCGTTGCGCAAAATTTGCCAAACGATATCATTCTTAATGTGGCGACCAACGAAAACCTTTCTAATCTCTGCGATTTTATCGCGTTTAATATCCCCGCGCCTTACGATGATAAGCAGTACGTGCTTGAACAGTTGAACGTTGTAACCAAAGCAAAAATTTTGCTTGAGCTGCTGTCAAAAGAGCGAGAGGTCACCGAGATTGACAACCGCATAGGTCAGAAAACACGCGCGCATATTGACGAAAATCAGCGTGATTATTACCTCAAAGAGCAGATGCGTGTTATCAGCGAAGAGCTTTACGGTGACGATACGCCAGGCGAGATTGACGAGTATCATGAAAAGACAGAGCAGCTTAATGTAAGTGACAAAATCAAAGAAAAAATTCATATCGAAATAAACAAGCTTTCAAAAATGCCGCAGGGCGCTCACGAAGGCACGGTATCCCGTGCTTATATCGAGACCTGTCTCGCACTGCCTTGGAACAAGTGTGATAATGCGGTAGTAGATATCAAAAAAGCCGAAAAAATACTCGACCGTGATTTTTACGGTATGAAAAGGGTAAAAGAACGCATTTTAGAGATGCTGTCGGTTTACGCTTTATCTCCCGAATCAAAGGGTAATATACTCTGCCTTTACGGTCCTCCAGGCGTTGGTAAAACCTCGATTGGCAAAACCATCGCCGAATGTATGGGCAGAAAATATCAGCGTATATCCTTAGGCGGTATGCACGACGAGGCGGAAATTCGCGGTCACCGCAAAACCTACATAGGCGCTATGACAGGCAAAATTCTGACCGCCATCAAAAATGCCGGCACGTCCAATCCTCTCATACTGCTTGACGAGGTTGACAAATTAGGCTCTGACTACAAGGGCGACCCCTCGAGCGCATTGCTTGAAGTGCTTGACCCCGAGCAAAATTGCAACTTTACCGATAATTTCCTTGAAATTCCATATGATTTGAGCAAGGTTGTATTTGTTACCACGGCAAACTCACTGGATACTATCCCCGCTCCCCTACTTGACCGTATGGAAGTTGTATCACTTGACGGATATACAAGAGAAGAAAAGTTTAATATCGCAAAGCGCCATATCGTGCCGCGCGAGATAGCCTCACACGGACTCACAACCAAAAACTGCCACTTTGCCGATAACGCGCTTTACGGAATTATAGATTTTTATACTCGCGAGGCAGGCGTGCGCAAGCTGCAACGAACCGTAGGTTCACTTTGTGGCAAAGCGGCAAAGCAAATTGCAGACGGTAGCGCCGATAAAGTTACAATCAAAGGCTCTGACCTTGAAACTATGATAGGTCACAAAAAATACCGTCCTGAAATGATACTACCGCACGATGAGGTTGGCACTATAAACGGCCTTGCGTGGACACAGGTAGGCGGCGAAATTATGCAGATGGAAGTAGCTGTGCTTGAAGGCTCGGGAAAAACCGTGCTTACAGGCAATCTTGGCGAAGTTATGAAAGAATCAGCCGAGGCGGCTATCACATTTGTGCGCGCAAATGCCGCGAAGTACGGCATTGACATCGAGTTTTACAAGACCAAAGATATCCACATTCACGCAACCGAATCCGCCGTTCCAAAGGACGGACCAAGCGCGGGCGTTACTATTATCACAGCGCTTATTTCTGCTCTTACAGGTAGAGCGGTGCGACGTGATATCGCCATGACAGGCGAGGTATCAATACGAGGTCGTGTGCTCGCTATCGGAGGACTAAAAGAAAAAGCAATGGCGGCGTACCGTGGTGGCGTAAAGCGCGTATTTATACCCAGTGACAATATACCCGATATAGACGAGGTCGATGAAAAAGTACGCGAGAATATTGAGTTTATACCCGTACAGTATGTATCGGAAATTATTGACCGCGCACTGTTACCGCTTGAAGAAGACAGTTACAAAAAGGAAGCATATATCGAACCCAGCGGCACAAAATCCATTGCTATAAGAAACTAAATTTTTTCGAGGTGAAAGCATTGAACTGGAACAAAGTAGATTTTGAAGCCGCTTTTGGCACATTAGAGCAATTAAGTGAGTCGGGTCTGCCCGAAATTTGCTTTTCGGGTCGTTCTAATGTTGGCAAATCATCGCTTATAAATAAAATTTTGAACCGCAAATCAATCGCGCGCGTAAGCTCTACCCCCGGCAAAACGGTTACAATCAATTTTTACCGTCTTGACGAATTCCGCTTGGTCGACCTCCCCGGCTACGGCTATGCGAAGGTTGCTGACCGTGACCGCGAGCGTTGGGCAGAATTGATGGAGGGATATTTCCGCACGGGCCGTAATATCAAACTTTGCTTACAGCTTATAGATATGCGCCACAAAGCCACCGAGTTTGACATTTCAATGCTTGAATTTTTGTCACATTTCAAAATTCCGTACGCTGTGGTACTCACTAAGTGCGATAAACTGAATAAAACCGAGTTTAATAATCGTCTTAATTCCTTAAAGGAGGAATTGGGGGACCTTGGCGACGGCATTACAATTATTCCGTTTAGCGCGCTTAAAGGCACGGGTGCCGAGGACGTGCGAAAAGCAGTAGAAATTGCTATAGAGGAAAACTAAAAGGAATATGCAATCTCAACGGCGAAGCGAGTTTTTTATTTGCATAGGCTATGCAAAATCCGATGACAAATTAGACGGCAAAAGCAAAAAAATTCAGATGAGCTTGTGAGTTATAAATGAATTTGAATAGATAAATACAAAAAGCGGACGACCATTGGTCGTCCGCTTATACTATAAACATCGCGACGAGCAAGCCCGTCGCGATGCGATAAAATTTGGTTTTAATCAATAATTCTTTGCGTTGATTTCAAAGTATGCCTTTGGATGTGCGCAAACGGGGCACATTTCGGGCGCCTTTGTACCTACTACAATATGACCACAGTTGCGACATTCCCAAACCTTAACTTCGCTTCTCTCAAAAACTTGTGCTGTTTCTACGTTGTTAAGAAGTGCGCGATAACGTTCTTCGTGGTGTTTTTCAATCTCGGCTACCATTCTGAATTTTGCGGCAAGCTCTTTAAAGCCTTCCGCTTCTGCTGTTTCTGCAAAACCAGCGTACATATCGGTCCACTCATAGTTTTCGCCCTCTGCTCCAGAAAGCAAATTTTCTGCTGTATCGCCAAGGCCGTTTAATTCTTTAAACCACATTTTTGCGTGTTCTTTTTCGTTGTCGGCAGTCTTCTGGAAAAGAGCGGCAATCTGCTCAAAGCCCTCTTTTTTTGCCTTTGACGCAAAGTATGTGTATTTGTTGCGAGCCTCTGACTCACCGCTGAAAGCAGCCATAAGGTTCTTTTCGGTCTGGGTGCCTGAATATTTGTTAGGTTTTACTGACATTGGTAAATTCCTCCTTTTTTTGATAATAATAGTATATATCTTTTTTTGCAAATTATCAAGCATATTATTCTTGAATAAATTTATGTCTTGTGGTAATATATTTTCGGTGATAAAAATGTTTTTAAAAAAGGCTACAGGTAGCTTTGATTATCTTGTTGTAGGCCTCGGTAACCCGGGCAAAGAGTACGAAAATACCCGTCATAACGCGGGTTTTGTTGCGGCTGATATTCTGGCTGATAAGTTCAATATAAATCTTTCAAAGAATAAGTTTGACGCGATTTATGGCGATGGAACTATTGCGGGAGCGCGTGTAATTGTGGAAAAACCGCAGACCTTTATGAATTTGTCGGGCAGGGCGGTGCAAAAAATATCGGCATTTTATAAGATACCGAAAGAGAAAATCATAGTTATGCACGACGACGTTTCGCTCGATGTGGGAAAGATAAGAATTCGCCGCAAGGGAAGCTCGGGAGGACAGAAGGGTCTTGCTAACATAATCGAGCTTATGGGCAGCGAGGAAATTCCCCGCATAAAAATAGGCGTCGGCGCAAAACCGCACCCTGATTATGATATGAAGGATTGGGTGTTGGGGCATATCCCCGCCGAGCAGCAAGCCGATTTTAAAACCGCTTGCGAAAACGCGGCAAAGGCTGTTGAAGAGATTATAGCCCGCGGCATTGACTCGGCTATGAACAAATACAGCAAATAATTTTGTATGAAATGTTTGTTTAATATACTTAAAACCGAGCCTGATTACGCGCGAATGTTAAAGGCGGTGCAAAACGGCGATTTGCCGCTTGCCGCAAGCGGTCTGTCGGGGGTGCACAAGGCCTTTGTAACAGCGTCGCTTGTAACCCATACGGGCAAAAAGGCGGTGGTTATAACCCACGACGAGCCGTCGGCGGTAAGTTTAAAAAATGACCTTACGGCAATGGGACTTAACGCGCTGCTTTTTCACACCCGTGATTACAACACCACGCGTATGACAGGCTACTCAAAAGAATACGAGCACAAGCGCATTGACACCCTATCAAGAGTTCTTGATGGGGCTTTTGACGTGGTTGTAATGCCTATCGACGCCGCAGTTCAGTACACCGTACCGCCCGAGATTTTGTCAGAAAATATAATTACCGTAACTGGCGCCGACATACTTGATATACAGCAGTTTTGTGACGCTTTAGTCTGTGCAGGTTACGTCCGCAGCGATTTGTGCGAGGGCGTAGGTCAGTTTGCCGTGCGCGGCGGAATAATCGACGTTTTTGCAACGGGCAGTGAAAACCCCGTAAGAATAGAGCTGTGGGGCGATGAGGTTGACAGCCTGTCCTATTTTGATATAGCAACGCAGCGTCGAACGGAAAATATCGACAGCATTAAAATTTATCCCGCAAACGAACTTCCCTTTAAAGCCGAAGAACTTGCGCAAAAAATAGAGGATTATTTAAAATCAACCAAAAAACTCACCGATAAAATGCGTGAATTTTTGCAAAACGATATCGAAAGATTAAAATCAGGGCTCTCGGTGTCGCCCGACTTGTATATACCTTTTCTTTATGACAACGTGGGCACGGTGTTTGATTATTTTAACGATACAATTACCGTGGTTTGTGAGTCGGGCAATATAAACGAGCGGCTCAAAAGTATTTTTGATATTGAAAAAGAGGATATAACCGCGTTGCTTGAAAGCGGAGGTATTTGCCCAAAATCTGCAAAGCTGCGTCTTGGTGCCGCAGAGCTACAAACAAAATTTGCAACCGCTTTATATTTTGAAAATTTTCCGCGCGCGTCTTATGAGATATCGCTAAAAGGGCTTACAACCTTTAATTTTAAGCGCTCTACCGCATGGGGCGGCGATATCAACGTGCTGTGCGAGGATATTTCCTATATTACCCATATAAAAGGTATCGCGGTTATTTTGGCGGGTGAGCCGAAGACCGCAAGAGTGCTCTCTGGCGAGCTTTGTGACCGCGGCATAAACGCCGCTTATCTTGAAAATCCCGAAGCCTTACCGCAAAGCGGTGTGTTTGTGTTCTCGGGCGGTCTGTCGGGCGGCTTTGAGATACCAAGCGCCAAACTAAGCGTGATTACGCATAGGCATATTGCCGCCGAAGGTAAGCTCATACGGCGCCGCCACAAAGACGGCAAGCAAATCAACTCGCTTGAAGAACTGCATCGCGGAGATTACGTTGTTCACGCGTCCCACGGCATAGGAATTTTTGATGGCATAAACCGAATTAAAAACGGTAACATCACCAAGGATTATATAAAAATCAAGTACGCAGGCAGCGATATACTCTACGTTCCTGTAACACAACTTGACTTGGTTTCTAAATATATTGGCGCGGCAGAGGACAGCGGCATAAAGCTTAATAAACTCGGTGGCAGCGAGTGGCAAAAAACACGCGCGCGTGTAAAACGTGCCGTAAAAGATATGGCAAAGCAGCTCACCGCTTTATATGCCAAGCGTATGACGACAAAGGGCTATGCCTTTAGCGAGGATACCGACCTGCAAAGCGGTTTTGAAAGCCGTTTTGAATATGAGGAAACCGATGACCAGCTGCGTTGTATTGATGAAATCAAACGCGATATGCAGCGCGATGTGCCTATGGACCGTCTGCTATGCGGTGACGTTGGTTTTGGCAAGACTGAGGTGGCTTTGCGTGCCGCCTTTAAGTGCGTAAGCGAGGGCAAACAGTGCGCGCTGCTTGTTCCCACTACTATACTCGCCATGCAGCACTATAACACAGTTATCCGACGTTTTGGCGATTTGCCGCTTAACGTCCGACTGCTTAACCGATTTGTGCCCAAGCGCGAGCAGGAAAAAACCGTTGCGGGACTGAAATCAGGCAGAGTGGATATGGTAGTCGGCACGCACCGACTTATTTCAAAAGACGTTACCTTTAAAAATATTGGTCTTGTAATTATCGACGAAGAGCAGCGTTTTGGTGTGGCGCAAAAAGAAAGGCTGAAAGAATTATATCCCTTTGTGGATATACTCACTCTTTCGGCAACGCCGATACCGCGTACGCTCAATATGGCGATGAGCGGACTTCGCGATATGTCTTCTATCGACGAGGCACCGAGTGACCGACACCCTGTGCAGACCTACGTGTTAGAGCAAAATGACGGCGTACTTATTGATGCTGTAAATAAAGAACTGCGTCGTGGCGGTCAGGTGTATTACCTGCACAACCGCGTCGAGAGTATTGCTCAACGCGCCGCAAAGCTAAAGCAGCTTTTGCCCGAGGCGCGCATAGGTATAGCTCACGGTAAGATGAGCGAGGACGAACTAAGTGATATTTGGCAAAAACTGCTTGAACACGAAATTGATATACTTGTTTGCACCACCATAATTGAAACAGGGGTCGACGTGCCAAACGCCAATACCCTTATAATTGAGGATGCCGACCGTTTCGGGCTGTCGCAGCTGCATCAGCTGCGTGGTAGAGTAGGTCGTTCACCGCGACGCGCGTATGCATATTTTTGTTTCCGTCGCGGCAGGGAACTAAGCGAGGTAGCGTCAAAGCGTCTTGAGGCGATAAGGCAGTTTACCGAATTTGGCTCGGGCTTTAAAATCGCTATGCGCGACCTTGAAATACGGGGTGCCGGCAGCATTTTAGGCGGCGAACAGCACGGTAATATGGAGGCTGTAGGTTACGATATGTACCTAAAATTACTTGCCGACGCCGTCAACGAGGAAAAGGGTATAGAATCACACGAGGATTTAAATTGTACCGTCGACCTTAACATTTCGGCTCATATTCCCGAGCGATATATCGAATCTCTACCCGCGCGTCTTGGAATTTACCGCCGCATTGCTGATATCCGCGACGACGGTGACGCTGCGGACGTTATCGACGAGCTGTGCGACCGTTTTGGCGAGCCGCCACGCGCTGTTATGGGGCTGATTGAGATATCCCTGCTTCGCAGTCGCGCGTCGGGGGCGGGGATTACCGAGATCACAGGCACACCGACTACAGCGGTATTGCACACGGTAAAAATCGACGAAAAAGTGGCGTCGCGCCTTGCTGATGAATTTAAAGCTTCCTTTACCTTGTCAACCTCGGGCGCCCCTGCGTATATAATACGGCTTGCAAACGGACTTAAACTTACTGATGTCGTATCGCGGCTTTCAAAGATTTTGTAAAATCGTTTACAATTTCGTATAGACTTTTTCTAAATTATGTTATATAATTATTTTAATATAAAAAATTAAGGAGAATTTTAAAATGAATACCTTAAAAAGAATATTTGCAACAGCACTTTGCTTGTTGCTAATACTTACCTGCCTTGCGGGATGTCACCAAAAAGGCGAGATAGCAGTAAAAATAGGCGACGTTGAGTTTACGTCGGGTTATTATGCTTGCGCGCTTGTTTTTTCTGACAATGAAGCTCGCGCTATGGTTGAGGAAGACCTTTCCGAAAAGGGAGACCTACCCGATGAAATCAACTATTGGAATTATAAGGTTGAAGATACCGATTACGTAGAGTGGGTCCAAACCAATACACTTAACACTCTGAAAGATTTAGCTGCTGTTAAAACACTCTGCAAAGAGGCTGGTGTCCAGTTGGATGCAGAGACTATATCTCTGGCAGAAAGCAATGCCGATTATCTTTGGGATTCATACGGCTATTCTGCGCTTTTAGAGGGAAACGGCGTGAGTGAAACAACCTTTAGGCAGTATATGCAGGACACCTATCTTGCGGACACATATTTTGAACACATTTACGGTAAGGGCGGCGAAAAAGAAATTTCTGCCGACAAGCTAACCGAACAGCTTACAGGAAATTATGCGCTTGTAAATATCATCAAGGTTGATTTTTCAGGTCTTAAGGCCGATCAGATTGCAGACAAAAAAGAACAACTTTCGGTTTACGAAACCGCACTTAAAAACGGCACCAAAACCTTTGAGGAAATTTATCTTGAATATAACGGAGTTTCCGCTGAGGATCACACCCACGAGGAAGTCGAGGAGGGTGAAAGCGAACCTCTCGACCACCACGCTACCGTTTTAGGCAGTGAGGATACCGATTATGCATCTGATTACTATGAAGATGCAAAGGCAATGGCAACAGGTGAGGTTAAGGTTGTAACCAAAGACGAAAGCTCAATGGCGCTGATTGTTAAGCAGGATATAGTGGCTGACCCGTACTATATTGAAGAATTGGACACTACCTTGCGTAATGATATCGCAGGGGAAGATTATCAGGATGAAATCGCCGAGTACGGCGAAGGTCTTGATTGTGACGTAAACACGTCTTCCACAAAACAGTTTAAGGTTAAGAAAATAAAATATCCTGAAACCACCTACTAATGCATAATTAACTAAAAAACAAACCTCTGCTTTATATTAAAAGCAGAGGTTTAATTATATAGTCATTGTAAATTGTGCATTATGCATTAATAAGAGTGTATTCACCACTTGCTAACGGCTTTTCGATACTGCCATCGGCAAAACGGTAGTTGTTCTGCGGCGAGATAACGCCTGTCATACCGTCGGGGACCGTAACGTTAAGGGTTACCTTGCCGTCACTCTTTGCCCAAGAAGCTTCAATCCTACCGAAGTTGCTGTCATAATAAGCGGCAGCATCGTTAAGATCGTTTACAATATGCGGCTTAATGTCAACACGGTTTAAATCATCAAACGAGGGGTTATAGTCTATGCCTGCAAGAACCTTTACAAACCAGGCGGTGATGTCACCCCAGAAATGATGGTTCATAGAGTCGACAGGCTCTTTGGTAAAACGCTCCCACAAGGTGTTAAGACCAAGCTCAACAATATATCCGTAGGACGGAAAATCGGGGCGGGCAATCATTTTAAGCGCCAAATCGCTGTAGCCAAACTGTGACAGAACGTGGAAGATAACTCTTGCGCCCAAAACACCGCAATCGATATGCTCGTCAGATGACTTTATAAAGTCAAGCAGTCGCGTCATAGCCGCGGGCTTTTCGTCCTCTGTGAACACATTGTAAAATATTGCCATTGCCTGACATGTCTGACACGCGCCCTCTACTGTCATAGTATTAAAGTCGATAAGGTGCGCTCTGAATGCGTCACGGTACTGTTTTGCTATTGTCCGCGCAAAGTCAGCCTGCGCTTTTTGGTTGACAATGTCAAACATTGCCGCCATTTTATCGGCTATATCAATAGCCATAATGGTGTCTGTTACAACAAGAGGTGCTTTTATCTTGCCGTAACGCTCGCCTACATGGCACCAGTCGCCAAGACCAAATGAAAGTAGACCGTTTTCGTTATTACGAGTGGTGAGATAATGCAGATATTTTATAAACGCAGGGGTGCTTTCAAGTATTATCTGCTTATCGCCGCGGTATTTATAGTTAAAATACGGTAGATACGCAAGCGCACAGTCCCACGCGGGTCCGTTACCCCAACTAAAGCCCCAACCGCCTGTTGGAACAATACCCGGTAGCGCTCCTTTTGTGTCTTGCGCCTTGCATATATTGCGTATCCACTCGCGATTGCTGGTAGAAGAATCAAATTTAAGCAGCATCTGTTCGGCAGAAAGCGCCGCGTCGGCAGTCCAGCCGTTCTTTTCGCGCTGAGGGCAGTCGGTCGGGAAGTAGTAAAAGTTTGCAAGGTCTGAGCGTAATGTCATATCCTGTAATGCGGCAAGAGTTTTGTCGCTTGTAGTAAAACCACCGCACATTTTAAGGTCGGAATTCATAACAAGGTATGTAAGTAGCTCAGGCGTAGCCTGTTGTTCGGTAATGCCTGTTACCGTTACATACTGAAAACCGTGATAGGTAAATGACGGGGTATATGTTTCAACACCTTCACCGCAACAGGTATATATATCATTGTGAACATATTGCTTATCAAAGGGCCAGTTTTTTCCGTCATTATTACGTGGAAACCAAATATACTCAATATCCATTTTGCCGTCAATTAGCAACTCGCCGTGACGAAGTTCAATACGTTGGTCTTTTTCGCCCTTTACGGTAAGACGGCAAACACCCGCGCAGTTTTGACCGAAATCATATAGATAACCATCATCAAGCTTTGTAATTGACACAGGCTTTAACTCTTTTTGAATTTTTATTGGCTCTGCCTCGCAAACACGTATTTCACCGCGAGGTGTAGCGGCGACAAGCGCGTTATCCCAAGCACTGTCGTCAAAATCTACGGTATTCCAGCCGTCAATCGCAAGATTTGCATTATAATGCTCACCAAAGCGATAATCGTCAAAGGTGATTGCCGATGGCGCAGTTTTAAAGCTGCTGTCGCTTTCGATGCATAAATCGCCGCAGGTAAGCTGTAATGCAAAGTGCGGAGCGCTGCGAAATACCGCTTTGTCAAAATCCCATATATGACCACCGAGATTATTGACAAAACCGTTGCCGAGCATCACGCCGATAACATTTTTGCCTTTGTTCAGATTAACGGTGTAATCGTCTTCGTAAACAATATCGTCGGGGTTGCTAATATATGGCGCCAATGCGCCTTTTGTAATGTCTTCACCGTTTATAAAAAGTTTATAAAAGCCGCAGGCGGCAATTTTTATTTGCGCTTCTGCGGCTGTATCGATGGTGAAAACCTTTCTATAATACGGAGCCGCTACAAATTTTTCGTTAGTAGTAAATTGGTTTGTGGCTTTTATAAAGCATTTAGGAAATTTCATAGTTCACACCTACTGTATTAAGTTTAAATTATTTCGAAGCAGTGCATACGGTAAAAACTACCGCCTTTTTCTATTTTTTCGATGCCTTCTTTTTGACTTAACTGCTTGTTGGTATCAATGCTGTCGGTGATACCGCACCAAGGCTCTATGCAAATAAACGGAGCGTTTGGCGCTGTCCAGATAAGTAAATATGGGAATCCCTCGAAATCGATCTTAATTTTTTGGTCGGTTATCTTGTTGCGTAAAGTAACACCGCGGGAATTAAGATTTTTAAAAATAAGGCAGTCGTTTGAAAACAACGAATGGTCAAGCTGTAGCGTGGCAATGTCTTTGCCGTAGTTTACGGTATCGTAAGAAAGCAGTGGACCTACAAGCTGATATGCGTCAAGATTTTCTTTTTTATCAAAGATAATCTCATAATTTTCAATTCCCTCGGGACAGTTGTACGCCTCGTGTGCGCCGACCGAAAAGTACATATCGCCATCTGTGAGATTTTTGATATTGTACTCCACAACAACCTTTTTGCCGATGAGAGTATATGTAATTCTGAATTCATATTCGAATGGGAAATTATCGTGTGGGCAATTGCCAGAACTTAACAAAAAAGTTGCGGTGTTCCCTTCGGCAAACTCAACAGCCCACTCGCTACGGCGAGCAAAGCCGTGTTTTTGCAGAGAATATGTTTTGCCTTGGTATATAAATTCATCATCCTTAAGTCCGCTGCAGATGGGGAATAACACAGGGGATGAGCCTGTCCAAAAGGCAGGGTCGCCATACCATATATATTCCTTGTCGTCATATTTCAGACTTTTTAACTCTGCGCCGATTTCACTAAACGTCGCGGTTAAATATTCGTTTGAAATGGTAATCATAAAGTTAATCCTTATTTGATAGAATCTACTATTGCGCGAAGCTCAGCCTCTTTTGCTTCCATATCGGCAACAAGCTTAAACTGTGTACGGCAACGGTCAAGGTTGTGATTTTCTCTATGTATTTTGAAATAAACGTCACCGTTCAGGTAGTCTGTAAGGAAACGCACGCCACATTCAAGCGTCATAAGATATGCGCCTGTTACAAGACTATCTTTTTCGGCAGGAGTAAGGAATTTGTTGGCGGTTGAAAGATAACCCTTTGCAAAAACTTCAAATAAATGCGTGTCAACGCTTATTTTTGAAAGGTCGGTTTCGTCCTCCGCACCTGTTGATGCGCCGAAACGGATGCTGTCACCAAAGTCGTATGCTGCGGCGCCTGGCATTACAGTATCAAGGTCAATAACGCATTTTGCCTTACCTGTTTCATTATCAATAAGAATATTATTAAGCTTGGTATCATTGTGTGTTACGCGATAGGGGATTTCGCCGCTTTCGAGCTTTGATGTAATACCGTCAGCCTTGCCTTCGCGAGCAAGCACAAAATCAATTTCGGGCTGTACATCCTTTGCACGACCCATTTTGTCTTCGGCAAGCGCTTTTTTGAAGTCGGCATAGCGGCTTGGTGTGTTGTGGAAATTAACGATTGTTTCGTGTAACTTTTCAGCAGGATATTCTGCAAGCATTTGCTGGAATTCACCAAATGCCAAACCGCAAATGTAAAAGTCATTATCGTTTTCAATCTGCTGATATGCAATAGCATCATCAATAAATTTATACACACGCCAATAGTTGCCGAATTCATCAATGTAAATGTTTTTGCCATCGAGTGTCTTGATAACGGTAAGCGTACCGTCCTCTTCTACCTTGTCGCGCAAAAATTCGGTAACACCCACAATGTTTTCCATAAGCTCATCGGGCTTTTTGAAAGCAACGGTGCTAATCTTTTGCAAAAGATTTTTTGCTTCTTTTCCATCGTCAGATTTATGTATAGCAAGCCATGTCGCATTGATATGGCCGTTGCCGTAAGGTTCTATAGAAACAATTTCGTTTGGGTTAAACTGCTTTGCCGCAAGTATTGCAATTTCTCTATCAGTCATTTTAAATACCTCGTTTTTATAATATTAGTTTTCACTATAAATTACTGTAACATCGGGGTGAAGCTGTAAAATAGATGCAGGAACCTGTGGAGTGATAGGACCAAAGAAAGCTTTTTCGAGTATTTCTTTCTTGTTAGCGCCGTTAGCTACAAGAAGAACCTTTTTAGCGTTCATAATAGCGCCCATACCCATTGTGATTGCCTTTTTTGGAACATCGTCAATAGATTCAAAAAAACGAGCGTTAGCCTCGATTGTAGATTCGTGAAGATCTACAACGTGGGTTTCCTTTACAAAAACGTCAGCGGGCTCGTTAAAGCCGATGTGACCGTCAAGGCCGATACCAAGAAGTTGTAAATCAATGCCGCCAAGGTCAGCAATGTGCTTGTCATAAGCTGCACCTTCAGCCTCGAGGTCGCCCGAAATACCGCTTGGTACAGCGGTTTTTGACTTGTCAATATTTACATGGTCAAAAAGGTTGGTGTTCATAAAATAGCGATAGCTTTGGTCGTGGTCGCCGTTAAGACCAACGTATTCGTCAAGATTTACAGAAGTAACGGTAGAAAAATCAAGCTCGCCCGCCGCGCACTTTTCAATAAGCTTTTTATAAGTGCCAACAGGTGAAGATCCTGTTGCAAGACCTAAAACGCAATTTGGCTTCATAATAATTTGTGAAGCGATAATGTTAGCAGCTTTTACGCTTAATTCATCATAACTTTTTACTGTGATAAAATTCATAATAAAATTCCTCCCGAAATTTTTGTCGCAACCTTTTGCCGTTGCGTACCATATCTATTATATTATAAGTATATCCATATAAAAAGTCAAATAAAATTCCTTTTTTTAGAAATAAAAAAGGAAGTTACGCGAAGGAGGATTGGTGTATATGTGTCCGACTGTAACGGAACGACACACAGGTCGTTCCCTGCAATAACCCAAACAAAAAGGACTACGACATTTCGTGTGTCATAGTCCTTTAAAATAATTTGCACCAAATCAAAAAATAAGACAAAAAGAAACCCCCGAAAACCGTGATGGTTTCGGGGTTTTTGAATACTCTGTAAGATAACTGATTATCTCTTTGAGAACTGTGGAGCACGACGTGCGCCTTTAAGACCGTATTTCTTTCTTTCCTTCATACGTGGGTCACGAGTGAGGAAACCAGCCTTCTTAAGCTCTGGACGAAGCTCAGCATCTGCCTGCAAGAGTGCGCGAGCGATACCGTGACGGATAGCACCAGCCTGACCGGTAACACCGCCGCCTGCAACACGGCAAACAATGTCAAACTTGTCAGCATTCTCGGTAAGAACGAGTGGCTGACGAACAATAACCTTTAAGGTTTCAAGGCCAAAGTAATCATCAATATCTCTTTCGTTGATAGTGATTTTACCAGTGCCCTGATATACTCTAACACGGGCAACAGAACTCTTTCTTCTGCCGGTGCCGTAAAAATATGGCTTTCCTTCAAACATTATATTCTGTCTCCCTTCTTAAAATTCATACTTTTCAGGTTTCTGTGCTACCTGAACGTAGTTTTCGCCTGCATAGATATGAAGACGAGTAAGAGCCTTGCGGCCGATTGTAGTATCGGGAACCATACCCTTTACTGCAAGCTCCATAGCAAGCTCAGGACGGGTGTTCATAAGGGTTGAATATTTAACCTCTTTGAGACCGCCGATGTAACCTGTATGACGACGATAGTACTTGCTATTAAGCTTATTGCCTGTTAAAACTGCCTTGTCAGCGTTGATTACGATAACGTGGTCGCCACAGTCAACATGAGGAGTGAATGTGGGCTTTAACTTACCGCGAAGCAAATCGGCAACTCTGGCAGCGGTGCGACCAAGCGGACGGTTTGCTGCATCTACGATATACCATTTGCGCTGAACCTCGGCAGGTTTTGCCATAAATGTTTTTGACATAACCAAAACCTCCAAATTTAATTGTACTTTTTTAGTGCCCGAATATAATACCACAGCGAAAATGGTTTGTCAACACTAAATTTTGAAAAATTTAATTTAAAAAACAAAATCTTTAATTTCCTCTTGTTTTCTCGTTTTTTCTCTTAAATGCTCACTTGCGATTTTTAAAAAATCACATTTGCCGCAGGCAATTCATTTATATTTGTTAGTGTTTTGTTAAATTTTATAATTTTAATTGAATTAAAATATAATATATGTTATTATGAATATGTATGACGATATGAAAGTGATGATATATGAAGGTTTTGGCAGTGGGCGACGTTTGCGCGCCCGACGGTTGTGCTTTTGCGCTTAAAATGATACCACGTATAAAACGCGAAGAAAATATTGATTTTGTTATAGTAAACGGCGAGAACTCGGCTGCGGGTAACGGTATTACACCCGAGAGCGCCGACACACTTTTTGCCGCAGGCGCCGATGTTATCACGGGTGGCAACCATACTCTGCGGCGCAAAGAGTTTTATGACACACTTGACTCTAACCCCTTTGTGTTGCGTCCGCACAACTTAAAAGACGCTGACGCAGGTCAGGGATACTGTCTTTTTGATATGGGTAAATACTCCGCTGCGGTTATAAATCTTTCTGGGCAGATATATCTTGAAAGGCTAAACGCCGATAATCCATTTAAATGCGTTGACGAGCTTGTAGACCGAGCGAAAAGCGACGGGGTAAGATTTATATTTGTAGATTTTCATGCCGAGGCGACAAGTGAAAAGCGCGCTATAGGATTTTATCTTGACGGTAAAGTCAGCGCTGTTTTTGGTACTCATACCCACGTGCAGACTGCTGACGCGCAGGTGCTGCCCAAAGGTACGGGATATATCACCGACCTTGGTATGACGGGTGTTATAAATTCGGTGCTGGGCGTTAAAAATGATATTATAATAAACCGACTGAAAGATAACGATATGTCACGTTTTGAACAGGCAAGCGGCGAATGTATGCTGAACGGCTGCATATTTGATGTTGATGAAAAAACGGGACTGACCAAAGCGGTAAAGAGAATATATATAGGATCACGAGTGATAAATAGTGAATAATAGATAATTTTTCATTTTTTATTCTTCATTATTCATTTTGAAAAGGTAGGTGAAGCAGATTGAAAAAAATAATTTGTGTTTTTTTAGCATTGTGTATACTTTTAACGTTTGCGGGTTGCAGAAACATAACCGATACAGGCAGCGGTTCTGAATATACGGAGGTAGCGCCGTTACAGTCTTCAGACACAAAAACGGTTAGTCTGCTTTATTCCTACAGCGACAGCTTTAATCCCTACACGGCAAAAACGGCGGCAAACCGAGAGATTTCCTCTCTTTTGTATGACAGCCTTATAAAAACAGATAATAATTTTGAGCCGATTTACGTATTGGCTCTCTCTGCCGAAACGGTGGATAAAGTGTGCACTGTAAAGTTGCGTGACGCTGTCTTTACTGACGGTAGTACAGTGACTGCCGACGATGTAATATATTCGTACAATACGGCAAAGGCATCGGCGCGATACACCCATAATTTTTACGAGGTAGTATCGGTATCTGCTGTCGATTCAAAAACGGTTGTTTTTAAGCTGTCCCAGAACGATCCGTATTTTACAAATCTGCTTGACTTTCCAATTATAAAATCGGGCACGTCGGGCATTACAGATGCCGACGGCAAGGAAATACCGCCCACAGGCTGCGGCAGATATTACATCGCCGAGGACGGCGTAAGTTTTAAACAAAATCAAAACTACTACGGCAAAAAGGGTAGTATCGAGACTGTAAAGCTTATAAATTCGCCCGATGCGGCATCTACCTCACATTACGTAGAGGTTGGCGCTACCGCGGTTTACTACACCGAGGGCGACAACATTGTGCGTATGAGCGGTAAAAAGACAGAGGTTAACCTGAACCGCCTTATATATATAGGTGTAAACAGTAGCTACGGCTCGTTAAATTCACGCGAAATGCGTTACGCAATATCTTCAGCGCTCGACCGCGACGCTATTTGTCAGACCGCTTATTACAATAACGCGGTGTCTGCAACAGGATTTTTTAACCCGTATTTTAAGGCTACAAATTCGCTTCAAACCATTGAAAGCACACCTAATTCAAAAATAACGGTTGAAAATCTTGCTAAAATAGGATATAATAATATGAATTCTAATGGCTTTTATGCAAATACGTCGGGCAATAACCCCGTATTTACGTTGCTTGTGAATTCAGAAAACAGCTCGCGTGTTACTGCGGCAAACCTTATAGCAGCGCAGTGCAAAAGCGCGGGTATACAGATAAACGTTGTAAAGTGCAGTTACGAGCAATATGTTGAGCGTCTTGCAAGCGGCAGTTTTCAGTTATATCTGGGCGAAATTAAAGTGCTTAACAATATGGATTTCAGCCAGCTTGTAATACCTGGTGGCAGCGCGGCTTATGGCGTAGGTGTTGTAGAGGACGATGCCGATACCGACGAGCCGCAGATTCGCGGTTGCGAGCAGATTCTTGCGGCTTATCATAGCGGAAGCTGCGGTATAAGCGACGTAGCGGGTACGCTGCTTACCGAGATGCCGCAAATTCCTGTGTGCTACTTAAACGGCGTACTGTTTTACGACTCTGCGATAATTGGCGGGGTGCAGGCTTCTGGCAGCGACGTTTATTTAAGTTTTGAAAATTATGAATTTTAGGAGGATTTATTATGATATCTTATGAAACCAGAACAGGCTCCATTTGCTTTACCGAAAACTTTTTAAGCAAACTTATCGGTCACGCGGTGACCTCCTGCTTTGGCGTTGTTGGTATGATGCCATCGTCAAACCGTCAGCGCTTGTTTGGTCTTGTGTCAAAGGAGCAGTCGCTCGACACAGGTATCAAGGTAATGGGTAATGCCAACCAAATTGACGTTGAAATTCATATAATGGTAACCTTTGGTATGAATATTCCCGCTATCGCGGCAAGCATTACCGAAAAGGTTAAATACGTGGTATTAGATTCTACCGGTATTACCGTAAATAAGGTAAATGTAAAGGTAGACGGAATTAAAGAGTAATTTCCGAGACTTTAAAAGGAGTGTTTATTTTTGTTTAACGGTAATATTTTAAGAGACGCAATTATATCTGCCGCAAACAATCTTGCAAACAATCGCAAGCAGGTGGATGACCTTAACGTTTTCCCTGTACCAGACGGTGATACAGGTACAAATATGTCCATGACTCTTTCAAATGCTGTGCGCGAGCTTGAAAAGGTAAGCGGTGAGACCGCAGGTAAGGTGGCGCAGATTAACGCATCTGCTCTGCTTCGCGGCGCGCGCGGCAACTCGGGCGTTATAACCTCGTTGCTTTTCCGTGGCTTTGCTAAGGGTATCGGCGCGGATGAGACCGTCACCGCCCAAAATCTTGCCGCCGCATTCAAGCTTGGCGTAGAGGCGGCGTACAAAGCTGTTATGAAGCCTACCGAGGGCACTATTTTGACCGTTGCCCGTATAGCAAGCGAAAAAGCAACCGCCGCGTATGAATCGGGCAAGGATGCTTTAGGTGTGTTTGCCGATGCAATTGATGGCGCAAAAGAAGCTCTTGCCGAGACACCCGAGCTTTTGCCGATGCTTAAAAAAGCAGGTGTTGTTGACGCGGGCGGTCAGGGCTTTGTAATTATACTTGAAGGTATGATGTCGGTATTCCGCGACGGTGTTATTATTGCATCTAACAGCGGTAGCACCGAAATTGTAGAAGAGGAAGAAAACGAAAGCCGAAATGCAGCGGGCGAGTTTGAAACCGAAATCACCTTTACTTATTGCACCGAGTTTATCGTAAAACGCGATCCCGAGTGTCAGAAAGAACCTTCTGAGCTTCGCGCATACCTTGAAACCATCGGTGACTGTGTCGTTGTGGTTGACGACGAGGAGATTATTAAGGTTCACGTTCATACCGACCACCCTGGTAATGCATTTGAAAACGGCCTTACCTTTGGCTCGCTTACCAATATGAAGGTCGAGAATATGCGCGACCAGCACGAGCGCGCCAAGCACGATGCAGCAAACGCTAAAAAGGCGCCCGCAAAGACCGTAGATAACGAAAAGATTGAATCTGTAGAGATTACAAAACCCGTAGGCTTTGTATCGGTTTGCGCAGGCGATGGTATTGCGGAGCTGTTTCGCGATCTTGGTGTTGATACTATCGTTTCGGGCGGTCAGACAATGAACCCCAGCACCGATAATATTTTACGCGCTATTGAAAGCACACCTGCAGAAACTGTTTATGTATTACCAAATAACAAAAATATTATAATGGCGGCTGAACAGGCAATTCCTATTAGCACACGTAAGGTAATTGTTCTTCACACAAGAACTATTCCACAGGGCATCACCGCTATGCTTAACTTTGACGAAAGTGTTGACTGTGAAGCAAACGCTATCGCTATGCAAAAGGCGGCAGAAGCTATCGCTACAGGTCAGGTTACCTTTGCGGCTCGTGACTCTGATTTTGACGGTCACAAGATTAAGCAGGGCGAAATAATGGCTATGACGGGCGGTAAGATTTCGTTTGTTGATACCGATGTGGAAAAAGCCACTATGAAGCTTATTAAGTCTATGATAAAGCGCGATAGCGAGTTTGTAACCGTGATTTACGGCGAGGGTATTACCGAAACGCAGGCGGCAGCCTTGGAAGAACAGCTTAACGAAAAGTTTGGCTCTAAGGTAGAAATCACCTTTGTAAACGGCGGTCAACCCGTATATTATTACATTATTTCTGTAGAGTGATAAATTTAATGTCTAATTTTAATACCGACATAAGATTTTTAAAGGGCGTTGGTGAAAAACGCGCCCAGCATCTGTATTCACTGGGCATCGATACAATCGGTGCCCTTTTGCGTTATTATCCGCGCGGATATGAGGATTTTGGCAATATCAAGCAGATTTTTGATAGCAACGCAGACGAAAAGGTGTGCGTTAAAGCGCGTATTGTTACCCCTGTTACCGAGCATATTATTCGAAAAAATATGACGCTTTATAAATTTGTAGTAAGTGACGGTACAGCGCAACTGCAGATAACGATTTTTAATAACAAATATCTCGCAAACCGCCTAAATCAAGGCTCGGAATATCTGTT
The DNA here is from genome assembly GCA_017442225.1 of Clostridia bacterium. Classification (GTDB taxonomy): domain Bacteria; phylum Bacillota; class Clostridia; order Oscillospirales; family Acutalibacteraceae; genus UBA737. The sequence continues at coordinate 107,666 of JAFSAR010000023.1, forward strand.
TTTAGGCAAAATACAAGGCGGTACATTTTTGCCCGCAATGTCCTCGCCCGAAATTCGCGAGGTAGGCAGTACGGGTATTGCGCCTATATATCCTGCGTCAAAAAATATGACCTCTGCCGCTATAGCAAAGCTTGTTAAAACGGCGCTCGAGGGCTGTGAAATACAGGACGTTTTGCCCGAAAGCATCAGAAATAAATACAAACTGTGTAACCTCAAAACCGCTATAGAAAATATTCATTTCCCAAAAAGCGAGGAGTCGCTCGCACAGGCTAAAAAACACCTTGTTTTTGAGGAACTTTTTGTTTTGCGCACGGGGCTTATGTTGCTTAAAAATAAGCGCCGCATACGGTCGCAATTTGTTTTAAACTACGATTTTACAAAAGAGTATATAAAATCTTTGCCCTTTGAAATGACAAACGCGCAAAAGCGTGTAATAGCAGACTGCGTCTATGATATGGCATCGGGCTCTGTTATGAACCGTTTGGTGCAGGGCGACGTGGGTTGCGGAAAAACAGCAGTGGCATCAGCGCTTATGTATCATACTGCGCGGTCAGGATTTCAGTCGGCGATAATGGCTCCAACCGAAATTCTTGCCGAACAGCATTATAAAAATTTATGCGAAAGCCTTAAAAACAGCGATATAAAATGTGTGTTGCTTACAGGCTCTCTCAAAAAAAGTGAAAAACAACGCGCAAAGGAAATGCTGGTTTCGGGTGAGGCGCAAATTGCCGTAGGCACTCACGCACTTATAAGCGGCGACGTGGAATTTAAAAATTTAGCGCTGGTTATTACCGACGAACAGCACCGTTTCGGTGTGTCACAAAGGGCTGAATTATCATCAAAAGGTATGCGTCCGCACACCCTTGTAATGTCGGCAACGCCTATTCCGCGTACACTTGGTCTTATAATATACGGCGACCTTGATATAAGCATTATCGACGAATATCCGCGTGGCAGACAGAAAATAGAAAATTACTGTGTGGAGTCGGCATTGCGCCCCCGCGTTTTCGGCTACATAAAAAAGCATCTTGACGAGGGCAGGCAGGGTTATATAGTGTGCCCTATGGTAGAGGAAAACGAGGAGCTGAATATAAAAAGTGCCGAGAGGTACTATGACGAAATAAAAGACGGTGCATTCCGTGATTATCGCGTAGGACTTCTTCACGGACAGATGAAAGCAGCCGACAAGGACAAAATTATGCGTGCTTTTAAAGACGGCGAAATCGAGCTTCTTGTATGCACAACCGTAATTGAGGTGGGTATAGATGTGCCCAATGCCGCGATAATGGTAATAGAAAATGCCGAACGATTCGGACTATCACAACTGCATCAGCTACGTGGCAGAATAGGTAGGGGTAGGTATAAATCAACCTGTATTTTTATATCGGATTACAAAAAAGGCGCTACTGCCGATAGACTACAGGTTATAAAGGAAAATACCGACGGCTTTAAAATTGCTGACGAGGATTTACGACTTCGAGGTCCAGGTGACTTTTTAGGCTCAAGGCAACACGGATTGCCGAGCCTCAAGATAGCAGACATTTACGCCGATACCGACACCTTGCGTATGGCAGGTATGGCTGCGGCAAATCTGCTTGAGAGCGATCCTAAATTGATTGAAAGCAGTAATGCAAATTTAAGACAAGAAATAATAAAAATGTATAAACGTTTAAACGAAAATTAGAAAGGCAAAGCAATGTTAAAAAGATTTTTAAGCTACTACAAACCGCACAAGAAAATCTTCATACTCGATATGCTGGCGGCATTTACAATGTCGGTTATAGGAATTTTTTATCCTATGATAACACGTGAGTTGTTAAACGATTTTATGCCCAACAAAAAATATACCGAAATTATTGTTTGCGGTAGTTTGCTTTTGATTGTGTACTTAATGCGGATGGGACTTTCGTATTTTGTGCAATACCAAGGTCATATGATGGGCGTTCGTATGCAGGAGCAAATGCGCAGCGACCTATTTTCACATATTGAAAAACTGCCGATTTCTTTTTTTGATAATAATGAAACGGGCAAAATTATGACACGAATGACAAGCGACCTCTTTGATATTGTAGAGCTCGCTCACCACGGCCCCGAAAACGTATTGATAACAAGCACTTCCATTATAATTTCGTTTGCTTATCTTATGTCGATAAACGTGCCGCTTTCACTCATATTGCTTGTATGCGTACCGATACTCATATTTATATCTTCGGTTCTTCGCAAAAAGATGCGAGACGCGTTTAAAAAACGTCGCGAAGCAAACGCTGTTATAAACGCGGCGCTTGAAAGCAGTATTTCGGGTATCCGCGTTACAAAAGCGTTTACAAACCACGAGAAAGAAATCGAAAAATTTTCGGTAGGAAATATAGAATTTGTTGAGAACAGCCGTAAGGCATACAAGGCAATGGGTCAGTTTCATTCAAGCACGACCTTTGTTACCGATGTTTTTAATGTTATTTTGCTTATCGCAGGCGGATTTTTGCTTCTTACCGATTCGGAGCATTTTGGTGACTATTCGGCGTTTATAGTATCTATAAACCTATTTATTAACCCCGTGAACACCCTTATTCGTTTTATGGAATCCTTCCAAAACGGCGTAACGGGCTTTGAGCGATTTATTGAAATTCTTGACACACCGATTGAAACAGATTGTCCCGATGCAAAGGATATAGAAAATATTGATGGCGTTATACAGTTTAAAAATGTTACCTATGGCTACGGCGACGGCGACAACGTGCTTAAGGGCGTTAGCCTAAAAATCGAAAAGGGGCAAACCTTTGCGCTTGTCGGTCCCTCGGGTGGAGGAAAAACAACTATTTGCCACCTTATTCCGCATTTTTATGATATTCGAGAGGGACAGATTCTGATTGACGGCGTTGATATAAACAATATCACTCGTGACTCGCTTCGCAAAAATATCGGCATTGTGCAACAAGATGTATATCTCTTTAACTCAAGTATTAAAGACAACATACTCTACGGTAGACTTGATGCTACCGACGACGAGGTTATCGAGGCGGCAAAGCGCGCTAATATCCACGACTACGTTATGACCTTGCCAAACGGATATGATACCGTGATAGGCGAGCGCGGGGTTAAGCTTTCGGGCGGACAAAAACAGCGCCTTAGTATTGCGCGCGTTTTCCTTAAAAACCCACCGATACTTATACTTGATGAAGCGACAAGCGCGCTTGATAACGCAACCGAAATTATGATTCAGCAAGCGCTTGACGAGCTGTGTAAAGGCAGAACGACACTCGTTGTGGCGCACCGCCTTTCTACCATTAAAAATGCTGATGAAATAGCCGTTGTGTCAGGCGGCGAAATCTGCGAACAGGGCACCCACGACGAGCTTATAGAGCAAGACGGCATCTACGCCATGCTACACAAACAACAATTTAGAGAAGAATAATTCTTCAACCCCGCATTTGCGGGGTTGATTTTTTATTTGTTTTTTGGGATAATAAGTTTTGCTAAACAAAATTGATTTTTATATTAAATATTTTTTGCTTTCTTTATGCTAAAATCGAAACGAGGTAATTGATATGGCGGATTTTGTAAAATTTCATTTTGACAACACCTTTTATGATAAACCAATATCGTTCTCACCTTTTGAAATTGTGCAGGTAGGCGATATTGATACCTATTCGGGTTATAAATGTGTTAAACATACGCAAATTGCCCATGAAATTACATATATTGTGCACGGCAATGCGACAATGCTTTGCGACGATAAAACCTACCTTTGCAAAACAGGCGACCTTATTTTTAATCCAAAGGGTACGGCGCACGCCATTGACAGCGCAGATGGGCATGCGCTTAGGTATTATTACATTGCGTTTGATATTGCTGATAAATCAGGTGATTGCGAGCGACAACTTTACGATTTTTTTGCCACGGCAAAAGCGGGGTGCGTTACAGCCGACCGCAGTATTCCGCATACCTTCCACGATATATTTTTAAACCTTTACGGCAAAGACGAGTTTTCATCAGCCATTGTTGCTGATAGTATACGAAAACTTTTGATATATGCCCTGCGCTCACTTGAGGGCGCGGCAAATCAGGTTTACGTGCCCGATGTTCGTTTTGGTAAAAAACGGACCGTCGCGCAGATATGCTCATTTATCGACTCTAATATCGAGGACATATCCGTTCTTAAAAAACTGCCCGAAAAATTCGGCTACAGTTATTCGCATATATATTCGTTTTTTTCTAAATCTATGGGGCTGAGCCTTAAGGAATATTTTTTAATGAGCCGTCACAGACGCGCCTGCGAGCTGCTGGGCAGAGGAATGAGCGTCACAGCGGTTGCCGAACGTATGGGCTATAGTAGTATTCACGTTTTCAGCAAAGCGTTTTCAAACAGAGAAAACATAAGTCCAAGTGCTTATGCGCTAAAATATAAAAGCGAGGTTAAATTATGAAGGTTGCAATCATTGGCTGCGGTACTATCGCCAACAGACAACATATACCAGCATACCTAAAAAACGAAAAGGCAGAAATTAAATATTTCTGCGATATTATTCCCGAAAGGGCACAAAAGGCAGTAGAAGACTATGGCTGTGGTATTGCCATTACCGATTATAAGGTGGCACTAAAAGACCCCGAGATAGAGGCTGTTTCGGTCTGCACACCAAATAATATGCACGCAATTATCTCTATTGACGCTATGCGAGCGGGCAAAAATGTGCTTTGCGAAAAGCCTGCCGCCCGTACATACGCAGAGGCGCTCGAAATGCAAAAGGTTCAGCACAAGACAGGAAAGGTGCTCAATATCGGTGTTTGCAACCGTTTCCACAATGGTGTAAACGCACTTAAAAAGCTTATTGACGAGGGAGCATTCGGCGATATTTTCCACGTTTACGTAAGCTTTCGCGCATTCCGCTCAATCCCAGGTCTTGGCGGAGATTTTACTACTAAGGCGGTGTCCGGCGGCGGCGCGCTGATTGATTGGGGTGTACATTTTCTTGACATAGTTATGTACTGCTGCGGCGACCCAAAGCCCCTTACTGTAACAAGCGAGGCTTTTTGCAAATTGGGAAAAAATATTTCAGAATATGTTTATCCCAATACTATGTGGGCGGGTCCGCCAAAGCTCGACGGCATTTATGACGTAGAGGACTCTATCACCGCGCTTATTCGCACCGAAGGCCCTACAATCACGCTAAACGGCGCATGGGCACAAAATATAAATAATGAAGAAATGTTTATAGATTTTATGGGGGATAAGGGCGGTTGTCGTATCGATTATTACACTAAAGATTTTACCGTTTATACAACAAAAGATGGTGAGCTTTATGAATACAAACCCAAATTTGAGCAGAATATTCAGATCGCTTCAGAGATTGACGCGTTTCTTGACTGCATTCGCTCTGGCAAAAAATTGCCAAACCATATTGATACCAACATTATTACTGCAAAAATGATGCAGGCAATTTATGATTCGGCATATATGCATGAGGAGATACAGTTATGATTAAGGTTGGCTTTATTGACTATTATTTAGATGAATGGCATGCACAAAATGCACCTGCACACCTTGAAAAGCAGTCAAATGGTGAGGTTAAGGTGTGCTATGCATACGGCGAAATTCCCCACCCCATAAAAGGCACTACCAGCGAGCAGTGGTGTGACAAAATGGGCATAGAGTGTTGCTCTACGATTGATGAAGTTATCGAAAAAGCTGATGTTTTAATGGTTTTGGCGCCCGACAATTGCGAAAGAAAAGAAGATTTATGTCGCAAAGCGTTATCAAGCGGCAAGCCCTGCTTTGTTGATAAGCCTTTTGGTACAGATTTAGCGTCGGCAAAGCGTATGTTCGAAATAGCCGAAAAAAGCGGTACACCCTGTTATAGCTGCTCTTCACTTCGCTATGCTCAGGAATACACTACGGTTGACCGCAAGGCTATTAAATCACTTGTGGCAATGTCACCGCAAAACTCTTATGACAACTATATTCTTCATACCTTAGAGCCCGCTATGATGCTGATGGAAGAACCCGCTAAGCGCGTTATGGCAGTAAATCACGGTGATGATTTCTATTCGGTAACATTAGAAATGGCAAGTGGCAGATACATAGTTATCAACAGCTTTAACTATAACTCGCCTTATATGATGAATATATCAATTCCAACAGCTAACCAGCTTATAGATTGCAGTTATGATTTCTGGATTTATCATTACAAAACAATGGTAGAATTCTTTAAAACAGGCGTTGAGCCCGTTTCTCACAAAGAAACCTTAACGATTGCCGCCGCTCGCGAAGCAGGTAAAAAAGGTATGGCAAATCCTGGAGAGTGGATAATGGTTGATAACAACTACTGATAACGGACGAAATAAAAACACCCGAGATTCAAATCTCGGGTGTTTAATGTTTGTTAAGCGCAGGACAAGGAACCGTCCTCCGTCTTCTACCTCCCCTGTTCTCTTCTAATTTAACTTTCCTTGTAAATTAGTCAAGTTTATTAATTGTTTTAAACAGCAATGCATAGCGGTCTTCTTCTAAATTGCTTGCAGGGTGCAAAACAGTTAGCGCGCCGACAGCTTCACAGCTGTGTTCGTTGCCGTTTGACACAACAACCTTGTAGGTAAGACGCGCCTTGCTTTGCGCGGTGTAGGCGCTGTCAACAAACTCGCATTTATCGGTAATACCGACAAGGGTATAATCTGCATCACTGTCTTTTGCGCGGTAAATTTCATATTGGTTGTTATCGGGCGCTTCCCATTTAAGTTTGGCGCCGCCGTCGGTCCAATATGAAACGAGCTCTGTTACAATCGTCCGCTTTACAACGGGCTTAAATCCATCTAACACATATACAGCGCCCTTTTGTGTGTTGAAGGTGAGATAAAATCCGTCACGTTCTACATCTATGGGAGTACCGTTACAGGTAACATTTACGCCGTCAATGCCTTCATAACGCAGTTTTAGAGTGCCGCCAACCTCTGATTTAATTTGACAGCGCTGTATTTTGTTGTTATACTCACAGTCTACTGTGAAGTTGCCGCGCGCTTTAAGACCTCGGAATGAAATGTTTTTCCAAGCGCTTGGTAGCGCAGGCAGTAATGAAACATATCCCTCATGGCTTTGAAGCAACATTTCGGTAATACCTGCGGTTGCGCCAAAATTACCGTCAATCTGAAATGGGGGATGAACATCCCAAAGGTTTGGATATGTACGTTCTCGGAGTAGATTTTGAAGTAACAGGTATGTGTGCTCACCGTCACCCACGCGAGCCCACGCGCAAAGTCGGTGCGCAAGCGCCCAGCCTGTAGATTTGTCGCCACGCATTTCAAGGGTAATTCGCGCCGCATCAAGCCAGGCTGGTGTGCTATGGGTAATTGAACTGCCTGGAACTACACCGACAAGTTGTGAAATATGGCGATGCTTTGCCTCGCCTATTTCACCGTAAAAATGCTCTTCATCATACTCCTTGACCTGACCGCTATAACCAATTCTAACAGGGTTATAACCGCAAAGTTGTCGGCTTTCAAGCTTGGTTATATCGTCGTATATATCTAAGATTTCGGCGCATTTTAAATCATCAAGGGCATTTTCATATATAAGCTGTTGGTCAAACGCGCATCCTACAGTATGATAATACTGTTGTTTTTTGTGAGTGGATATCCAGTCTCCTGACAGTATCTGTTCGGGAGATGCAGAAAAATTGCATAAATATCTGCCGTCGTAATTCTTTACACATTTTGTAAGGAATTTTGACATACCGTGAATTGCAGGATATGTATACTCTTTAAGCACTTTTTCGTTGCGGGTAAAATCGTAATAATCCCAAAACAATTTACTTGTCATTCCACCCGTTGCGGGACCTGAGTGTGTGTGAGGACTCATACCTTCAATTTGATACATACTGGCGGCAGTGCCGATAATCCATCCGCATTCATTCTCACCCTCGACATAGTTTTCGGGATTTTTATTTTTTATCCAACTTGATGCGCTGACACCTGCCGCCTTTACATAGCTTTTCCAATACTCGGCATAAGCCTCAAAGGTTTCGGTAAGGTTGGTATTAAAGGCAGGCCAATAGTTCATCTGAACATTTATATTGTGCCAGAAGCCACTGCCCCACGGCGATTTATCGTGTACCGTCCACACACCCTGAAGTGATGCGGGAGGTGTCCCTTTTCGCGAGGATGATACAAGCAAATGTCTGCCATAGGCATAGTAAACCTCTTCAAGATAGAGTTCGGGATTGCCGTTTTGATAAGATATTAAGAGTTCTTCGGTGCTTCTGCCGTCATCGGTACCCCCAAGGTCAAGCTCAACTCTGTCTATAAGTTCGGTATAATCGGCTATATGTCGTTCGTACAATTTGTCATAGCCAAGCTTTACCGCGTTTTCAAGACAAGCAATAACCTTTTCGTGCGGGTCATCACCGAGCGCTTTATGACAACCGCTCATAAACACCTCGGGACATAGCTTGTAAGAGGTATCAAGCGTGTAGTAAAGCGCGGTGTTTGTTGCGCCTTTTACCGTAAGACTGTCAGCATTTGATATTATATCTCCGTCGGTCACTACTGTAAGACGCGATTCATAAACAAGCTCACGAGAGGGAAGTGTTCCGCGCATAACAAGGGTGTTACCCTCAACCATTATTTCACCCGTTCTGCCGCCTTCTTGGGTGGTCCTTGTATCAAGGTACGGAATTACAAGGTGTATATCAAAGTCGATACTACCGTTTTGCGCATCTATTTTGTAGGCAAAAATTTTGTCGGGATAGCTTACAAAGGCTTTACGGTCAACCTTCATGCCGTTTGTCTCGTAATTTGAATAGGCAATACCCGTATTAAGCAACAGACCGCGTTCATAGTTAACGGTATTGTTATGATTGAAATCAATAAGAATTTCGCAAAAATTTGCAACACCGCCACTGGAGAAATCATTTGCAAAGGTATTGGTAGTAAATTGTATTCTCTCGGTATCAGTTCCACCGAACACACTCGCGCCGAAATAACCGTTACCAAGCGGCAGTGAATATTTTTCCCAACCCGCATCAGTGCGCTCGGCAGGAATAAAATATCGCATTATAAGCTTTTTTCTCATAAGGGTGCCCTCTTTTTTATTTTTACAGGTTAATTATACCTACTATATTATTTTATTGCAATAAAAAAAGAAGATGTTTTACAAAAAACATCTTCTTTAAATTTTGATTAGAGTTTAAATTACTTAAGCTCAACCTTTGCGCCAACTTCTTCAAGCTTAGCCTTGATTGCTTCAGCGTCTTCTTTGCTTGCTGCTTCTTTAAGGGTCTTAGGAGCGCCATCAACAACAGCCTTTGCATCAGCAAGGCCAAGACCTGTGATTTCGCGAACAACCTTAATAACCTTAATCTTTTCAGCGCCTGCTTCTGCGAGAACAACGTCAAACTCAGTTTTCTCTTCAGCGGCTGCTGCTGCGCCTGCTGCGGGAGCTGCTACTGCTACTGCAGCTGCTGCAGATACGCCAAATTCCTCTTCTACTGCTTTAACGAGCTCAGAAAGCTCAAGAACGGTAAGAGTTTTTAACTCTTCAATCATAGCTGTAATCTTTTCAGATGCCATTTTAGTTTCCTCCAATAAATGTTTTTGTTTTAGTTTTGTTTTTAATTATTCAGCTGCTTCTTCAGCTGCGGGCTCACCGTCTTTGTCAACGATAGCCTGTACAGCACGTGCAAATGCTGCGATAGGTGCCTGGAAGGCACTGAGAACTGTTGCAAGAAGAACTTCTCTGGAAGGAAGCTTTGCAAGTTCTGCGATGGTTTCAACACTTACAACTTTGCCATCAAGGAAGCCAGATTTTACGTTGAAGTTGTCGTGGCTGTCGGCAAATTTGCAAAGTATTCTTGCTGCTGCGGTGTAATCCTCGTTAGCGATTGCGATAGCGGTTGTGCCCTCGCATACGCTTGCGATGTCGCCGAGGTCTGTACCCTCAACTGCGCGCTTTAAGATAGAGTTCTTAACTACAAAGTACTGTACGCCTGCTTCACGAAGCTCTTTACGGAGAGCTGTATCATCAGCAACGGTGATACCCTTATAATCAACAACAACACCTGTAATAGCGGCGCCGAGTTTTTCGGAGAGTTCAGCAACAGCCTGCTTTTTTGCTTCTAAAACCTTTGCGTTTGGCAATGTGTTTCACCTCCGAGTGAAAATAAAAAATGTCCACCCAAGGACACAAGGGTAGACATGAAAAATTCAAAAAATCATTCACGCTCACCTCGGTAGGCGTTAAAACTTACGGCAAATGCCACCTACTGTCTTTGGATTGCTAAACCATTATATACAACACGTATTCGTTTGTCAAGTAAAATTTTTAATTTTTTTGCAATTGTGCGTTAGAATAATAGTGCAATAATATTTCTTTGTAATTGCTGCCTTGCTTTGCCATATAATCGGCGCCCGTTTGACTTAATCCTACGCCGTGACCGTAGCCCTTTACGGTGAAGGTGAAATTACCGTCGGCAAATTTGATTTCGAAATTGGCAGAACGCAACTGGAGCGATTCGGCAATCTGCGCGCCAGTGGTATCTGCGCCGCAATAGGTGATTTTTTTGACGTATCCGTTGTCCGCGGTTTTAATATCGGTAAAATAATCTTGCGGCGCGCCTTTTGGCGACGTTATACTTTTTAGTTTTTCGACAAGCTCGTCGGCGGTAAAGGTGGCTTCGCTTAAATATCCGTCGGCAAGACTGTCACCTGCGCTGTTTACAGATTTAAGATATGATAGGTCACTGCCCCATACGTCGGCGCAAGAGTTTGTAGTTCCTGCCGATATCGCGTGATATGCTGCAAAAATCGGCTCGCCGTCGTAGGTCAGAATTTCGCCCTCTACCGCATTTATACAATTATCTATCTTTTTAGCGTATTCGTCAGACTTTTCTCCCCAGCGGGCTGCGGCTTCCTCACGCGTGATAAAGCATTGCGCGGTATCACTGTCTGACGATATATCATACTCGGCGCTTGTATTATTCTGCATTCGGTAGCAAGCGAAGGTATATGCCGCTACAGCCTGCGCCTTTAACGCCTCGGCTTCGTAAAGCGCGGGCATCTCGGCGGCAACTACGCCAAAAATATAATCGTTTGCCGAATATTCGGTGATTTCACCGTCCTTTAAAACCTTGATTTTTTCAAAGCCTATATCATCATTTTTCTTTTGGTAAACAACGTCACTTTGTGGCTTTGCCGTGGGCACAGCGACGCTATCTGCCTTTGAAAGCGCGGACAGCGGTATCACCAACATGGAAAAAATCACAACAAGAGATATAAAAAACGTTCCTTTCATATTGCGCTCACCTTTAATTTTATTGACTTTTTGTGGTCATATATATAAAATATATGTTGTAATTGTAAGTTAAATTCTTTAGAGGTGATATATTATGAAACATCGCCACGCGTTGATGCTTTTATCCGTCGCGCTTCCTATCTGTGTTTTATTGCGCGCAATACAGATATGTTTTACAGTGGACAGCGCAACGGGTTTTATAAAACAGCAGTATTCCGTAATAAGTGTGCTAATAACAGTGATTATCTGCGCGGCAGTGGCATCAATAGGCCTGCTTGCAACAACACTTGAGGGTGTAAAGCAAAATTCTGTAAAGCCGCGTCCCGCCGTGGCGATAGCAAGCGCGCTTGCGGGCGGTATGTTTATTTATCAGACGGTAGCTGGATTTTCTGCTGCCTACGGTGCTTGGTATGATATGTTGCTTGTGCTTTTGTCCCTTGCGTCAGCGTTTGTTTTTGTTGCTTACGGACTCAAAAACATTTATGAATACAAATTCCCGCCTTTAATTCTCGTTATCCCTGTAGTTTACTACGTTGTTAAGCTTATAAGCGTTTTTGTAAGCACGTCGGCGTTGGCGCTTGTTACTGAAAATATTTTTCTTATTTTTACAAACAGCGTTTTACTGTGGTTCACCTTTGAGTTTGCAAGCTTTGAAAACGAAATCGGTGATACTGCAAAAAAACCAAAAAGACTTTTTGCATCGGGACTTGCGGCGGTTATATTGTGCGCGGTGGCGTCCTTGCCAAAACTGTTTTTATCAACGCTTGGAAAAATGCAGCTATCAAACGGCGATATTTCTGCGGCTCTTGGTAATGCGGCAATGGGAATTTTTATACTCGTATATATCGTATGCAACTTTATTGATAAATTCGAAAACACAAAAAGCGTCGGAAAGCATTCGGCATAGGTCTTTTCAATTGACAAAATATGTTTTCTATTGTATAATTGGTATCGGATTTAGTTTTTTGGCAATACTTTAAAAGAGTTTTAATATTTCTCTAATTTCAAAAGACGGGAGTGCCGTATTTGGAAAAGTTTGTAATAAACGGGGGAAAGCGGCTTACGGGCAGTGTTCACATAAGCGGCGCAAAAAATGCCGCTGTTGCAATATTGCCTGCAGTATTACTTGCTGACAGCCCTTGTGTTATTGAAAATTTACCCGAAATCTCTGATGTCGCAACATTGCTTCGCGCAATAAAGCAATTGGGCGCAGAGGTTCGCACTATAAATAAATCAACGGTAGAGATAAACCCTGTACCTGCAAATTCCTTTGTTATCGATAAAAAGATGGCAGAGGGTATGCGTGCGTCCAGTTATTTTTTGGGTGCCCTTTTAGGTCGCCACAACAAAGCTCGCGTAGCGCCTCCCGGCGGTTGCGATTTTGGCGTTCGTCCGATTGACCAGCATATTAAGGGCTTTGAGGCGCTTGGCGCTAAGGTTATAATCGAAAACGGTATGGTTGACGCCAGAGCGCAGACGCTTCGCGGCTGTTCGGTTTATCTTGACGTTGTATCGGTTGGCGCTACAATCAACATAATGCTCGCCGGCGCAAAGGCGAGCGGACTTACCGTAATTGAAAACGCCGCGCGCGAGCCGCATATAGTAGACCTCGCGAATTTCCTCAATTCTATGGGCGCAAATATTATGGGCGCGGGTACCAGCGTTATAAAAATACGCGGTGTAGAGCATCTTCACGGCACAACCTACAGCATTATTCCCGACCAGATAGAAGCAGGTACTTATATGGTAGCCGCCGCTGCAACACAGGGCGACGTGCTTATAGAAAATGTAATACCTAAGCACCTTGAGTCGATAATTGCAAAGTTGGTCGAAGCTGGCGCCGAGATTACCGAATACGACGAGGCTGTGCGTGTTAAAATGACGGGCAGGCCTAAAAAATGCAACGTTAAAACCATGCCGCATCCAGGCTTCCCCACCGATATGCAGCCGCAGATAGCAACTCTGCTTGCAGTATCGCAGGGAACGAGCATCGTAACCGAGGGCGTGTGGGACAATCGCTTCAGGTATGTTGAACAGCTTATAGGTATGGGCGCTAAAATTCAGGTCGACGGCAAAATGGCGGTAATAACGGGTGTCGAAAAACTGACTCCCGCGCCTGTAAAGGCGGTTGATTTGCGTGCTGGCGCCGCAATGATTATAGCGGGTCTTATGGCAGAGGGCGTTACCGAGGTTGAAAACATTATATATATTGACCGCGGTTATGAAAACGTTGCCGAAAAGTTCAAAAAGCTTGGCGCTGATATAAAGCGCGTACCTATTGTAAGCAAAGAAGCAGTTATAAAAAACGCATAAACTATTGGCGGCTTTAAAAGCCGCCATACTTATATATATAAGAAAGGGGGATTTTTATGGCGCGACTGTGCACATTAGCCAGCGGTTCTTCGGGAAACAGTACGTATATATCAACCACAGACGGCGATATACTTATAGACGCGGGAATTTCCTGCAAGGCTTTAATGACCGCGATTGATGAAGCAGGCGGCGATATTGCGCGTTTGCGCGCGGTTGCTGTAACGCATACGCACACCGACCATATAAAAGGACTTAAAACCTTTTTAAAAAAGACAAAAATTCCTCTTATCGCGTCGGGTAAAACATTAGAGAATTTGGCGGCGAATGATTTTATACCCGAGGGTATTGCAACGATTACAGTAGACGGCGGCATAGTAACCCTTGGTGATATTGCGGTAGATTTTTTTGCAACCAGCCACGACGCCGATGGTAGCGGCGGCTACGTTATAACCCTGCCTGACGGCAGACGCGCGGCTGTTTGCACCGACCTTGGTGTTATGACCGATGATATACGAAAAAAAATATTGGGCTGCAACGTGACGGTGTTGGAATCAAATCACGATATAGAAATGCTGCGTCGCGGTCCATATCCCGCAAGCCTGAAATTACGGATACTTTCAGATGAGGGACACCTTTCAAATAGCGCTTGCGCGATAGAACTACCTGCTCTTTTAAAAAGTGGCACAACGCGCATAATCCTCGGTCACATAAGTCGCGAAAATAACACGCCGCTTTTGGCTTTGTCAGCGGCAAGGGCGACGCTTGAAGGCATTGGAGCTAAAGACGGCGTTGATTACATATTGGAAACGGCTAAACCGAAAACGGTAGGGGTGACTGTGTTTTGATAAAGATAACTCTTATAACACTTGGAAAACTCAAAGAGAAATATCTGCGTGACGCGGTAGGTGAGTACGCAAAACGACTGTCAAGATACTGTAAGCTTGATATAGCTGAGCTTAATCCCGTATTATTGCCCGAAAAGCCGTCGCGAAGTGAAATTGACTCGGCGCTCGAAAGAGAAGCCGAAGGAATAGAGAAACGCATACCCGAGGGCAGCGTCGTTACTGCTCTTTGTGTTGAGGGTAAATCAATTGCGAGTGAGCAGCTTGCCGATTTTGTGGCAGGTAACACTAACAGCGGCAAAAATATGTGCTTTATAATAGGCAGCTCATATGGTTTAAGTGATAGTATAAAACAAAAGGCGGATTTTAAACTGTCGTTGTCAGCAATGACTTTTCCGCACCAGCTGTTTCGAGTAATGCTACTCGAACAGATTTACCGCGCCTTTAAAATAAACGAAGGCTCAACATATCATAAATAAAATCAAAAAATACTTGACCTTGCGGATGAATTGTGGTATAATGCTACTACCTCTGCAAGGCTTTTTTAAGCCTTATCAACACAGTTACACAATATACTGTATTGTGCTTTCCAAAGGTATTCAATATATACCTTTTGGTACGGTGTATGTGCAGCTGTAATGAGGGAGGCATTCTCGCCCCTTAGGCGAGAAAAAAATAATTCCGTAAAGCGGGAGGTGCCGTTATGAGAGTAAAAATTACACTCGCTTGCACAGAATGCAAGCAACGCAATTACAACACAATGAAAAACAAGAAGAACGACCCTGACAGACTTGAGATGAACAAGTATTGTAGGTTCTGCAGAAAGCACACCTTGCACAAGGAAACAAAGTAAGGAGGGTAATATGATGAAAACTGTCAATAGAATTTGTCAGATTCTTTCGGTTATCTTCGCAGCTGTTTCTTTAGTACTCTTTTTCACCAATTTCGCAACCATTACAACCTCAGCAGGTTCTGTAGATGCAGTTGGTGCAGCGCTTGGCTTTGGCAGCAAGCTTACCATCGCTGATGTTGAGTACGATATGGCTAGATCGGCAGACATTCTTTTCTGCTTCTGGCTTACCGTAATAGGTCTGTTGCTCAGCGTTTTCTCGTTCAAGTCAAAAAAGGTACGTTATTTTGCGCCTGCATTTGGTCTTGGTACAGGTATCTATATGCTGGTTATCGCGCTTAGCGATGCTGCAAAATTTGTAGATGCCCGTCCCCTTACCACAAAGGTTGCTCCTGTCAGCATTGAGTACGCAGGTTCCGTATTGCTTACAGCTATAGCGCTTTTGCTTTTTGCAGTTGCAGCAGCAGCGTATCTGCTTATTGATGACTATATCGAGGTAATGCAGTCAAAGGGCGCAAAACGCACGATCGCTCAGCGTGTAATCGGCTTCTTAAAGGATTACAAGAGCGAAATTAAAAAGATAGTATGGCCCGGCGTTAAGGACGTTGCTAAAAACACCTTAATCGTTCTTGTTATGTGCCTTATTGTCGGTGCGTTCATCTGGCTTCTTGACCTTGGCATTGGCAAACTCATTGACCTTATCCTCGGATAAGCGTTCGGGAGGTAGCGATTATGTCAGAAACAACTGAAGCAAGATGGTATGTTGTGCATACTTATTCTGGTTATGAGAATAAGGTTGCAACCGACCTTGCCACTGTGGTTGAAAATCGCGGTATGCAGGATTTAATTCAGGATATCAAAATCCCGATGGAAACCGTTACCGAGATAAAAGACGACAAGACACGCGAGGTTGAAAGAAAAATTTTCCCGGGATACGTTTTAATCAAGATGATTGTTACCGATGACAGTTGGTATGTTGTTCGCAACATCCGCGGTTGCACAGGCTTTGTAGGCCCTGCCTCAAAACCCGTACCGCTTACCGACGCAGAGGTTGCAGCTCTTGGCGTTGAAAAGCACAGCGTCGAGGTTGGCTACAGCGAGGGTGACACCGTTAAGATTATCAACGGTCCGCTTGAAGGCTACAGCGGCGTTATCAAATCGATTGATTTGGAAAACAATAACGTATGTGTTGTACTTTCAATGTTCGGTAGAGAAACGCCGGTTGAGCTTGAACTTGACCAGATCTCTCTCGACGATTAAGTGTTAATACGCAGAAATGCTTATTAACTTCCGGCATACAGATTTTTTTGCGGTCAAGGTTAACCGTCCGTAAAAATGTGAGCATCTGTGTGTCACGGTGGGAGGAGCGCGTATAGGAGTGCTCCGCCAAGTGTTAATTTAGCTGCGGACAAGACCGCGCTAAACACGGTTACCACGAATAATGGAGGTGCTATTTATGGCTCAGAAAATTACAGGTTATATTAAATTGCAGATTCCTGCAGGTAAGGCAACACCGGCTCCCCCGGTTGGTCCTGCACTCGGTCAGCATGGTGTTAACATCATGGAGTTTACCAAGGCATTCAACGAAAGAACTAAAAATGACGTAGGTATGATTATACCTGTTATCATCACTGTTTACGCAGACCGTTCTTTCAGTTTTATTACAAAAACCCCACCCGCAGCCGTTCTTATTAAAAAAGCATGCGGCATTGAAACTGCGTCGGGTACACCTAATAAAACAAAGGTTGCCAAGATTACAAGCGAACAGGTTAGAAAGATCGCAGAAACTAAGATGCCCGACCTTAATGCAGCAAGCATTGAAGCAGCTATGAGTATGATAGCTGGTACAGCTCGCAGCATGGGCGTTGAAGTTGTCGATTAAGAGGTAAACGACTATGAAACACGGAAAGAAATATAATGAAAGCGCAAAGCTTATCGAAAACGGCAAATTCTACGATGTTGAAGAAGCAGTAGAGGTTGCAGTTAAGACAGCTTCTGCAAAATTTGATGAAACCGTTGAAATTCACGTTCGTCTCGGTGTTGACTCCCGTCACGCTGACCAGCAGGTAAGAGGCGCCGTTGTTCTTCCTAACGGTACAGGTAAAACTGTAAGAACTCTCGTTCTTGCAAAGGGCGATAAGGCTGACGCTGCTACAGCTGCAGGCGCTGATTATGTTGGCGCTGAGGATATGGTAGCTAAAATCCAGAACGAAAACTGGATGGATTTTGACGTAGTTATCGCTACCCCCGATATGATGGGTATGGTAGGTCGTCTTGGTAAGGTTCTTGGTCCTCGCGGTCTTATGCCTTCACCAAAGGCTGGTACTGTAACACCCGACGTTGCTAAGGCAGTTACCGAGGCAAAGGCTGGTAAGATTGAGTACCGTCTTGACAAAACCAACATCATTCACTGCCCGATTGGTAAAGTATCTTTCGGCGCAGCTAAGCTTCAGGAAAACCTTGACGCTCTTATGGGCGCAATCATCAAGGCTAAGCCTGCTGCAACCAAAGGTCAGTACGTAAAATCTTGCACCTTGGCTACAACAATGGGCCCTGGCGTTAAGATTAACGTTGCTAAATTTGGCGCATAAGAAAAAATTTAAAGCCGTCCGCAAGGACGGCTTAATTTTTTAGGTATAAAGTAATAGTGAAAAATAATAAGTAAGGTGTTTCGTCTAAGACAAAAGGATATAAAAATCCCCACCGTTCGGTGGGGATGATTTTATTCTTCAGTATCAACTTGTTCTTCTGCCGAGTTTTCTTCAATCTGCATATCGGGCTGAGAGTTTGCAACAACCTCATTGTCGGGTACCGACTCGTTAACAGTGGGTCGGTAATAAGAATAATTTTTATTTACAGGATTATAAATATATGCCATTGGGTCAGGGTGTTGATAGCCTTTATTTCTGCAAAGGAATAGACATATCGGCTGAGCAAGCGGCAACAGCAAGGATAATAAGAAATATTTAAGCGCTTTGTCAGGCACGGTGGATTCGAAAATCTTGAAAAAGCATATATATGTTATAATCTGCAATGCGGTGGCGATAATCATAATCGGAATAAATGCTGAAAATACAACAAGCACAATTGCCACAGCCGTGTCTTCGGGCATGGTAGCAGCGTCCATATTAAGCATTGTAATTAACGTGCCGAAAATAACAGCAAAATAAATAATAAGATATGATGCCGAAAATACAATAGACAGTGTAAGTAGGGTCTTGTTCCAACGTCTTTGAATATTGTTTTGCTTGTCATAATCACGGGCAAGCGAACCGATTATCCAATAATTGCCGTATGGCAACCACGCAAGCCACGGGCTTGCAATACCGCGACGGCGAGCCAGTGTGTGCAGTGATAATGACTGCAAAATGTATGTAGCAATCAAAATGCCAAATAATAGAAGATAAATGAAAACAAAGGCAAATATAA
Source organism: Clostridia bacterium (assembly GCA_017442225.1). GTDB lineage: Bacteria > Bacillota > Clostridia > Oscillospirales > Acutalibacteraceae > UBA737. The sequence goes on from JAFSAR010000023.1 coordinate 126,375, forward strand.
CTCCTAATGCCAAGTTTTCGCTTGATGTTACGGTTCCTCCCATAACAACTCCCCCTTATTTAAAGTTCTGTTTTCAGTTTAGCACAAGGGGATTAGTAATGTCAAGAAATAATATGGTTTTTTGCTTGTAAAAGAGCATTTAATATGATATTATTTAACTTGAAAAAGTTTTAAAGGATTGATTTTAAATGATTGTTGCTTTCAGTAATGTATTGCTGACACTTTTATACATAATACCTGGTTTTTTGTGCTGTAAAACAAAAATCGCTAAGGCTGAACATCTATCAACGCTTTCGGCAATTCTTGTATATGTCTGTTCGCCTTGTATGGTTGTGGCGTCTTTTATGGAAACCGAGCGTTCGTGGTATATGATAGGGCAAATTATGCTGTTTTTTGTAGTGTCCCTTGCCATACAAACGGTGCTTACATTTGCGCTATACGGTATTTTTCGTAAAAAGTTTGCAAATATAAAATACCGTATGCTTACAGTAAGCTTTGGACTTGGAAATGCGGGATTTTTTGGTATTCCGATTATCAAGGCGCTATTACCGGGACATCCAGAGGTTGCTTGCTTTGCATGTGTTTATATCGTTGGAATGAATATGCTCACATTTACCATAGGTGCTTATTGTCTTACAGGCGATAAGAAGCGGATGACATTTAAAAAAGCGTTCTTAAACCCACCGTTTATAAGCCTTATCGTAGCGCTCGTTATGTATGCGGTAAGTTTTCAAAGCTTTGTTCCTGTCCTGTTTCGCGATGCGCTAAGTCTTTTAAGCAAAACTACAACCCCGCTTTGTATGATTATTTTAGGCATTAGACTTGCATCGGTTTCATTTAAAAAATTATTTTCTCGGGCTTACGTATATATAATATGCGCTTGCAAGTTGCTTATATTTCCGTTTGCTTGCCTTGCCATTGTGTATTTTCTGCCGTTTGACCCTATATTTAAAGCGGCTATGTTTATACTGGGTGGCACACCGTGCGCTGCTGTAATGCTTAACATTGCCGAGATGTACGATGGTGAAACCGAGCTTGCCGCAAACTGTGTACTGCTTAGCACACTGCTTTGCGTGTTTACAATACCGATTATAAATGTAGTATCAAATATGTTGTTCAAATAAAAAAGCCGTGTTTAACACGGCTTTTTTACTTTTGTTTAAATTAAAGACTTAATCCAATTAAGAATGGTAAATCCATCAGCAAACTCATAGGTTATGATACCCATTACAAATACAAAAACTATAATAAGTGGTAATACATAGGTAAAATACGGACGCAGCCACCGTGTCACTTTAGGACCCTCACCTGTGTTTGCTTCGGTAATAAAATTGTCAAAGCCCCAACCTTTTTTACTTGTACAGAACAAAATATAAGCAAGAGAACCGATTGGCAAAATACAGTAACTAACAATAAAATCTTCAAGATCAAGTACGCTGGAGCTTGAGTTAAAGGGATGAAAACCGCTTAAAATATTGAAACCTAACGCGCAGGGTAGCGATAAAACAAGCATTGCGCCACAGCAAATAATACATGCTTTAACACGCTTCCAACCGGTGACTTCACGCACACACGCAAGAATATTTTCAAACACGGCAAGAACGGTTGACATAGCGGCAAAGAACATAAATAGGAAGAACAAGGAACCCCAAATTCTACCGCCGTTCATATTGTTGAACACGCCCGCCATTGATTCAAATAAAAGGCTTGGGCCTGCGCCAGCTTCAATATCAAAAGTAAAGCAAGCGGGGAAAATAATTAAACCTGCCATAAGTGCAACAAATGTGTCAAGAACCAAAATATTTATTGATTCACCCATAAGGGTACGGTCTTTGCCAATGTAACTGCCGAAAATCGCCATCGAGCCAATGCCAAGACTGAGTGTGAAAAAGGCTTGATTCATAGCGTTTACGATTACGTTACCATTTATTTTGGCAAGGTCGGGTTTAAGATAAAAGGTAAGACCTTCTTTAGCGCCGTCAAGCCAAAAACCACGAATTGCAAGCACAATCATCAGCGCCAGCATTAACACCATAATATACTTGGTAATTCGTTCAAGTCCTTTTTGTAAACTAAAGCACAAAATCGCAAAGCCTAAAACGACTACTATTGCCATATACCCAATCATAACAGGTACGTTAGATAGCATATTACCAAATAAATGCGATGACGCCTCGTTTGTAATGCCTGTCATATCGCCTTTCACAAAACTTACAAAGTAGTAAAGTATCCAGCCTGCCACCGAGGAGTAAAACATCATTAGCAAAAGATTGCCGATAAACGCTGCAACACCGTGCCAATGCCACTTTTGGTTTGGTTTTTCTAAGTTTTTAAAACTTTTTATAACGCTTGCCTGACTGGCACGTCCTACAGAAAATTCCATAATCATTACAGGCAAACCCAAAATTACCAAAAAGATTAAATAAATCAGTACAAATGCGCCGCCGCCCGATTGACCGCACAGCCAAGGGAATTTCCAAACGTTGCCGCAACCTATTGCGCAACCCGCGCTAAGCAAAATAAAACCTAATCTGCTTCCTAATCTTTCTCTTTCCATAAAATACTCCTAAGCAAAAACATCTTAAATATTTTAACAAAAATATATTTTTTAGTCAAGAGAAGTATTTACGATTGATTTTAAAAAGAAAATATGGTAACATAAAGAAAAAAGCAAAGGTGAAATAGTATGAATAATATCTGGCATGACGTATCACCCGAAAGAATCAAACCTGATGATTTTTTGTGTGTTATAGAGATTCCTAAAGGCAGTCGCAAAAAATATGAGCTTGATAAAGAGACGGGGTATATAATTCTTGACCGTGTGCTTTATACCTCAACGCATTATCCTGCAAATTACGGTTTTATTCCGCGTACCTATGGCGATGATAATGACCCGCTTGATGTGTTGCTTATATGCGCCGAGGATTTGGAGCCGCTGACACTGGTGCGCGCCTATCCGATAGGCGTTATAGCAATGGTTGATAACGGTCACCGTGATGAAAAAATAATCGCTATACCCTATAGTGACCCGAATTACAATATGTATAAATCGATCGACGAATTACCAAAGCACTTGTTTGACGAGATGCGCCATTTCTTTGCGGTGTATAAAAATCTTGAGGAAAAAGAAACCGCAGTCGAGGAAGTGGCAAACGCCGACGCGGCTATCAAAATTATTGATGAGGCAATCGTCCGTTACAACGAGGTATTCTTAAAATAAGGTGATAATATGCGAGTTTTTGAAATCAGTTTAAAAGAAAAATATGAGTTTTTGGGTTATGACGGAAGAGAGCCTAAAATGGTATGTTATCTGCCTTATTGCCTTGAAGAAATGGGCAGAGAAAATGAAAAACGTCCCTGTATGGTGGTATGCCCGGGTGGCGGATACGCACGTTGCTCTGAACGCGAGGAAGAACCGATTGCTCTCAAATTTTTAAATTGGGGCTTTAATGTATTTGTACTTGATTATTCTACAGCGCCTCACAGATACCCAAATCAACTCAGAGAGGTTGCCGCAGTTTTTGAGGAAATTTATAAAAATGCTGATGAGTGGAATTGTGATACAAACAAAATCGGCATAATCGGTTTTTCAGCAGGCGGTCACCTTGCAGCTCACTATAGCAATGTTTATAATTGTGGGGTTGTGCGTGAGATTTTCCCCGATAGTAAAAAGCCCAATTTCACTGTGCTTTGCTATCCTGTAATATCAGCAGATGAAAACTTTGCCCACAAGGGCAGCTTTGTAAATCTTTTAGGTACATATCCTGAGGGTGATGATGTAGCAAAGTATTCTTGCGATAAATTGGTAACCTTTGATACACCGCCTACATTTATTTGGCATACTGCAGAGGATCAAGTGGTACCTGTTAAGAATAGCCTTGTTTATGCTACTGCTTTGGCGGATAATAAGGTTCCGTTTACATTACGTATTTATCCATATGGTGTTCACGGACTATCAACGGTTGACCATCTTACACTCGACAATGATAAGCTTGATTGTAAAACCACTTTGGCAAACACTTGGATTGATGACCTTAAAAAGTGGATGGATAATACAGTTTTATAATTTTAAAGCACAGCTTATCGCTGTGCTTTTTGAATTAGTGGTGATGGTGACAGTGGTGTGCGTTACTATGTTCTATATGACAGTTTTTATCACTGCAGTGCTCGTCGCTACGCTCAAGCTCGAGTGTTGAGTGTGTTATGCCGTATTCGGCGAGTTCGTCGCGGATTAAATGTTTAACTGTGTGCGGGTCGCCGTCGGTTACGATATGCATTGTAGCATAAATATTTTGTCCGTCAAAACTGCGCAGGTGTATGTGGTGCGCGTCAGCAACGCCGTCGATTTTGCAGATATGCTCTTTAATTTCATCTACCGAAACGTTTTCGGGCACTTTTTCAAGGAAAATATCAAGAACGGCTTTTAAATTTCTGATGGCATTTATCAGAATGAAAATTGCAACACCGATAGACATAATCGGGTCAAGCAGACTAAAATCTGTAAACCGCATAATAACCGCGCCCACAAGTACCACAGCCCAACCGAGTACGTCCTCAAGCATATGCAGATTTACTGCCTTTTGATTTATAGACTCTCCGCCGTGGGTAAAATACGCCGCTGAAAAGTTGACTGCGACACCTATAATACCGAAAATAATCATCCCGCCGTAGTTAATTTCAACAGGGTTTATAATTCTTTTTACAGCGTTTACAATCACAGCGGCAGAACCAAACAGTAAAATAAAGGTTGTTATCACGCCGCCCAAAACCGAATATCTTGCATAACCGTAGGTATAGGTCCTGTCGGGTTGCTTTTTTGCTTTTCTTTCAAGAAAATAAGAAAAACCAATACTTGCCGCATCTCCGATATCGTGAACCGAGTCAGACAAAATTGCCACGCTACCCGTAAAAATACCGCCTATAAACTCAAATATTGAAAACGACAGGTTTAAAATAAATGCTATCAGAATATTTTTTTCACTTTTCATAATATCACCTATTTTAATAATACCACATATTTGTGAAAAAATATACAAAAATTTTAAGTAGAGCTATATCAAGCAGGACGAAAATTTACCGTTTTCGTCTTTTTTTATGCACCCAATTTGACATAGTTTTTGATACGCGGGCTATATAATATTATTACGAGGTGGGCTCTATGACGGTTTACGCCGATATTTTAATGCTTGTTAATTTTGTGGTGGATTATTTTTTAATTTCAATAGCTGCTCGGTTTTTAAACCAAAAACCTCGCCTTTGGCGGCTGCTCGCGGGCGCGGCGGTGGGCGGACTTTTTTCACTTTACATATTTTTACCTCAAAGCAATTTTTTTACGCAGAGCGCGGTACAGATTTTAATGTGCGCTGTGTTGTGCCTTGTGACCTTTGGATTTGGCGATATAAAAACTTTTTTGCGAAGCGCGGCGGTGCTGTTTATGGTAAACTTCGCTTATAGCGGCGCTATGATTGCGGTGTGGCTGATATTTAAACCGTACGGTATGGTTATAAACAATTCAGTGGTTTATTTTAATATTTCACCGTTGTTTTTAATTTTATTTTCGGTGATAGGATATTTTATCGTGATTTTACTGCGAAAAATTTTAAAGAAAAATTTTTCTGAAAATACATACTGTGAGGTTACCGTAAGCAACGGTACGCAGTCGGTAAAGCTTAGCGGAATTGTCGATAGCGGCAATTCACTGGCAGACGTTTTCGGGCTTTCGCAAATTTTTATAACCGAGCAAGAGATTGTACACGCGCTTTTGGGCGGGGAAATAAAAAATCCCGCGAGATTTAGAAAAATACCGTGTAGCACTGTAGCGGGTGAAAAATTACTTGACGGCTACCGCATAGATAGCGCGGTAATCCTATATAACAATAAAAAATACAATTTCAAAAATCCTGTGTTGGCGGTGTCAACCGTACCGCTTATAGATTCAAAGATAATAGTAAACCCAGAAAATTTAAACTGACTGTGGGGCAGAAAATAATGAATATAATAAATTTTATTAAAAATATCGTTTTGAAAATATTTGGGCAAAAAACCGTATATTACATAAACGGTCCAGAAACCTTGCCGCCGCCGCTTTCTGCCGACGAGGAGGCAGAGCTGTTAAACAGTTCAACTGAGCAGGCAAAGGAAAAGCTTATTGTGCACAATCTGCGGCTTGTGGTGTATATAGCTCGCAAGTTTGATACCGCGCCCACGGGTATAGAGGATTTAATATCCATCGGTACAATCGGTCTTATAAAGGCGGTAAATACCTTTTGTCCCGAGCGCAATATAAAGCTTGCGACTTACGCGTCACGGTGTATTGAAAATGAGATACTGATGCACTTGCGAAAGGTATCGTCAAAGCGCAATGAAATATCCATTGACGAGCCGCTTAATACCGATTGGGACGGCAACGAGCTACTACTATCCGACGTTTTAGGCAGCGAGCCTGACGAGGTCGGACGCAGTCTTGAGCAAGAGGATGAGCGGCATCAGCTTAACGGCTTTGTTTGTTCCTTGCCACCAAGAGAGCGTCAGATTATGGAGATGCGTTTTGGTATGAACGGCTACCCCGAATACACTCAAAAGCAGGTGGCAGACACTCTGGGAATATCACAGTCATACATATCCCGCCTGGAAAAAAGAATTATTGTAAAGCTTAAAAAGCAGATTGAAAAAGCGGTGTGAATGATGTAAAATATATTCGGTGATTGGATTGGAAATCGTTTTATATTATTGTATTATTACGAACGCAGTATCGTCTGTACTATGTATCGTGGATAAAAGGTGGGCGAAAAGGGGCAGTATGCTACGTGTGCCTGAAAAAACGCTTCTTTCTTGGGGCTTAGCAGGCGGTGCGCTTTGTATGTATATTACTATGCGACTTATTCGTCATAAAACACTGCACAAGAAATTTATGATAGGTTTGCCCATTATAATTTTTATTCAATGTATAGTTTTGCTTGGACTTTTATATTTAATACACACAACCGCTTGACAAAACATATAATGTGATATAAAATAGATAAAAAAATATTCTTCGGGGCGGGGTGAAATTCCCCACCGGCAGTTATAGCCTGCGAGCCTTTACGGGTTGATTTGGTGAAATTCCAAAGCCGACGGTACAGTCCGGATGGTAGAAGAAAAAATCTATGTATTTTTACGCCCCCACATATTCTGTGGGGGTTAATTTTTGGGGGTGGAAAAATGACACAAAAGACAAATCTAAAAAAAATATCTGTCACAGCAATGTTGTGCGCGTTGGCATACATATGTATGTTCGTTTTTAAGTTTAAGGTTAGTTTTTTAACATTCGATTTTAAAGACGCTATACTTACTGTAATTGCTTTTTTGTATGGACCTATTTATGCGGTTGTATCGTCTTTTTTGGTAGCGTTTATAGAGTTTTTATCGGTAAGCGATACTGGTGTCTATGGACTTATAATGAATGCATTGTCAAGCGCGGTGTTCTCGGCTACGTGTGGCATAATTTACAAATACCGTCGCACACTTTTGGGGGCAATTTTTGCAAGCGTTGCGGCTGTACTTTCAATGACGGCGGTTATGCTGGTAGCGAATATATTTATAACGCCATTTTATATGGGCGTGGCGCGTGCCGATGTTGCCGCGATGATACCGTCACTGTTGTTGCCGTTTAACCTTATTAAAGGTATTGTGAATGCCGCTATAACTATGATAATTTATAAACCTATTACCACAGCACTAAAAAAAGTAGGCCTTTCAAATAATAAAACCGCTAAAACTGACTTAAAAAAGTTTATACCACTAGCACTGTCAGCGTTGTTGTTGCTTATAATTGCAGTTATTATAATTTTGTTTGCACTTGACGGTAATTTTGAAATAATAAGTAAAAAATAACAGTTGACAAACAAGAAAAGTAGTAGTAAAATACTTACACGACAAATAAATATATAGTCCTTATCAAGAGTGACGGAGGGTACAGGCCCTGTGAAGTCCGGCAACCTGAGTTTTCAAGGTGCCAAATCCTGCGGATTATCCGAAAGATAAGATTTTTATAAGCCGTTTATCTTTTGGTAAGCGGCTTTGTTTTTTAAAATTATGGAGGAATGAATATGTATAGAAAACTGTTTACTTCTGAATCGGTAAACGAAGGGCATCCTGATAAAGTGTGCGACCAAATTTCTGACGCTATACTTGACGCAATGCTATCACAGGACAAGAATTCCCGAGTAGCGTGTGAAACCTTTTGTACCACCGACATTGTAAATGTAATGGGTGAAATCACCACAAACGCTAATGTTGATATAGAGGCTGTAGTTCGAGAGGTTTTGTGTGATATAGGTTATAACAACAAGGAAGAGGCTTGTTTCGACGGCAAAACCTGTAAGGTAATCGTAAATCTTGATAAGCAATCTCCCGATATTGCGCTTGGTGTTGACAATTCGCTTGAGCTTAAAGACGGCGAAGAGGATAAATACAATCAGCACGGAGCAGGCGACCAAGGAATGATGTTTGGCTACGCTTGTGATGAAACTCCCGAGCTTATGCCACTTAGTATTTCTTTGGCGCACAAAATGTCATACAAGCTTACTTGTGTTCGTAAGTCAGGAGAGCTTACATATCTACGCCCCGACGGCAAAACACAAGTTACTATCGAATATGGTGAAGATGGTAAACCCGTTCGTGTTGATACAGTGGTTGTATCTACTCAGCACAGCGCCGATATCGACCTTGACACACTTCGCGCTGATATTTTGGAAAAGGTAATCAAGCCTATTATTCCGTCAAATCTTATGGATGCTGACACAAAAATATTTATCAATCCTACAGGTCGCTTTGTAATTGGCGGACCACAGGGCGATACTGGTCTGACGGGTAGAAAGATTATTGTTGATACATACGGCGGTATGGCTCGTCACGGCGGCGGCGCGTTCTCGGGCAAGGATCCGACAAAGGTTGATAGAAGTGCCGCGTATGCCGCGCGTTACGTCGCTAAAAACATTGTTGCGGCTGGTATTGCAAGCAAATGCGAGGTACAAATTGCATATGCGATCGGTGTGGCACGTCCTGTATCAATTATGGTTGATACCTTTGGCACGGGTAAATTTGATGACTTAGTAATTGCAGACGCAGTGCAAAAGGTGTTTGACCTTCGCCCCGCCGCAATTATAGATAAATTGGATTTAAGAAGACCTATTTATCGAAAAACATCAAACTACGGTCACTTAGGTCGCGAGGATGCTGATTTTACCTGGGAAAAGACCGATAAAACCGAAGAATTAAAGGCAATACTTGGCTAATACAATATAATGGAGGAACAAAAAATGAGTAATTATAATATAGAAACAAAATGTGTTCAGGGTGGTTACACCCCAGGAAACGGCGAGCCACGTCAGATACCCATTGTTCAAAGCACAACATTTAAGTACGCTACAAGTGAAGATATGGGTAAGCTTTTTGACCTTGAGGCATCGGGATATTTTTATACCCGTCTGCAAAACCCTACAAACGACTCTGTAGCCGCAAAAATTTGTGAAATGGAGGGTGGCACTGCCGCTATGCTTACTTCCAGCGGTCAGGCGGCATCGTTCTATTCAATATTTAATATTGCGTCCTGCGGTGATCACATTGTATCATCATCTACAATTTACGGTGGAACGTATAATCTTTTTGCAGTTACAATGAAGCGTATGGGAATAGATTTTACGTTTGTAAATCCTGATTGCTCTGACGAGGAATTAGAAGCGGCTTTTCGTCCAAATACAAAAGCAGTTTTTGGTGAAACTATAGCAAATCCCGCCCTTACTGTTCTTGATATAGAACGTTTTGCAAATGCTGCGCACGCGCACGGCGTACCGCTTATTATTGACAACACCTTTGCTACACCTGTAAATTGCCGTCCTTTCGAATGGGGCGCAGACATTGTAACACACTCTACAACCAAGTATATGGACGGCCACGGCGCCGGTGTTGGCGGCTGTATTGTTGACAGCGGTAAATTCGACTGGACCAAATACCCCGACAAATTCCCGGGCCTTTGCACACCCGATGAGAGTTATCACGGTGTAACCTATACCGAGAGATTCGGCCTTGAGGGCGCATTTATTACTAAGGCTACCGCACAGCTTATGCGTGATTTTGGTTCTATTCAGTCGCCACAAAACGCTTTTCTTTTAAACCTCGGTCTTGAGAGTTTGCATCTTCGTATGAAAAAGCACTGCGAAAACGGTTTGGCAGTAGCAAAATTTCTTAAAAATGATGACCGCATCGCTTGGGTAACATACCCGAATCTTGAGGGTGATAAGTATTACGATTTAGCCTGCAAGTATCTTGCAAACGGCGGTTGCGGTGTTGTAAGCTTTGGTGTAAAGGGTGGCAGAAAAGCGGCAGAAAGCTTTATGAAAAATTTGCGCCTTGCCGCAATCGAAACCCACGTTGCCGATGCGCGTAGTTGCTGCTTGCATCCTGCAAGCGCTACACACCGTCAGATGAATGACGCCGAGCTTGAAGCGGCTGGTATTTCGGCTGACCTCGTTCGTTTTTCTTGCGGTATTGAGAGTGCCGACGACCTTATTGCCGATATAAAACAAGCGCTTGACAACATTTAATCAAATAAATTTATAAGGAGCATAACAATGCCCATTAAAATACCAAACGATCTACCTGCGGTAAAAATTTTAAACGATGAAAATATTTTTGTAATGACCGAAACTCGCGCCATTACACAGGATATTCGACCGCTTAAAATACTATTGCTTAACCTGATGCCCAAAAAAATTGAAACCGAAACCCAGTTGTCACGGCTTTTGGGTAATTCGCCGCTTCAGGTGGATTTTGAGTTTATACACACCAAGAGCCACGTATCAAAAAATACGTCAGCCGAGCATCTTTTTACCTTTTATAAAACCTTTGACGATATAAAGCACAAAACCTTTGACGGTATGATTATTACAGGCGCCCCTGTAGAGCAAATGCCCTTTGAAGAAGTGGAATATTGGGATGAACTGTGTGAAATAATGGAATGGACCAAAACTCACGTTCATAGTACCTTCCATATTTGTTGGGGTGCTCAAGCGGCACTTTACTATCATTATGGAATAGATAAATATGCGTTGCCCGAAAAGCTTTTTGGTATTTTTCCACACAAGGTGGATTATAAAAAATCAATACTTTTCAGAGGCTTTGATGATGTATTTATGGTGCCGCAATCACGTCATACAACCATAAAGACCGAGGATGTCAAGGCGGTGCCCGAGCTTAAAATTCTGGCATCAAGTGAGCGTTGTGGTATTTATGCCATAGCGACCGAGGGCGGAAAGCAAATATTTATAACGGGGCACAGCGAGTATGATGCTAACACCCTTAAAAACGAGTATTTACGTGATGTTTCGGCAGGGCTGAATATAAAAGTGCCAGAGAATTATTTTCCTGACGACAACCCCCAAAACCCACCCCTTGTTACTTGGCGCTCGCACGCAAACTTGCTTTATAGCAACTGGCTTAACTATTTTGTATATCAGACTACACCGTATGATATAGAACAGATTAATAAATAAAACAAATGCCTTGAGAAATTTCTCAAGGCATTTGTTTTATTTGTTTAATACATTTTTTGCGTACAACTCATCTATAGCTTTAAATATTTCGTTTTGATGTGGTTTAAGACGGATATAATTGGTTGCGATTTCTATCATTCGTGGAATCACATCAGTGCGAGTGCGTACATACTCTTCGGCAATCTTGAGTTTTTCTTCCAAAGGTAGAGAATAATCACGCACAACCATCAATTCGCCGCTGAAAATTTCAACCCTTTCGGCAACCTTATCGCACCAATCCTTAAGATAATCGGGTGGTGTGGCGCGTTCTTCTCCTGCGTCTAAGCCTTGTTGCGCCAAGAAATATTTTCCCATAACATAGTAGCCGTGATTGTTTGGGTGAATATGATCGGCGGTGTAAAGTAGGTCGGTTTGCATTTCTCTGCCAAAATATTCGGCATAATCACAAAGAGGCAACCCCTTTTCTTTTGCTATTTTGCGCACCTCTTCAGCGTAGGCAAGCAGTAGCGCATAGCCGCCCACAAGCGCAGGCGTGTCGCTTTCGTGATATTCGTCATAAGGCGGAGGTGTACAAAGCGTAACCTCTATGCCGCGCTCTATTAAAGCATCACACAGTCGTCGCAGATTAACCTTGAAATTTTCAAATGCCGTTGCCAAACGGTCGTAGCGTTCTGCTGTACGCGGAAGCGACAAAGCATCACGGGAGGAATCATTTACCCCGAACCCAATTACTGCATGGGTAGGATTGTGTATAAGTGTGTCATCTTCGAGATACAATAGCGCCGATGCGGCAGTACCGCCTGCAACGCCACAGTTAAAAAATTCTATGTTTGCATCTGGAAAATTATTTTTATAGCAATCAACAGTCATCCATTGAACAGTATTTTGCGCGGTGAGGCTGTCGCCAATAAAGCAAACGCGAGCGCCAGAAGGAAAATTTTTTAACATTTAAATCACTCCGTCTATTATTTATAGGTTTGTGTATCGCTTACCAATCTTCCTATGACTAAATAACGCTCAGAGTCGTTTGATGTACAAGTGCTGAGGGTAATGATTTTATCATCGGTATCAAGTGTTGCGCCCTCTAAAACCTGCTTTGTAAAAGAAGTCGGGTTTACACATTCGTCAAAAAATTCCTGACGTTCGTTTTCAACGTCAAAGTTAAAGGAGTTCAAAATGTGTCTGTCGTCATAAACAAAGGCTGAAATGACTTCATACTCTAAAATATGACCTGGTGTGTAGACGAATATTGTGCGATGTTCGTCGAAAAACTCTTTATTACAAAACTGTTTTCCGCTGCCGTCATACAGCTTGCCAAACATTGATCCGTTGTTCATATTGTGGCCGTATATCAGGGTGTTGGGGTCATCGAACAGCTTACTGTTAAGCTTCTGGATATAAATTTCACCGTAGCGGTCGCTTTTCCCGTCTTTGTTGTGGTCGAGATAGAAATTATCGTCAGCCTCTGCGGCGCTCTGGTAAATCGGGTAGTCGATCTGTTCAATACCGGGAATCTGAATCCAAGCGCAAACGTCGGGATAGTCAGCCTGAATAGCATCAAAATCTATTGGGTTTGCGGGCAATGCGGTTGAAACGGTAGATGTTGTACTGTTCTTATAGCCGCCCATATCTTCTTTTTTGCCAAAGAAGCTGATACAGAATGTAATTATTGACGCGAGCAATAAAGCCGCGGCAATTGCCATCATAATATAGTATGCAATCTTTTTGGACTTATTATTGGCGGGCTTTGGGTCCGAGTGTTTAGGGGTATATTCTTCCATAATGTCACCTCAAGTATTTTTTTAGCCGTTATATTTGTTAATGGCTTTAATTTCAGTCTTGCCGCCCATATAGGCTCTAAGCGCGGCAGGGATTTTAACGGTGTAGTATTCGCCGTCAAATGTAAGATTGTTTTCAAGAAATGCAATAAGCATACGCGGAGGCGCTACAACAGTGTTGTTGAGCGTGTGGGCAAGATACTTTTTGCCGTCTTCACCTTTCACACGAATACCAAGTCGGCGCGCCTGCGCATCGCCAAGGTTAGAGCAGGAACAAACCTCGAAATATTTTTGCTGCTTGGGACTCCACGCCTCAACATCATAGGATTTAACCTTTAAGTCGGCGAGATCACCGGTACAGCACTCAAGTGTGCGAACAGGTATATCAAGACTGCGGAAAAGCTCTACCGAGTAACTCCACATTTTATTAAACCATTCCATACTTTCTTCAGGCTTGCAAACAACAATCATTTCTTGCTTTTCAAACTGATGTATGCGGTATATACCACGCTCTTCAATACCGTGCGCACCCTTCTCTTTGCGGAAACAGGGTGAATAGCTTGTAAGAGTTAAAGGCAACTGCTCTTCGGGGGTGATGGTGTCAATAAACTTGCCAATCATCGAGTGCTCTGATGTACCAATAAGGTAAAGGTCTTCACCTTCTATTTTATACATCATAGCGTCCATTTCTTCAAAGCTCATAACACCCGATACAACATTGCTTCTGATCATAAAGGGCGGTATGCAATAGGTAAAGCCCTTGTCAATCATAAAGTCACGCGCATAGGCTGTAACTGCTGAATGCAGACGCGCAATATCGCCCATAAGATAATAAAAGCCTTCGCCTGCTACTCTACCTGCGGCCTCTTTGTCAATACCGTTAAACAGAGCCATAATATCGGTGTGATAGGGGATTTCAAAATCGGGCGTAGATTTTTCTCCGTATTGTGTTACCTCAACATTTTCGCTGTCATCGCGACCTACGGGTACGCTGTCATCTACAATGTTTGGAATTTTCATCTGTATATCGCGAACCTTTATCTCAAGCTCAGCCTCTTTTTCTTCGAGCGCCTTTAATTCCTCAGCTTGCTGAGTTACGAGTTTTTTGGTTTCTTCAGCCTCATCGCGTTTACCCTGTGCCATAAGCATACCGATTTGCTTGCTTATCTTGTTGCGATTAGCACGAAGCTCGTTTGCGCGTTGGTTTGCATCTTTTTTTTCATTATAAAGAGCAATAACCTCGTCCACGAGCGGCAATTTAGAATCTTTAAACTTTTTCTTGATATTTTCCTTAACAAGTTCGGGATTTTCACATATAAATTTAATGTCAAGCATTTTGTTTCCTCCAAGGGATATTATCGTATTTTATAGTATAACATATATATTTATGTATGTCAAAGGGAATAGAGGTGAATTTTTTGTTAAAAATATTATGGGTGATAATATGAAGGATAAGAATAAAAGGCAACAAAATGTACCAACACAAATACCTGCAAACAATGTGGTGTCGCAACCTGAAACGGTGTATGAGCTTATAAACAAATACGGCACTTATGAAATCCAGCCCACTTGTGACAGCGATAACGATTTTCCAAAAATTGCGCAAGGACTACCACGACAGGAAAACCGTAAGGTTGTTGATAAAGACTGGGACGGATATAAAAAGAAAGAATAAAAAAAGACCGCATAGGCGGTCTTTTTTGCGACTTGGTCTATAAGCCGAGTTCTGTCGTGCGCGGTCATCTATCTCGACGTGTAGTCACCTACACGCTCAAGCCGCTTTTCGTGGCACGTCGGGCAAACGTATCGCCACAGTCAGCGTTGCTCCAAATAGGGTTTACAGTACCAATGTGTCTCCACTTGGTAGGTGAGCTCTTACCTCGCCTTTCCACCCTTACCGCATAAGCGGCGGTATATCTCTGTTGCACTTTCCCTAAGGTCACCCTCGGCAGCCGTTAGCTGTTATTCTGCCCTGTGGGGCTCGGACTTTCCTCACATAAAAATTATGCGCAACCGCGTAACCAACTCGCACGGATATTTTAACACAAAAACACTTCAGTGTCAAAACTTTTAAATCGTGAATAGTATATAAAAGAAAAAATTATCAGTTTTAGGTGGTTTTAGGGTATGGAAAACAAATTTTTAAAATATTTTTTAGCGGCTAATTCTGCAGAAGGTTTTGAGTCGTATTTTTGTGACAACTATGATTACAATGACGGTTGGCGCGCTTACATAATAAAAGGCGGTCCAGGCACAGGTAAATCATCTTTTATGAAATATGTTGTTGTAAAAGCTGTAGAAAAGGGCTTGTGTGTGGAGCTTTGCCCTTGCTCGTCAGACCCCGACAGCCTTGACGGTGTAATTATAAAGGAGATTAAAACTATCATTTTAGACGGAACAGCTCCACACGTGGTAGAACCAAAGTACGCAGGGGTTTGCGAAGAAATTATAAATTTGGGGCAGTTTTGGAACGGCGAACTGCTACGAGAAAGAGCGAATGAAATAATAAACGCAACCACCCAAAATAAAAAATTGCACAAGACTGCCGCGGCATATATATCGGCGGCAGGGGAGCTTGTTTATGATAATTATAAACTGTCAAAGCAATTTATAAATAAGCAAAAATGTGAAAATTTCGCCCTTAATTTTGCGCCTTCGTTACTGCCTAAAAAGATGAGCTTTAAACCTAAAGAATGGGTGCGATTTATAGGTGGTGTTACCCCAAAGGGTGTTGTAGCATTTAAAAGCACTGTAGAGGATTTTTATGAAAATATAGTTGTAATTGATGATAAATACGGCGCGGTTGCAAATATTATAATGCAAAAAATACGTGAGCTGGCACTTTTGCGCGGATATGAAATTATAACGCTGAAAAACCCATTTTTACCGTCAAAAATCATAGACCATATACTAATTCCCGAACTATCACTTGCGATAGTCCGTGAGTATGAATATATAAAATTTGGCGAACAGCACCGCCGCATACACGCGCGCAGATTTACTGATGTAAACATTTTGCGCGAGTGTCGAAATCGCCTGACCTATAACCGCAGACTTGCAAGGGAATTGTTTTTAGGCGCTATAGAAACGTTGGGCAAAGCCAAAGCAGTCCACGACGAGTTGGAAAAGTATTATATAGACGCTATGGATTTTCACGCGCTTACACTCTTTGCTCAAAAAAAGACAGAAGAAATACTAAAAATAAAACCTTGAGTCTGCGACTCAAGGTTTTATTTTTTATAACAATTCAATTCCCGCTTCTTCACACTTTTTAATTTCTTCTTCGGGCCAGACGGATGCGTGAACCTCTCCGATATGCGCTTTTTGAAGCAGCTGCATACAAAGTCTTGATTGACCGATACCGCCACCAATGGTAAGGGGCAAATTGCCGTTTACAAGCGACTTGTGAAATGGTAGCTCCAATCGGTCAAGCTTGTTTTCGGTGGCAAGCTGACTAAGGAGTGTTTCTTTATCAACACGAATACCCATACTTGAAAGTTCAAGCGCTGAATCAAGCACACGGTTGTAAACAAGCAAATCGCCGTTAAGACTCCAATCGTCATAGTCGGGCGCTCTGCCGTCGTGCTTTTCACCGTTAGAAAGCTTATCACCAATGCCGATTATAAATACTGCGCCATGCTCTTTCGCAATCGCGTTTTCGCGTTCTTTTGCAGTAAGTGTCGGGTAGCGGTCAAGAAGTTCTTGCGAGGTTATAAACTTGATTTCACGTGGTAGGTAGTTGTCGAGCTCGGGGTGTCTGCGTTCAACAAAATCAGCGGTAAGCAGTATTGCGGCGTAGATGCGCTTTACTGTATCCTGTAAAAACTCTATTGTGCGGTCGCTTTTGTCTATTACCTTTTCCCAATCCCACTGGTCAACGTAAAGAGAGTGAATTGCATCACACACTTCATCACGTCGGATCGCGTTCATATCGGTATAAAGACCGGTATGAAGCTCAAAGCCGTATTTGCCAAGCGCCATACGTTTCCACTTAGCGAGTGAGTGAACAACCTCCACAACCTCGCCCGATTGCAAAATATCAAACGAAACGGGGCGTTCAACACCGCTTAAATCGTCATTTAAGCCGCTGCCACGCTTTACAAACAAGGGGGCTGACACACGGCGAAGATTTAGCGCATCGCAAAGATGCTCTTCAAATTTGTGACGCAGCGAGCGTATAATACCTTGTGTTTCGAGCACGTTTAATTTTGATTTATACATAAAATCACCAAGTTTTAAGAAATTGTACCAACAGTACGTGGGTAAAGTATAACGTCACGGATATTCTGTACACCTGTAACGTACATAATAATTCTTTCAAGTCCCAAGCCAAAACCACTATGAGGAACCGAACCGAATTTGCGAAGTGAGATATAGTCGGTGTAATCGTCAAGGTTCATACCTCTTATATTCATAGCTTCGATAAGCTTATCAAGGTCGGCTTCACGCTCGCTGCAACCGATGATTTCACCAACAGTTGGAACAAGCAGGTCGGTTGCGGCAACGGTTTTACCGTCGGCATTTTGCTTCATATAGAAAGACTTAATTTCCTTTGGATAGTTGGTTAAAAATACAGGTCGTTTGCAGATTTCTTCTGCAATGTAGCGTTCGTGCTCGGTCATAAGGTCACAGCCCCACTCTACAGGGTACTGGAACTCTTTGCCGCTTGCCTTTAGCGCTTCAATAGCCTCGGTGTAGGTCATAACTGCAAAGTCGTTTGCTACAACGCTCTCGAGTTTTTCGATAAGTCCTTTTTCAAAATGAGCGTTAAAAAATTTGAGTTCTTCGGGACACTTTTTAAGAACGGTATTTATAATATGCTTGATAAGGTCCTCGGCAATCTCGATAATATCGGGAAGCTCTGCAAAAGCAACCTCGGGTTCTACGTGCCAGAACTCTGCAACGTGACGGGGGGTATTGCTTTTTTCGGCGCGGAAAGAAGGACCAAAGGTATAAATTTTGCCAAGCGCCATTGCGGCAACCTCGCCCTCTAACTGACCCGATACCGAAAGCGCTGCGCGACGTCCGAAAAAGTCGGCGGCATCTGCCTCGTCCTCGGTTTTAAAGCCGTGGTCGAAAGGGAGGGTAGTTACCTTAAACATTTCACCTGCGCCCTCGCAGTCGCTACCTGTTATAAGTGGGGTGTGAATATATGTGTAATGTCTGTTCTGAAAAAACTCGTGAATACAAGCCGAAATTACCGAACGAACGCGAAGTACTGCGTTAAAGGTGTTGGTACGAACACGAAGCGCGGGAATAGTACGAAGATACTCAAGTGTATGACGTTTTTTCTGCAACGGATATTCGGGTGGGCAAACACCAAGAACTGTTATATTTTCGGCGTTTATTTCAACCGAATCTTCGGCTACTACCGATTTTACAACCGTGCCCTCAACCTTAAGCGAGGTACCAAGTTTCATAAATTCGGCAATATCGGTCATAACTGCCTTGTCGATTACTATTTGCAGGTGCTTGAGTGTTGTGCCGTCGTTAAGCTCTAAAAATGCCATATTTTTAGAATCACGCGAGGTACGTACCCAACCGCAAACGGTGACCGACTTACCGATATAATCACCTTTCATAATGTCAATAATGTCGATGTGTTTCATAAGGTTCACTCCGTAAAAAAAGAATTTTGAAAGTAAAATAAAAAAAGCGCCATTCGTCCTCTGAAAATCAGGGACGAATAGCGATAAATACTATTCGCGGTGCCACCCGTATTACTGTAAAATACAGTCACTCACAGCAAAAACTGTTATCGGCTTTAACGTGCCGCTTACGGCGCCCCTACTAAGTGTTCGATTTTAAAATCTAACTTTTGGGTTTGCAACTCCGAAGTGTTCTTCGCGGTATGCGTATGGCGGCATTTACACTGTCTGCCACTCACTAAGCACCGTTTATACCGTTACTTTTCTTCATCAAGGTCTTTAAAATATATGATGTATTGTAACATTATTATGAGTTTTTGTCAAGAATTTATTAGCCAATAAAATTTTGCTTGACTTAAATATATGTATTTGCTATAATACATATCGTTAGAAAGCATTTAAATATGTCTTAGGAGGAATATTGTCTAAATGGACAGTAGCGACAGTAGCGACGATAACGGCGATACTAATAATTTGACTTGTATATATAATGGCGTACCTATGCTCAGGACAGGGCACAGGTATGCCTTTTTGCGTTTAAAAAGAGTTTTGAGTTGATAATTCAATTTTAATACAAACAGTTCATATAAAGGAGTTAGTTAAAAAAATTATGTCAACATATATTATTATAATGGTAATATGCTTAATATTTTCTGCATATTTTTCTGCCACCGAAACGGCGTTTTCGTGCGCAAATAAAACCAGACTTCGCGCTTTAGCTGAAAAGGGCAATAAAAAGGCTGAGATTGCGGTAAATCTCGCCGACAAGTATGACCGACTTATTTCAACAATACTTATAGGTAATAACATTGTAAACATACTTTTAGCATCGCTTGGCACCATTGTTTTTACCCATCACCTTAAAGATGATGAATTAGGCGCAACGGTTTCTACTGTGGTTATTACAATAGCGGTTCTTATATTTGGTGAGATTACACCTAAAAGTATTGCTAATGACTTTCCCGAAAAATTTGCAATGTTTTCAGCGCCGTTAATTCGCAGTTTCATATGGGTGCTTATGCCACTTAATGTGATTTTTTCGGGTTGGAAAAAGCTTGTTGGTATGCTCTTCAAGATTGAGGAAGAGGACAATATGACGCAAGAGGAGTTGCTTTTAATGGTTGAGGAAGCCGAACAAGAGGGCGATATCGACACCGATGAGGGCGACCTTCTGCGTAATGCGATTGAGTTTTCTGACTTAAAGGCGGAGGATATACTTACTCACCGTGTTGATTTGGAGGCTTTGCCTGTTGACGCGGCAAAAAAAGAAATTGCTCAGAAGTTTACCGAAACCCGTTTTTCACGTATACCGATTTACGAGGACAATATTGATAATATAATAGGTGTAATTCATCAAAAAGACTTTTACGTTGGCACAGGCGTTACAACCGCGCCAATAAAAGATATTATTTCACCCGTGCTCTTTATACATCAGTCTGAAAATATTGATGATTTGCTTAAAAAGCTGCAAAAAGAAAAGGCTCATATAGCGGTTGTTGTTGACGAATACGGCGGCACGCTGGGTATCGTAACAATGGAAGATATACTCGAAGAGCTTGTAGGCGAAATCTGGGACGAGCACGACGAGGTTGTCGAGGAATTTAAGGAACTTGACGAAAACAACTTTGTAATTGACTGTAATATGAATCTTGACGATTTTTGCGAGGAATTTGATATTGAAACCGAGTCCGACAGCGTATCGGTTGGCGGCTGGGTTGCAGAGCAGATAGGTAATATCCCCGACATTAACGACAGCTTTACTTTTGAAAATCTTGTTATCACCGTTACCGAAATTGATTCGCACCGCGCGGCTACCATAAAGGTAGAAAAACAGGATTTACCCGACGAAGAAGAAAAGGAATAAAAATGAAGGATAAAAACCAAAAGGACGACAAAATACAGCTTTCTTTACCGCTTAACAAAAGACTTTTAAAATATGTATTCTGGATAACGCTGATTATTGCCGTAGCGTATACGGCGGTTACTCAACCGCAAAAGATTGGCGCGGTTATAGGCGGCGCAATCAGCTTGCTTTCTCCGTTTATCATAGGCTTTTGTATGGCGTACGTTGTAAATCTGTTGTTGCGCCCGCTTGAACGCTTCTGGATGTGGATATGGCATAAGGCCAAGCGACAAAAATTGATATCCAAAACCAAAAGACCGCTTTGCCTGACACTTAGTTTTTTGGTGGTTTTAGGCGTTATATTTGCGATTGTATTTATGATAATCCCAGCTCTTAAGGATACAGTGGTTTCCTTTGCAAACAAGGTGCCGCAGTACGCAAAAACGGTTGAGAGTTGGTATTACGCGCTTGTCGATTTCCTTGGAAATTATAATTTTGAATTACCCGAAATTTCACTTGATATAAACAAAATAACCGATTTTGCAAAAAGTGTGATAAGCAACTACGGTAGCAACGTGCTTGACACCACCGTTAACGTGACGACATCTATTGTTTCGGCTATTGTCGATATAGTTTTAGGACTTGTTTTTGCAATTTATCTGCTCGCGCAGAAAGAAAAGCTTGGCAATCAGACACGCCGCGCGGCGACTGCAATTTTAGGTCCCGAGCGCTCAAAACGCGTGGTAGATTTTACCGCGCTTACAAACAGCGTCTTTACTAAATTTGTAACAGGACAGCTTACCGAAGCATGCATAATAGGCGTTCTTTGCTTTATAGGTATGTCGATTTTTAAAATGCCCTATGCTGGAATAATTTCTATTTTGGTAGGCTTTACCGCACTTGTTCCGATATTCGGCGCGTTTATAGGCACCGCTGTCGGCGCGTTTCTGATACTGCTTGAAAGTCCGATAAAAGCCGTGTGGTTTGTGGTGTTTATCATAATACTGCAGCAGCTTGAGGGCAACCTTATTTACCCGCGTGTAGTCGGCAAATCTGTAGGTCTGCCTGGCATCTGGGTGCTTACGGCGGTTACCGTAGGCGGCGGACTTTTCGGCGTGTTGGGTATGCTCTTTAGCGTGCCGATATGCTCGGTGCTGTACGTGCTGTTTAGAAATTTTGTGAATAAGAAAAATCAGGAATATAAACCTGAAGCCACAGAAGAAATGCATAATGCATAATTCACAATGCACAATTAAATAAACACATAAAGCCTCTGATTAACGCAGGGGCTTTGTTTATTTTATAGGGACGAGCGTTCCTACAATTTTTCTTATAAATTTAGCCACTACTTAAAACTTGTAAAGCAGTGGCTAAATTATAATGTAATTGTGCATTATGCGTTGTGAATTGTGAATCGTTTTACTCCCAATACTTTCTGTCAAGGCTACGGAATCTTAATGCCGTGCCGATATCCTCTTTTTGTATCGTGTCATTGCCCTTAAGGTCAGCAACCGTTCTTGCTACCTTTAGTATGCGGTCATACGCACGCGCCGACAATCCCATTGCATCAAAGCTGCGGCTAAGGTAAGCGCTCGCATCGTCGGTCATTACACAGTGTTTACGCAGTAGTGACGGCGTAAGCTGCGCGTTACAGGTGATGCCCGTGCCCTCGTAACGCTTAACCTGCATCATACGCGCGCGGTTTACGCGCTCGCGAATTACGGCTGAGGTTTCGCCAACCGACTTATCCGACAGCGATTTATAATCAACAGGCGGTACCTCTATGTGCAAATCAAGTCGGTCAAGCAGAGGACCCGAAATTTTGTTAAGATATTTATGCACCGCGTTCTGCGAGCAGGTGCACGGTTTGCTTGGATGTCCGTAATATCCGCAGGGGCAGGGATTCATAGCGGCGATAAGTATTATGTTGCTCGGGTACGTCACACTGCCTGACGCGCGGGTTACGGTAACGGTGCCGTCCTCAAGCGGTTGGCGTAGCGCTTCCATAGCGTCGCGCTTAAACTCAGGTAGCTCGTCCAAAAACAGCACGCCGTTGTGCGCCAGAGAAATCTCACCAGGTTTTGGTACCGTGCCGCCGCCCGAAAGACCTACCGAAGATATGGTATGATGCGGCGAACGGAAAGGACGTGTGGTGACGATGGGGTGCGATTTATCAAGCATACCCGCTACCGAGTGTATCTTGGTGGTTTCGATTGATTCATCAAAGGTCATAGGCGGCAGTATGGTGGGCATACGTTTTGCAAGCATACTTTTACCCGAGCCCGGAGGGCCAATCAACAGAATATTATGTCCACCCGCAGCTGCTGCCTCAAGCGCTTTTTTAGCCATAACCTGACCCTTTACCTCGCAAAAGTCAAGCGCTGCGGCAAGCGCGCTCTCCTGCGGTGGCGCGGGCTTTGCGGGTGTCAGCGTAGTAAAGCCCGTAAGGTGCTCTATTAACTCTTTTACGTTTTTAATGCCGTAAACGTTTATGCCGTCTACCGCGGCGCCCTCAGCCCCGTTATCAAAAGGTACAAATATATCGCTGATACCGTTTTGTCGGGCGGTAATCACCATTGCGAGCACGCCGTTTACGCTGCGCACCTGACCGTCAAGTGATACCTCGCCTAAAAAGGCGCAGCTTTTTGTGTCGCATTCAAGCAGCTTTGAGGCAACGAGAATTGATATAAGTATCGGCAGGTCATAAACCGCGCCCTCCTTTTTCTTGTCGGCGGGGGCAAGGTTTACGGTTATTCTGCCTGTGGGAAATTTGTAGCCGCAGTTTTTTATCGCAGCTCGCACGCGGTCGCGAGATTCCTTTACAGCCGCATCGGGCAGTCCCACTACGTCAAAGGTAGGCAGTCCGCCCGAAACGTCTGCCTCAATTTCAAGCATATATGAGTTAAGGCCAAAAATGCCTACGCTCTTTACCATAGAAAACATATACACAAAACCCTTTTACTTTTATTTTTAGCTTATTTTAACACATTTCATACTATAATGCAAAAACTTTAATTTTTTAGTAACAAATATTATGGGCGTTTGGTATATAATACAAGTGAAAAGAGGTGCGCTTATGAATTTCAGATACAAACTTATGCAGTTTATGAGTGGCAGAAACGGTATTGATAATCTGTTTTATGCGCTGTTTGCCGTAGCGGCAGTGATTTCTATTATCAATTGCTTTGTAAATTCGTTTGTTTTACAGTTTATTATATGGATAATTTTAGGTTATGCGTTTTTTAGAGTGCTCTCGCGCAACGTTGAGGCGCGTAGGCGTGAAAATCAGACGTTTAACCGTATGGCGATGGGCTTTAAGGAAAAGCGAAACGTCCGCCGTCAGCGCAAAGCTGACTATAATCACGTTTACAAAAAATGCCCCGCCTGTCACGCGGTACTGCGGCTTCCTCGCCGCAAGGGTAAGCACAACACCATCTGCCCGAGATGCAACAAGCAATTCAAGGTTCACGTCTTTAAAGCGTAAAAGTTTTTTATTGACATTAAATTCGCCATATTTTATAATAATGATTGGTCTTGTGTACCAATCATTATTTATTTTCAGGCGGTGAAACTGTGCCACAGATAAAATTTACAAAAATGCACGGCATAGGTAACGACTACGTGTATATAAACTGCTTTGAGCAGACGATAAAAAATCCGGAAGAGCTCGCCATGAAAATGTCGCCACGACGTTTTAGCGTCGGCGCCGACGGTGTGATTTTAATCTGCCCGTCGGACGTGGCAGATGCCAAGATGCGAATGTTTAACCTTGATGGCAGCGAGGGCAAAATGTGCGGTAACGGTATTCGCTGTGTCGGTAAGTTTATATATGATAATGACATTGCTCACAAAAGTATAATAACGGTCGAAACCTTAAGCGGCATAAAAACGCTTGAAATCACCGATGTGGGCGGCAAAGCATCGTCAATTACCGTAGATATGGGCAAGGCAGAGTTTTCGCCAGACAAAATCCCCGCAATAGCAGATTGCGATACGATAATAGACACCGCCGTGACGGTAGACGGCAAAGAATATAACGTAACAGCGCTTTCTATGGGCAATCCCCACGCAGTTACCTTTTGTGATGATATAGATAATCTTAATCTCTCTGAAATCGGTCCTCATTTTGAGCATCACGATATGTTTCCCGAGCAGGTAAACACCGAGTTTATCCGCGTGATCGATGACCACACCTTGCAGATGCGCGTTTGGGAGCGCGGCAGCGGCGAGACCTTCGCTTGCGGCACGGGCGCTTGCGCGGCGGCGGTTGCGGCGGTCGTTAACGGCTACTGTAAGCAGGACCAAGAGATTACCGTTCATCTTGTAGGTGGCGATTTGTTTATAACCTATAAATCTGACGGCACGGTATTTATGCGTGGCGGCGCCGAAAAGGTTTTTGACGGAGTATATGAAATTTAAGTAAAAGAGGATATAAAAATGGCAGAAAAAGATTTTTCAAAGCTTCTCTACAGCGCGGTTATGACACTTGAAAATGAGGACGAGTGTCAACAACTTTTTGAAGACCTGTGCACCCCAAAAGAAATCAAATCTATAGCCCAGCGCTTTGCGGTGGCAAAGATGCTCAGCGAAGGCAGAATTTATAACGACATAGTTGAGGAAACGGGCGCATCTACCGCTACCATCAGCCGTGTAAACCGCACTATGAGCGACGGTAGCAAAACGGTGCTTGAAAGGCTCAGAGGATAGTCTGCAATGTATAACGATTTTGCGTATACGTATGACGCTTTAATGGCTGACGTTGATTATAAAAAGAGAACGGATTATATCTGCTCTCTTTTTAAAACATTTGACCGTATGCCCACGCTTATGCTGGACCTTGCTTGCGGCACAGGTGAATTCAGTAACCGCTTTGCGCAAAAGGGAGTTTCGGTTATAGGCGTTGACGTATCTTTTGATATGCTGTCTGTCGCGCGTGAAAAAAGCGTAGAGCAGGGTAACGACATACTGTATCTTTGTCAGGATGCCGCCGAGCTTGACCTGTACGGCACGGTAGACGGCGCTATTTGCTGTCTTGACAGCCTTAATCATATAACCGATTACGACGCTTTTTGTAAGGCAATATCAAAGGTATCGCTTTTTCTCGAAAAGGACAGGCTTTTTATCTTTGACCTTAATACACCGTATAAGCACCGCGAGGTTCTCGGTAACAATACCTTTGTGATTGATACGGACGACGTTTATTGCGTGTGGCAAAATGCATATAACGATACCGATAATACGGTAGAGATAAATCTTGACTTTTTTACACCTGACGGCGATGCGTACTATCGCACAAATGAAAGTTTTTGCGAGCGCGCTTATACCTACGGTGAGATAGAAAAAGCGCTCGAAAACGCAGGGCTTAAAACAGAAGCCGTATATGAAGAAATGACGCAAAACGCGCCAACCGATACAACAGAACGCGTTGTATACATTACAAGGAAAGTGAAATAGTAATGGGAAAGCTTATAAGATGTATAACCTCTGACGGTCTTGTTATGGCGACAGCGCTTGACAGTACCGATATAGTAGCCGAGGCTGAAAGATTGCATAAAAGCTCTGCCGTGGTAACGGCGGCTTTGGGCAGATTGCTGACCGCAACCTCTATGATGGGTAACGCCCTTAAAGGCAAAAACAATACAATAACCGTAAAGCTTGACGGTGATGGCCCCGCGGGCGCGCTTATCGCGGTTGCCGACAGCAATGGTGACGTGCGCGGTTATGCTGTAAATCCCGTTGTAGAAATACCACTAAAAGAAAACGGTAAGTTAGACGTATGCGGTGCAGTTGGCACACAGGGTACACTTTACGTTATAAAGGATTTGGGACTCAAAGAGCCGTACAACGGTTTTGTGCCGATTGCTACGGGTGAAATTGCCGAGGATATCGCGTCGTATTACGCCATAAGCGAGCAGATACCAACCGTGTGCGCGTTGGGTGTTTTGGTAAACCCCGACCTTACGGTGCGCGTTGCAGGCGGATATATTATACAACTGCTGCCTGCAGCTCACGGATATGAAGAGGTTATTACAAAGCTTGAAAACAACATAAAGGTTATGAAGCCTATCACAACCTTGCTTGACGAAGGCAAAACGATTGAAGAAATTGTAGAAATCGCCCTTACAGGTTTTGAGGTTGAGGTTCTGGAAGAACAAACTGCAGCATATAAATGTAATTGTTCGAGGGTTAGATTTGAAAAAGCGCTAAAGAGCTTGAACCGAGAAGAGCTTACCGAAATGGCAGAAGAAATGGAAAAAGCCGAAACGGTTTGTCAGTTCTGTAACAGCGTTTACACCTTTACAAGTGATGAACTAAAGTCGTTTATAAAAAAATAAAAATTTTTCAAAAAAATGCTTGACAACGAGAGTCCGTTATGCTATTATAGTGTTCGTCGCCGGTGAGTTGCGATTAACAGAGCCAGCGTTTCGTGGGAGCATAGCTCAGCTGGGAGAGCATCTGCCTTACAAGCAGAGGGTCACAGGTTCGAGCCCTGTTGTTCCCACCATTTGGCCTGGTAGTTCAGTTGGTTAGAACGCTAGCCTGTCACGCTAGAGGTCGTGGGTTCGAG
>JAFSAR010000024.1 GCA_017442225.1 Clostridia bacterium
AACAAACGACAGAAAACACGGTCGGCTTCTTGATTTAGCCGTGAAAATATTGTATAATGAAAGAACAAAATCAAGTGGCTTTGACTGACAAGGAGGAAAGAATGAAGTCAAAGCAACAACAGAATAAAAACGCAGGGCTATATTACCGATTGTCCAAAGACGATGAACGTGCCGGTGAGTCCTTGTCCATCGAGAACCAAAAGCTTATGCTTCGTAAGTTCGCTGCCGAACAGGGCTTTACCGTGATCGACGAGTATATAGACGACGGATGGAGCGGCACCAGCTTCAACAGACCGGAGGTAAAAAGGCTTCTTGAGGATGCCAAAACAGGCAGGATCAACGTCATTATCGTCAAGGATCTCAGCCGCTTTGGAAGAAACTATATTGAGGTGGGACAGTACACCGATTATATTTTCCCCATGCATAACATCCGTTTTATCGCTCTCGGTGATAACGTGGATTCGGCAAACACCGAAAATGCTGGTATGGATATGATGCCGATTATGAACGTGTTTAACGAATGGCACGCGGCAAGTACCAGTAAGAAGATCCGCGCCGTTATCGAAACCAACGCCAAATCGGGAAAGTATCGGGCAAATGCCGCGCCTTATGGCTACGTTAAAGGGAATGATGAAAACAGGCTTCCCGTTCGTGACGAGCCGGCGGCAAGCTATGTGCTTCGGATGTTTGAAATGCGAGCTAAGGGTATCAGCCCCAACAAGATCGCGGATGCCTTGAACGAAGAAGGTGTCAAAACGCCTGCCGATTACAAGGAAGAAAAGTTCGCGATCCCCAACACGAGAAAATCCCATCATCTTTGGTCTTGTGCAACAGTCAAGCAGATCCTTACCAATCCCACCTATCTCGGACATCTTGTGCAGATGCGGACGACTACTCTGTCCTATAAGAACAAGAAAACCGTGAAACGTGATCCGGAGGATATGGTATGGGTGTATAACACCCACGAAGCCATTGTAAGCCAAGAACTGTGGGACAAGTGCCGTGAGATGGAAGCCTCGGTAAGCCAAGGTAAGAAGAACTGCACGGGCGTAGTACTGCCTCTTTCGGGACTTGCCTACTGTGCGGACTGCGGAGCAAAAATGCACTCAGGTTGGAACAATACCCGACATAAGCGAACCGATCCGCGAACCTACCACCGTAACCATTTCAACTGTGGCAGCTACACCAAATTCCAAGGGCGTTCATGTTGCAGTCATTACATCAAGATGGCAACGCTGGAGCAGATCGTATTGGAAGACATACGTTCCAAGATACAGCTTGTGGAAACCGACGAAGCAGAAGCGAGGACGGCATTTCTGAAACAGTGCGACCTCATATCGTCTGAGGAAGCCATGTGGGACAGAAATCGAATGAATCAGATCCTTCGCAGAACGGCAGAGCTTGATAAGCTGATCTCGTCTGTTTATGAGGATAGGGTCAGCGGCAAGATACCCGAG
Organism: Clostridia bacterium; assembly: GCA_017442225.1. Classification (GTDB taxonomy): domain Bacteria; phylum Bacillota; class Clostridia; order Oscillospirales; family Acutalibacteraceae; genus UBA737. The sequence goes on from JAFSAR010000024.1 coordinate 1,458, forward strand.
GATATTTGTGTCGGTCTTTTGGAAAAGTATCAGGCAGAGAAGCTGAAACTGCAAAATGAACGCTCCGAGATCGAAAAGAGACAGGCTAACACCACGAAGGAGCGGGTAAACGTTGACGAGTTTATTTCCCGACTGAAAACCTATCTGACCGTTCCCACACTCACCCGTGAGATGTGTATGGAGTTGATCGAGTTCGTAACGGTGGACAAATGCCCCGGCAAATACAGCAAGGAACCACGAGAAATCCACATCTACTACAAGCTGATCGACAAAACCCCACCGCCTGAGAAAAAGTATCTCAGTACACCAACATGTGAGGATTGTTGATATTCACTACGGCAAATATTTATGCCCACCTTGATAAATCCAAAAAACAGGAAAGCGCTGATATTATCAGCAATATCTTTAATAAAGCAAAGGAATGATGCACCTCGGACTGAGGTGCATTTTTGCTAACCGAAAGGATGATTTAATATATGGCTGAAAAGAAATATATGAGCGGAGGTCAGCTCCGTCAATACCTTCACATCTCCACACGGAAAATGAAATATCTGATGGATCATAATTATATCCCACACGAAAATACCGGACACGCAACCCATAAGTACCGTGTGCTGATAGAGGATGCGGAAATGTTCAAAATCCGTATGGATACCGAGGTAGGCTTCCTATCCGAGCTGAACGGTCTGTTCTCAAACCGAACCGAATGGCATCCGCGCCCGATGTTCGAAGCCACCGAAGAAAACTGTGAAGCCTTCAGGCTATGGTTGGAGGTGCTGTGGGCAGAGCTACCCGAAGCTCTGCCCACGCAGACGGCGGCGGAACTTGTCGGACATAACCCACAGCGCATACATGAACTGATCAGAGAACAAACCCTGCACGGTATAAAAATTGGCAGCACCCAATACTGTGTGAAGGAAGAATTTATATGCTATATGGCATCACCGCAAAAACTATCCAACCCACGCACCGAACGATATAAAGAACTTATTCGAGAATTTAAGTACATACAACGCAGAGAGCGTGAAAACGAACAGCGCCGATGCAAAAGAAGAATGAAAAGAGGTGAAAAAATTGATTAAGAAGAAAGTTCTGACACAAGAACAGATAGCCGAAAAACTTGATTATCTCCGTAAACAGCGTGACGGTCTTATCGTAGGTGAATACAGAAATTATTTATATAAACTGTATATGTACCTCAAAGAGCGTTGCGCCGAAACTGAGGACGGTAGTTGCAACCCATACCTGTGGCAAATGCTCGTCGCCCTTGGGAGAGATGATCTGCACAAATCCTATCTTGGATACACCTATTGTGACGACCTTGAAACTCTTGGATATATCAAGATGCAAGGATACGGTAAGAATAAAAAGATTTTTATCATAAAAGAAATTGATTTTTAATCCCTTGCCGTAACGGAATGCCCCGCCGAAAAATCGGCGGGGCAGCTATTTTTTATTCTAAAATTTTAATAGTATTATTACTTGGATAAATGGTCATGCCAACATTCTTATAGAAAATATAGTCATCAGATTCTTCTGTTCTGGCATTTGAAAAATCAAATGAAAAATTACCAAGTGTTATTTCTACGGCATGATATGTGTGATGATCAGAAATTGATGTTGTTACTGTTTGGAATATTGCACTGAAATGAGACGGAGAATAGGTTTGAGTAGTTAAGGCGTAACCATTATCAGTTTTTACCCAAGGTGATTGACCTTTCATCAACAACTCATCTTCTGGTTTTTTTACCGATAATTCATCTATGTACAAATCCTGTACATCTCGTGTAACTACACCTGTCTTTAGCAATTTTTCAATCTTCTTTTTTGATGACAAATCGAATTCAATCATAATTTCATTGATTGTTTCATTTGTTGTCAACGTGCTGATGGAACCCCTCAAAGCGTGCATGTCATTAAATCTTAATTGTGATACTTCCATATTAAACTCCTTTGCTGAAATTAAATACAATCATATTATACTGTTTTTTAGTAAAATATCAAGCAGCATTGCTTTGCAATTAAAACCCCACTTGGAAATAATAGTCTTAAAACATAATAAACAGTATCTTATCGAATATACAGTAAAATGCTATTTTATCCAATCATCATATAGCAAACCGCATGCTGCACTTGAACCTAATAAATCCAAAAAGTCAAAATCTTCAATATATTCCGAAGATACCATCCCAAATACATTTGGCTTTACATTTTGCCTCAAGGTATGGTATTCCTTTAACTCTTCGGACGATAAAGTATCATTGATATTTCCATCGTTCTTCTCTATTAAATATTTTTGGCCGATATGATATAATAAGTTTGAATTTGAACGGCTATAATCCTTGTAATTCCCAATTATATAGTAATCAAAGTTTGCTGGATTATGCCCATAATGCAGTTCATAATAATAAGCACTGTCATCATTATCAGCAGGAACATTACCATAAGCCTCATCTACTATGTTTGAAAAATCATAATATGTAAAATCAAATAGATATTTTTCGCTATTCAGATACATGCTTCGAGGAATGCTATATACTTTATCAGAATTTACTGTTACAGCAAAAGCAATTGTCGTATCGTTGTGATATAGGCATAACACGACACAGTTAGGGAGTTTATAATTAGCAACCACATACTCAGAATCTTCGTTAGATACATCTAAAGTTTCTTTTTTAAATTCGACTATGGGATAGCCAAGCATGCCATCAATATGACCTTTTGACATGCCAAGACTTATTGAAGATATATTTTCCTTCATGTACCGATTTGTGTTTTTTTGTGTAACATATTGTTCTACAGTAGGTGTTAAAACAAGTACAATAACACCAACAATTATACCTACAAGTAATTCGCGAGTAGATTTTTTGATCCATTCTATAAATTTTTTTGCGATAGATAGTATTTTTTTATAATTAAATTTGCTCATATAATTTCTCCCATCCTATATCCAGTACATGTCATTATATCACATTTGTAATGGTAAAGTAAGACTTGTTATAAAGAAACGCCTTGGAATTATTCAGTTCCAAGGCGTTTTGGCGGAGACGGCGAGATTCGAACTCGCGGGGGATTGCTCCCTAACTGATTTCGAGTCAGCCCCGTTATGACCACTTCGATACGTCTCCGTGTATGTTAAACTCCCGAAGGAGTATTAACGCAAATATTCAGTTGTATTAGAATTCTCGTTAGAACTCTGTGTGATGCGGTGATAGGCAGATGCCCAAAAACCGCACGGTTAAAGGCTTTTGGGAAGATTGGCTTCCGTTTGACGAAGAAGATTTCGAGTCAGCCCCGTTATGACCACTTCGATACGTCTCCGTATATAAAGGCCGCAAGATTTGCGACCTTTATATTATATTTTATTTGTTTTAGATTGTCAAGAATTTTAGCATTAAAGTTTAAACTTTTAGTCCGTCACAGGCCGTACCCTTATTGTCCAACGAACGCACTCATAGCATTGACTAACGCGGGACTGCGGGTTGCGGATATATTGTTTATAAACATAACATCCTGTATTCCGCGTTCGTCAACAAACTGTCGTATGGTGCCCGGGAACACCTGATTTATATAGCGGTAGTCTACCACGTACACGTTCTGATAATGCTGTGTGAGGTACGCTACCATAGCGTTACCGAACGACTCTTTAATAACAAGACAGGATGAACCGTCGGTGATGGTTGGATTAGTCATTATTCCGTACGGATGGTCGCCGCATACAAATGACAGATATTTATTTGCAGCGCTAAGACGGTTTCCGTCGGATACTATATGATAATCTGCGCCATTTGGCATAGTGCTTGGCGCAAAGGTTCGGATATACTGTAGTTGTGTAGGCTCATACGCCAATACGTAGTCGGGCGTATTACCAAGACTTGCTTTCTGACCTGACTCTGCATAGAAAGAGCCTAAAAAGCCTTCAAATTTATATTCCTTAAAGGCAGTAAGCTCGGCAGGAACAACACCCTTAGCCCCCATAAGCTCGCGGTATGCGTAATAAGCACCCATTGCAGTCCAGTGGTGGTCGGTTCTAAAATAAATATATTCATCTTTATGATTTAAAAGCGTATCATAAACATTAACTCTATTTACATTAGGTGCCATAATGGAATACATATAATCAATGGCTCTTTTCTGGTCGGAGGAATTGGTGCTGCCGCTGTAGCTTTCGGGCAGGGTTATCGCCATACTTGTGGGTATAATCATATCATAGACCTTTGACTTACCTTCAAGTATTGCTGCCGCGCGGTTTACGGTGGCGGCATAATTATCGGCTGTTACCTGATTAAAATTATAGTATTCATAAGCCGCATTATCTACAATAAGCATAGCGCCAAGCTGCTCTACTGCGGGTCCTGTCTCCTCGGGGATAGATTCTATGGTACTTGTAACGACTTCTTCAGATGATACTTCCGATTCGGTATTTTTGTCTGTTTCTATGACAGATTCCGTTTGTGACGGCTCGGATGACGATGACACTTCAGACGATACTATATCGGGTATTGCATCGCCCTGCTGTATATCACCGTGAACCTGAACGGTGTTTATGCCAAAGGCGTTTGTAAGTTTGGTATTAAGTGACACAAAACCGTCACGAAACGGAAAGGTATCCGAAAACCAAAGACTTATATCATCAAAATAATCACCCGATAGGAGCGTGTATATTGAAAATTCGGGGAATTTTGTAAGCTCTCTTTTCTCAACTTCAGAATAACTTGGGCGGAACACGGGCAATACGGCAAGGATAGCCGCAGCTATCCAAACAACCAAAACAACGCGTGACATATTTATATCAACAATATGCTGCGAGCGCAAGCTTTTAAGCAATTTCATATTATCGTCAAGACTACGCTCTTCTTCGCTCCGGTCAATAACTGTAATCTCTTTAAGAGCCATATTGCGTATTCCTCCTTTCATCTGAATCTAAAATAAATTAAAATTGGAAATATAAAAACGGATTATAACTGTCGCCTACAAGCGCTGCCGTAGAAAGCAACAACAGCACTATCGGTATAAGTATTCTGCCCATGGTATAAAGAACCGACACTGCCTTTTTGTCCATATACGTATAACGGACAAGACTGCCGATTTTTTTGACAATCGGGGTTGAAACAAGTACGCAGAAAATAAGTATAAAAATATTTGAACTTAAAAGCGTTGTGGTTTCAAAATTGGTAAACGCGTTTCCGTTTGCGCCAAACATTCCGCGAAGCACAGCCCATATATCATTCATATTGTCAAAGCGGAACAATATCCAGCCAAAGTAAACTACAACCACAAGATATATATGCGAAACTATGCGATCTTTTGAAAGCGCGCGTGACAAAAACAGTTTTTCGATAAAAATAAACACAAAGAAATAAAGTCCCCACAGTACAAAGTTCCACGAGGCTCCGTGCCACAGTCCTGTTAAAAACCATACGACAAACAGGTTAAAATACGTGCGGAGTTTTCCCTTTCGGTTACCGCCAAGCGGTATGTAAACGTAATCGCGGAAAAAGCTGCCAAGCGATATATGCCACCTGCGCCAGAACTCTGTAACTGAACGCGAAACGTAAGGATAATCAAAGTTTTCACGGTAGTGTATGCCTATCATTCTGCCCATACCGATAGCCATATCGGAATAAGCCGAAAAGTCAAGATATATCTGCAGGCTGTAAGCAAGCACACCAATCCACAAAGATAAAACGGTGTTTTTGCTTATGTCGCCCGATAACATAGTATCGGCAACTGAGCCCATTGCGTTTGCAAGAATTGCTTTTTTTGCAAGGCCAAAGCAAAACCGCCAGATACCGTCAGCCAAATCCTGCGCAGTAACGCGACGCTCAGCAAGCTCGGCGCAAACGTCCTTGTAACGCACAATAGGACCCGCAATACACTGATGGAAAAGACTTACGTACAAAAGTAACATTGCGAAATTCTTTTGCGCGGGCACATCGCCGCGATACACATCCACAACATAAGACATTAGCTGGAATGTGTAAAACGAAATACCGATAGGCAGTATTATATCCAAAGCTCCTAAATCTTTTCCTATTATAAGTCCTATATTTTCAAGTACAAACGAGCCGTACTTAAAGACTCCCAAAAGTCCTAAATTTACGATTCCCATAATCCACAGTCCAAGCTTTGCCTTGGTACCGTGCGGTGTCTGCCGCCCGATATAAAGCGATATGAGCCAATCGCACGACGCCATAAAAATAAGCAGCAAAACGTATAATGGCTCTCCCCACGCGTAAAAAATGAGCGAGAATATAAGCATCACAATATTGCGCGCTTTGGTAGTTTTTGCAAAATAATAAAATACAAGATTAAGCGGCAAAAACAAATACAAGAAAAAAAGGCTCGAAAATACCAGAATTCCCACTCCTTTCGGGCGAAATTACTTCATTTTAATTTTACTATTTATATATATGTTTTGTCAACACGAAAAAGGAAAAATTTTTGAAAAATTAAGCACTCGCTATATTCCTATAACGAGTGCTTTGCATTATTCAATTCCGCATTACTTCATAAACTCATACATTGCGCGGTAGCACATATATACGTCAAGCTTAGCAGTGGTTTCATACGGCGCGTGCATAGAAAGCACGGGAACGCCAAGGTCAATTACATCGATACCAAGGTTTGCTACGTACATAGCAACGGTACCGCCGCCTCCTGCGTCAATCTTTCCAAGCTCTCCCGTCTGCCAGATAATATTTGCGCGGTCTAACATTGCGCGGATTTCGGCAACGTATTCAGCCGATGCGTCAGACGTACTTGACTTGCCGCCGCCTCCTGTGTATTTGGTAATTACAACGCCGTAATTTAAGAAGCTTGCGTTTCTGCGCTCCATAACGTCTTGAAATGTGGGGTCGGTACCTGCGTTAACGTCGGCTGAAAGGCATTTTGAATTGCGCTTTGCCACTGTCTCGTCACAGCCCTGCATTACGCAGATATCGTGAATAACATGATTTAAAAAGTCAGACTGCAAGCCTGTGTTACCCATAGAGCCGATTTCTTCCTTATCGGTAAGGATTGCAACTGCGGTCTTTTCGGGCGAGTCAATATCAAGAATAGCCGTAAGCGCGGGATATGCGCAAACGCGGTCATCCTGACCGTAAGCGCCAATAAGCGAGCGGTCAAAACCAATGTCGCAAGCCTTCGCCGCAGGTACGAGCTCAAGCTCAGCAGATAAGAAATCTTCTTCGGTAATACCGTATTTTTCATTTAAGAGCTTCAATATGTTAAGTTTTACAAGTTCACTACCCTCGTCGCTCTTAAAGGGCATACTGCCGATAAGCACATTAAGCTCTTCGCCGCGGATACCGTCAGCGAGAGTGCGCTTGCTCTGTTCACGCGCAAGGTGCGGAAGCAAGTCGTTTATAACAAACTTGGGGTCAGCGTCGTCTTCACCGATATTAACCTCAACCACACTGCCGTCCTTTTTAGCAAATACGCCGTGCAAAGCAAGTGGTAAAGCTGTCCACTGATATTTCTTTATACCGCCGTAATAATGGGTTTTGAAAAGAGCAAGCTCAAGTTCTTCATAAAGCGGATTGGGTTTAAGGTCAAGTCGAGGTGAGTCAACGTGAGCCGCTGTGATATTTACACCATTATCAGCAGCCTGCTTACCGATTACGGCAAAAGCAACCGTCTTGCCACGGTTGTTAAAGTAAACCTTATCCCCCGCGTTATATTTTTTACCGATTACGAACGGCACAAAGCCTTTTTCTTCTGCCAAGCGGGTAGCAGCAGCCACAGCCTCGCGCTCGGTTTTTGCATTGTCAAGGTAAGTTTTATAACCCTCGCAATACTCCTGCATCTTACTGAGTGTGTCATCATCAACCTTTAAAAGACCGTTTTTTCTCTCATAAAAGAGTTTTTCTCTTAATTCTTTAACTGCATCAGACATTTTCATTTTCCTCCAACAATTTATTTAAAAGTTTTTGTATTTTTAAATTGAAAACTGAAAGTTCGCAATCATTATACACTATATTGTGTGATTTTTCCACATAAAATTCATCGGGTTTGCCCGCTTTTATACGAAGGTCTGCCGCCGCTTCATCAATACCGTCGCGCTCCATAATACGTTTTTTACGCGTTTTCTTGTCACAAAGCACAACAACAATCTCGTCGCAAAGGCTATCAGCGCCGCTTTCAAAAAGCGTCGGCGCGTCAAGCAGTACGCGCGGCTGATTTATTTCCGCATTTATCAGCTTTACAATATGTGGTAAAAGTGTTTTGTTTAAAAGTTCGGTATTTTCAGGCGTTGCAAACGCTGCTTTTGCTAAAGCGGCGCGATTTAACGTCCCATCGGGATTAAGCATTTCACCGCCAAATACCTGCACAATGTCCGCAAGCCCATCACTACCCTTTTCTACTGCAATTCGGGCAAAACGGTCGCAGTCAACAACCTTAAAGCCAAGGCTTTCAGCAACAGCCGTTACAGTGCTTTTCCCTGCTCCCGTAGGACCTGTAAGACCTATTACAAAAGACATATCAACACTTCCCTTAAAGCTTTATAACTTTAAATCCACACGCACGAATTAGTCGGTTATATACCGCGAGTCCCACTCCATCTTTGCTTGGCGCGTGAATATAAACCTCTTTTACGCCTAAAGCATCAACATCACGTAAAACCGAAAACACGTTTTGCGCGAGTGTGCTCTCATTGCGTTTACTACCGTAAGAAATTTTAGGAACGTTTATATAATAATATTCCTCTTCAAAACAAACAGCAGCGCAATCATCCTTTTGGTTTACAAATTTAACAAAAGAGTTATCGCAACCCTCTACGAGAAACGCCTCGGTTTTTGGGGCATAGTGCTTGTATTTCATACCGGGTGACGCTGCTTTTTCGCCCTCCTTTAATTTCTCTAACACCGCGTCATCGATAACTAAATCGGGTAAAACCGTACGCAGTTGTTCGGGGGTTACAGCGCCAGGACGTAGCAGTCGGGGCTTATCTCCGACGAGCGACACAACGGTTGACTCTACGCCTACCGCGCAATCACCGCCAATGACTACGGCATCAATCTTGCCGTCAAGGTCGTCTATTACGTGCGCGGCGGTTGTAGGACTCGGTTTACCCGACGTGTTAGCACTGGGTGCCGCAAGCGGCAAGCCGCTGGTTGTGATAATATCACAAATAGTTTTTTCACTTGGATACCGTACCGCCACGGTGTTAAGTCCTGCTGATACGCTGTCGGCAATACTGTCGCCTTTTGGCAGTACCATGGTAAAAGGACCAGGCCAGAATTTTTCTGCGCATTTGTATGCCGCGTCAGGTATATCACGCGCGACATCGTTTAACATATCAAGGCTTGATATATGAACTATAAGCGGATTATCCTGCGGTCTGCCTTTTGCATCAAAAACCGCCTTGATTGCGCTATCGCTGTAGGCGGAAGCCGCAAGCCCGTAAACCGTTTCGGTAGGCGTGGCTACAATGCCACCGCTCTTTAATATTTCAGATGCCTGTTTTACAGAATTGCCGTAATCGTTTATAGCATCTAACTTTTTGGTTTTCATTTAAGAATTCTCCTGTGCTTTTAAGGCTTCTGCTCGGTAATAGGTGGTAAGACCATCAACAATCTCATCTATATCACCGTTTAAAATGCTGTCAATTTTATATAACGTAAGCCCTATGCGGTGGTCGGTAACTCGACCCTGAGGATAGTTATAGGTGCGTATTCGCTCACTGCGGTCACCCGTGCCAACCTGCGCCTTGCGGTCAGATGCAATTGCCGCGTCTGCCTTTTCTTTTTCAGCATCATAAAGACGTGCTCGCAGTACCTTCAGTGCCTTTTCTTTATTTTTAAACTGACTGCGTTCATCCTGACACTCTACAACTGTACCTGTAGGTAGATGCGTTACGCGGATAGCCGACGAAGTCTTGTTTATATGCTGACCGCCCGCACCCGACGAGCGAAAGGTATCAATCTTAAGATCGGCGGGGTTTAACTCAAACTCTACCTCGTCAGCCTCTGGAAGTACTGCCACCGTTACAGTAGAGGTGTGAATACGACCCTGCGTTTCGGTATCAGGCACACGCTGAACACGGTGAACACCGCTTTCATACTTAAAGCGTGAATATGCGCCCGCGCCCTCGATCATAAAACTGATTTCTTTGTATCCGCCAAGCTCGGTTTCGTTGGCGTTGGTAATATCAATATGCCAACGCTTTGACTCGGCATACATTGAGTACATTCTGAAAAGAGAGCCTGCAAAAAGCGCCGCTTCTTCACCGCCCGCGCCACCGCGAATTTCAACAATTACGTTTTTTTCGTCATTGGGGTCTTTTGGTAACAGCAAAATTTTAAGCTCGTCAGACGTGGTTGCAATCTTTTCTTTGGCTTCACTTAGTTCTTCCTCGACAAGCTCTTTAAAATCCTTATCAAGACCGCCTGCCTCAAGCATTTCGAGCGCCTCTTCTTCTGCCGTTATTGCCGCGCAATATTCGCGATATTTTTCGACTATCGGCGTCAGCTCGCTGTGTTCTTTCATAAGTCGCGTAAAGGTCGCGTTATCACTTGCAACCTCAGGACGCGTAAGCTCTACGCCAATTTGTTCATAGCGGCTTTCTACCGCAGATAATTTTTCAAACATTAACTATTCTCTCCGTTGGTTATAATCTTTTTAATACTTTTTTCGGCAGCTTTTCGCGGAAGCATTACCTCGTGACCGCAGCCGTTACAACAAATTTTAAAATCCATACCTATCCTACGCACCGTAAATATATTGCAACCGCAAGGGTGATTTTTTTTCATTTGTATAACGTCGCCTACGTTTATATTCATAACACTTCTCACCGCCTTATTATATATTCATCATAATATTATATCCTAAATGCAAGATAAAGGCAATATTTAATTTAATGCACAAGGCATTCTCCTCTCGGTAGAGTTTGATTTTTTGTTGGTAGAATTGTGAATACTCTTTTTAGATTGCCTTTTTTACCAATTGGCTCATATAATTAACATATCGTTTTTTCAGAAAGGAAACCCTATTATGAATTTTAAAATTGTTACTGACTCTTCATCGGATATTCTAATCTTTGACACAGTACCTTTTGCAGTAGCGCCGCTTAAAATTGTTACGGCTGAAAAAGAATACTGCGATGATAAAAATCTCGATGTTGCCGCTATGGTAGATGACCTTTTAAAATATAAAGGTAAATCATCTTCCTCTTGCCCTAATACAGATGAGTGGCTGGAGAGCTTTGGGGATGCCGATAGGATTTTCTGCATTACCATTACAGCGACACTTTCTGGCTGCTATAACGCTGCTTGCACCGCAAAGCAAATTTATGAAGAACAGCATCCCGACCGCAAGGTTTTTGTAATCAATTCACTCTCTACGGGACCCGAAATGAAGCTTATTATAGAAAAGCTTTCTGACCTTATTTTGCAAAACAAAGAGTATGAAGCAATCTGTGACGAAATCACCGAATACACCAATAAAACGGGACTTATGTTTATGCTGGAATCAATGAAAAATCTTGCCAACAACGGCAGGGTAAGTCATCTCACCGCCAAAGCGGCAGGACTGCTGGGCATTCGTGTTGTGGGCAAAGCAAGTAACAAAGGTGATTTGCAACCACTTGATAAATGCCGCGGCGAAGTAAAATCGCGCCTTACTATAATAAACCGTATGCGTGAGGAAGGCTTTTGGGGTGGCAAGGTGCGTATAGCGCACTGTCAAAACCCGCAATTTGCCGAAACCGTAAAACAAGCGCTGATAAAGGAATTCGGTAACATAGATATAGAGGTATACGGTTGCGGCGGACTTTGTAGCTTTTACGCCGAAAAAGGCGGCGTACTCATAGGGTTTGAAAAGGAATAACAAAAAAAATTACCGAATCAAACCCGGAGGTTTAATTCGGTAATTGGTACGAGTGTTCACAACGGACTTGTTCTTCTGTTAGGCACAATCATTCCACATCTACACTATTTGCCCACAAGAAAAACAAGTCCTCGAGTTTGTTAGCATCTGAAGACACACACAAATACTGAACAATCCAAAAAGCATTGGATCCTTTGAAAGAATAGGAATAACTCCTTGTTTCGCCGGAGTCACTCACATAGAACCAAAGGTCATCTTTGTTTTGTGGTTTAATATCTGTATGTCCGTTATTCGTAATGACATTGCCTATGTACTCTTCCAGAGAACGATCTGCCAATCCTTCTTCTAACGAAAACTCCTCTTTCAAAACTACTACGCCGCAGAAATCTGACACATAGTATGCATAAAAGCCCAATTCGCTCTCTTTCTCTATAAACTTATCCGTAAGGGTAAGCTTGATGCCTTCCTTTTCAAAAATCTTGGACTCGCCAAAGGAGTCATTATCGGGTATTACCATTATTTCCGGGAAACATCCACAAAACAAGAGACTGCAAGATAACAGTAAGGATAATACGACGAATAGCTTTTTCATAGCAAATTCCTCCATTTTTCTTTTATAATAACATAAACACAGAAAAATGGCAATAGAATTATCCCTTCCTGTAATAAGCAGGGAATTTGTAAAGCAAATTCCGTTTCAGCCAGTATCAGTGTCTATAGGGTTTACGAGCATCGGATTGCGCCGTCGCAATCCTACTAACTGAAAAGAAAATCGAGTGTCCATAACTCAAATCCGTTATGAACACTCGATATGGTGCACCTGAGCATTCTATAATCGAACCGTTTACCTCTTTTAAGGTTACGGTTTTACTTGCTTCCTTATAATTAAATGTTATGACCAATTTGTCGTCGTAAAGATATACGGCATTTACAAAAATGTCAATCAGTCTCTGTTTGTGTTCCTTCGTTTC
>JAFSAR010000025.1 GCA_017442225.1 Clostridia bacterium
ATCTGCGATAAGCTTGGTAGAACTGTGGTGTTTGAGGATTTGCGGGAGATGTATTATAAGGGAGAAATTATTTCACCTGACGGATATATTGAAAACGGAGTAATACATCTGAATACTTATGCCAAAAATCCAATAGGTTTTGTATTTAAGCACGAGCTTACTCATTTTGCTGAGAAGGCGAGAGGATATTTGGAATTTGTGCGTGGGGTAAAAAACAGCAACGTATATAAAAAGTGGCTCTGTGAAAAAATGGGTGAGAGCGACATAAAAATCGCTGAATACAAATACAAGCAAATGGTTGCGAACACCCATAGTGATATTTACAGTGCGAGTGACCCAAAAGCAGAAGCCGAAATGATAGCAGACTTTGTGGGCGAAATGCTGTTTACCGAAAACGGCAGCGGTATGGCATCACTTGTAAGTGACGTAGAGGTAAAGCATAGAAATAAAGTTGTTCAGTTTATGCTTGATTTAATTTCTTATCTTAAAAAGAAACTGAGCGGAATGAACTCTTTGACGCTTGAATTATCTATTTTAGAGGATAGCTTTAACCGTATTGTTTCTGAGGCTACTGATCTTGAAAACAAAGGACTGTATAAATACGATAATGATATATCGTTTTGCTTTGTTGCTTGTACGGACCAAGATCGGATAAATGCGGCAGAGGAATTAGAGCGACAAGGATATAATCGCTTATATATTTTTAAAAATTGCGGTCTTATCAGGGATGCATACGGCAAGTGGAAGTATGAATTAAACACGAGAGAGTTTAAGTTTTATCCAGACGGTAATGCCAGAACCGATAGTCATTATTTTAATTATAAGTTGCAGAAGCCTGACGGCAGTTTTGAGGGTAGATTGTGCGATTTTGTTTTGTTTAATTCGTTATTTGAACTATATCCGCAGCTTAAGAATATTACCGTTATTATTAAAAAAGCTGATGATACAGTTAGGTTTATAATGGATAAAAATGATGAAAATGATAAAGAACCGATTTTGTTTATAAATAAAAGATTGAGTGATGATTTTAAGTCGAGTAGAAATAATGATATAAAATCGTATATATTGCGCGAATTGCAAAGGGCGATACAGCATATTAACGGCGAGTATATTGGCAAATCCTTAACTTATTGGGAAAATAAGGAAAAAGAAGGTAAAACACCTTATTCAGAAAAATTAGGAAGAAAGCTGACAGCCCAAGAGGCGCACAAGTATACGGCAGATAATTACGAGGCGAAAATTGTTGAGACAAGACGCGCGTTAAGGGATACTATACTAAAAACAGATGCAAATAAAGGAAGAAATTTAAGTAATATAGATGAAGCATATCTATATTCTTCAAGCGTTGAAAGAGATATGGATATATTGTTTGATGATAATGATAATCCATTTATCTCTAAAGAATATTTGCTTCCTAGCAAAGATAATTCAATATCTGATAATAAAGAAGGAACAACCGCAGAAAACGAGGTTGTTCCTTCTTTGCCTGACGGCACAGAAGAAAACGGTGGTAATTCGTTTGAGGTGGCATTAAAGAAAAATCAAAACTCAAATAAGCTAAGACGTTTTTTAAGCGCGGCAAGGATGATAGATAAAAATGATATAGCACAAAATTTAAATATCAGGGCGGGAAGCGACAGTTTGATATCTAACGTAGCTGATAATGCAAAGCAGGCAGCCGAATATTTTAATCAGGATAGAATAAATGAATTATCACAAAAAATATTGCAGCGCATTGACTCTATAGGACGCGCATTAAGTGATTCTTTATTAGAAAAATTTAAAAATACGATTTTTAAAAATGAAAAGGGACAAATGACTTCACTTTATACGCTTAAGATGCGGGGCGTAGGCGGGTTCGAGCATTCAAAATTGGGACTTGTAGCCGGAACGTTAGAAGCGGCAGAACAGCTTTATGAGCAATATAATGATGGCAGTCCTCGAAACCGAGACGTTTATATACAAGAAATATTTGTAAATATGAAAAATCCGTTGGTGCTTAATTACACACCGTATGAAGATTCCATACGCGGAATACACGATTTGGTTGAAAGAGAGATTCTTTTCCATAGTGAATTTATAAATCTAATTAACCAAAAAAGCGCGGCAAAAGAACCAACATACAGCGGACTGACAACCAGAAAAACGAGAGAGGCCATACAAAACGCCGGTTATGACGGTATTATTTATTTCAATGATTCAACCGATAAGGGCTCTATGACTGTTATTGTTTTTGATGAGAGCCAGATGATAACGGTTGCCGAAAACGGAATATTGCAACAGAACAACGGCATAATGGAAGATTATTTTGATTTGGCTGCTGCAGAAGATACTGCTAAAAAGGTAAATAACGACAAAAATATAAAACTGTATACAGCGGATTCTAAGTATAATAAACGAAAATACAGACCTGTGCCCGACGAACGAATAAAAGCGGGCAACAGCGGTTTTATGGAAAAGGTAACAAGGGGAGTTGTGAACGCCAAAAGGGAATTGGAAGAAAATCTTGCGGGTAACAATGAAATTGCTTTAAGCGGAAAAGACACCGTGGGTAGAACTCTTGGGAAAAAAATTACAGGCGAATGTGACAAAACTTTTTTTAAGGATAAGAATGGCACTTTATTATCGTTTTTTGCTTACGGTAAAAAGATAATTGATTTAGAAAAGGCTATAAAATCACGGACGTTTTTTGGAACTATTAATTCGGCAATAAACGATTTAGTATTAAGCAAAGAAAAATCGCCGCGTAGCTTGTTTGGTGTGATACAGGAATTTTATATTAACTCGGTAGCGCCGCTTGTAGTAGAGCTTGACAATCTTGATGTTGAAGCAATTGCAAAGCAAATATTCGAAGAAAAAATAATAACCGAAAAAGAATATTACAGAATAATTTCACCTGAACGCAAAAATCCTGCGCTTGTGCTTATAAATAAGTTAGATGAAAAAGGTTTTGACTGTATTGTGTTTGCAAAGCAAACGGGTGAATGCGCAGTGCTGCCGTTTGATGCATCGCAGGTATTTCCCGTGGCAGATAACGGTATAGTGAAAGAAAACAGCAACGTCACCCAAGTGGACGAAATAGAAGAGTATAATGAAAATTATCGAATAGATCGTGTTGTTATTGAGAGAGAAGGAGAGACTCCTATTGATACTCAGGAAATCAGAAATATACTGACTACAGAACGTGACAACACGATAAAAATGAAATTGGTAACAAAGGTTTTAATGTGCAACAATAACCCTGCTATAGATTATTCCGATAACCGCACTGCAGGTCACAGCGGGATACTTGAAAAAAATAAGGTTAATATACTTAATGCTCGCGCGATTGTAACCGCGCTTATAAATCGCGATTTTTCAGATATTTCAATTGCCGACACCGATACTGCGGGCAGAATTATTAGCGAACGTAAAAGGCAGCTTTTACGCGAAAGTAAGTTTTTAGATAAAGACGGCAGACCGCTGTCGGTATTTGGATTTAACAGATATGGTGATTATAGGTTTAAACATTCGCAGTTTGGTTTGCGGATAGGCACTCTTAACGCGGCGCATGATACGTCGCTTTTTGAGAGAGAAAATTCGGCAGGATATATCAGCGGTTCCTTTGAAGAATATTACCCGATAGTAAAAAATCCGTATTTTCTTACGTTTGATCCCGAAAATCTTACGCCAGCGATGCTTGCAAAATACTTGCTGGAGGAAGGTACCATCACCAACAAACAGTACGAGAGTGTATTTGTTCGTCTTGGGGCAGACAGAACAGCATATCACAGCGGCGCATCAAATTACTTGACTAGAATATTAAAAGAAAAAGGCATTGACAGTCTTGCCTTTATGAATGAGCGCGCCGATCCCGGAAGCATAGGACTTATCGTCTTTGACAAAAGTCAGTTGATACCTGTGGCAATAGACGGCTTGCCTGTAGAAAACAGCGACAGAACACTTGCAGACTCAGATAATGAGCCTGCTTTTTTAATACCTAAAAACGCAAACGAGAATTTTGTCGAAAAAAGCAATAAAAATATAATTGACGGTTTGGAGGATAATGTGTATAATAAAAAAAAGAAAAAGTATTTGAATCGTAGACCATCGTACGGAAAAAATCAATTAATTGCAGTTTGGAATTTTGCAAAGAAATTAGGCGGAGGAAAAGTTATTGACCCCACCGGTAAAGAAATAGTGTGGGATACCTCTAAAGCGCGCAACGGACAGTGGGATATGGGACATATACCTGGTCAAAAATATTCAGAGATGCACAAAAAATATTTAAACGACGAAATAACCGAGGAAGAGTTTGTTAACTGGTATAGAGACCCTAAAAATTATCGACCTGAATTGCCTTCAACCAACAGGAGTCATAAATATGAATAAAAAGGAGTTTGCGTTATGAACCGAAAAGACAAATATTTAAATTTAGGCGGATCAATAGTATCTAAAAATATTATTGACGGAAAAGGGAAACTGACATGGTGTTACAGACACGAACCGGAAGATGAAGTTGATAATGGTTGGTGTTTCTTTTCTGATATAGATACCGATGAATTTTTAGAATCGGTTGAAAGTGTACAAATTTTATCATGGGCACAAGTTGTAGAAATTGAGCCGGCAGTAGCAGATATTTTTGATTTTCCTTTTGGTTGTGAGTTAGAACTCGTCGAAGAAGATGGCGAAAAGCATTTTTATGACGCTAATACCGGTGTGCAAATTATTTAATTTGAAACTATTGTTTTATTGGTGGATTTTTACAATAAAGAGCATCTGACGATATTGTTATAATATATTCGTATATAAAAATAAAGTTGACGGAAAAATTGTAAAGCTAATTGTACCCGAGTTTGATAGCATTTTTGATGCTCAGTTGCCCTAAGAATTGTATGTGGCTTCGAACAGAACACAGTTTAAAGAATGTTATTTTCAATTGAGAAGAGATTTAAAAAATAATATCAAACTTAGAAAAAGATTTACCGAAAAAGAACGTGAGAGTCTTGAAAAGGGTATAAATTATTGGGATGATAGCCCAATCGTAGAATAAGGTATTAAATAACTTAATAATTTAAAAAAATTAGTAGGCATCTGACTTTTTGGTCAGGTGCCTGTGCTTTTTAAGGAGGAAAAATTAAAATGGCGATAAATACAATTGAATATACGGTTGATATTGCGGGTGTTACACCTGCAGCAGAACAGTTTGTAGGATCACAAGGGGACCACAGGGTTGCGGAAATTGCGTTTACAATTTCCGATACGCTTTATTCCGCGATAACCGCAGCCGCGAAGAGCGGCAAGGTATTGTACCGATTTGACCTATATGACGGTCAGGGAGGTATATGGTCGAGTGATGCTACCGAGCTTAGCGCTGAGACGGTAAGCATTGAGTTGGAAGAACGTCACACGCATTACGGCGGTAAAATTACGCTTTATCTGGTAATAACCGCTTTGTCGGAAGATAACGAAACAGAGATAGAGCTTTACAGCTTTCCTGCAAGACTGCGGCTCAACAACCGACCCGACGGTATATCACAGGACGGTGAAAATTATGAGAGCATAACGAGTCTTGTCGAGATAGCAAAAAATAATGCGCAGGCGGCAGAAAACTCGAATCAGGAGTTACAGGAATTTGCTGCAGAGATTGAAGAAAAACTGAAAAATGGAGATTTTGACGGTGTAGGTGTACAAAGTGCTGAAATTGTTAATGATGAACTGATTATCACATATACGGATAACACCTTGCAAAATCTTGGCAATGTGAAAGGTGATAAAGGTGATAAGGGCGATATGGGTGCTACGGGAGCTACCGGTAAAGACGGCTCTGACGGTGTTGGTATTGCCTCAGTATACATTGAAAACGGAAATCTTTACGTGCGAAAGACCAATGAAACCTCGGCGCAAAATCTTGGTCGCGTTAAAGGCGATAAGGGTGATACGGGCAATGCCGTTGCAGATGGTGTTGTTGAGGCTGTTGCAGATACCATACCTTTACGCGACGGTAACGCATCTATAAATGTAAATTTAGGTTTTATGGATATTTGTGATGGACTGCCTTTTCCGATGAAAAAGATAGATGACGGTACAGACTGTAATGTTATTTATTGGAACGGTAAAAAGGCAGATAAATTTTATGAAGACACTGACGGTGCTTCTGTCGATGACCCGATTATAATCAACACTACCGAAGAGCTTGCGTATGTTGCTTCTGCAAAATATGAAGATACATACGGTAAGCACTTTAAAATTGCTGATGGCATTGACAAAATTGTTCTGCAGAGCCAAGCCTACTATCAAGACATTATCGCGCTTGACAGCGCAGAGGCTGTAAGGGATTATTTTAAGGAAATAATTGATACCAAGAAAGAAGCATCTACATTATTTCTATGGGTTAGCAATACTTGGAATGAAGCAAATATGTGCTTTGCAGGTCATTTTGATGGCAACGGAGTTGAAATTTACGGTATGTATACTTCTGACTACACTGTCGCTAATTCAGGTCTTAGCACAAATTATGCAGGCGGTTTGTTTGGTCTTATCGACAGCGCAGTTATTTCAAACGTTGCGGTTAAAAATTCATATGTAAACCTTGGCAAAGGCACCGAGAATTTTCAATTCGGCTTAATTGCATCCTACGGTAAGGACTGCGATACAAGCAAAGGCGATAACGTTAGTTTTATCAATCACTGTATAGCGGCAAACAACTATGTATATAAGCAAGTAAACGAAACAGGCTTCACTTATTCAGGTGTTCTTTTAGGCGGCAATATCGTTGGTAATTATATTATACAAAACTGTCTTGTATATGGTAATACTGCTACGGGCTATTCTTCAACACAAGAATATGACTTACCGATTATAGGCAGAACAGTAAACGGACTTAAAGCAACTGATGAATTTGTAGCAGCGCATCCCGATTGGATTTTCAATGACAGCACTAATAATCTTGTAGAAACGGTGCTTGAAAATTCTATTATATTAGGAACACCGCTTCATTCTCCCATCATTTACGGCAACACATATGTTTTAAATCGCGTGCTTTCTTGTAATTCAATTTCAAACTGCTTAAAAAATGTGTATGTTGACTGGGATTTAGACAAGATGCAAGCCTACAGCCGAGACAACTATTATAACTATTGGTTCAACAAGGATTACTTTTTAGCAAATTCGGGTGCTACAATTACCGAGTCAGATGTTATTGGGAATAATGCAGTAACTAATGCTTCAAATCTTGCTTGGGGTATTGATTGGTTTGTGCCTACAACATACTCTGGAAAAGCCACGCCGTTTGAATTTACACAGTTTAGTCAAATCGCATTATTAAATTTAATTAACGGTAATCAAGATGCGTTATTAAAATTAATAAATAATAATGCAGCCGCTATTCGTAATAATGCAGGTGCTATAAACTCAAAAAAGATAACCTCGCATAGAACAACAACTAAATACACATTCGATTGGAACGCTATGTACTTAATCACGAGCAACAGCGGTGATGCGGATATTACTTTATACAACAGTTCAACGGGGGCGGTTGTACTTGACGGTGACGGTAATAATTTGCCTGCTACGTCAACGTGCTTGTTAATATTACCTGCTGAAGGTGACGAAAGCACAGGTTATGCCAAACGATGTATACTTTTAGGACAGACAGGTACGTTTTCAATAGTTAATCCAAGTGTAATAACAAGTAGACAATTTGATGTATCAGGCAGTAGCAATGTGTATTTTACACCGCCATATGCTGCCACCGTGTTTAAAATAGCGTTTTAGGGGGATGAAATATGGACTTAACGACAATAGTTACTCTTATCGGTGAGATAGGCGTGCTCGTCGGCACGGTCGTGCCTGTGATTGTTACTGTACGTAAGGTGGCAAACGGCACAAAATGTCAATTGCGTAGTGAAATTCTGCGCATATACTATCATAACCACCAAAGCGGCACCATACGGCAATATGAAAATGAAAATTTTATAAAACTGTATGAAGCCTATAAGGCGCTTGGCGGCAACTCTTTTATCGATAAAATTTATAAAGAGATTCAAACTTGGGAAGTTACAACTTAAAAAAGCGGCAAATTTTAATTTGAAAATTTAAAAGTGAGGTAAATTGTTATGAATATCATTAAAAATTTAGTTGACAAAAGCAAATACGGCATTAAGTGCCCGTTTGTTATGACGGCGACACGCATCGTTGTTCACGAAACAGCAAACGACGCGTCGGCGGAAAATGAGATAGCGTATATGCGTCGCAATGACAAAGAGTCATCGTTTCATTTTGCAGTGGATGACAAGCAGATTGTTCAGGGCATTCCTCTTGACCGTAACGCTTGGCACGCGGGCGACGGTAACGGCAAGGGTAACCGAGAGGGTATCGCGGTAGAGATTTGTTATTCCAAATCGGGCGGTGAGCGCTGGCAAAAGTCGGTAGACAATGCCGCACGCTTTATTGCAGAGCTTCTGAAAGAGCGTAATTGGGGTGTGGATAAGGTTACAAAGCATCAGGACTACAGCGGCAAGAACTGTCCGCACAGAATACTTTCTGATTACGGTTGGAATAACTTTGTAAACCTTGTAAGCAATTATTTAAACGAAGAAGATAAGCCCGTATCGGTGCCAACAAACAAAAAGATATCTGTTATATATCAGGTGTGGGATGACGTCCGTAACGCGTGGTTGCCCGTGGTTACCGACCTTACCGATTACGCAGGTATTTACGGTCACGATGTATGCGCTGTGTTTGCCGCTCTTTCACGCGGAAATATCTTTTACAAGGTGCATATCAAGGGCGGCAGGTGGTTGCCCGAGGTTAAGAACCGTGAAGATTACGCAGGGCTGTATAACAAGCCGATTGATGCGCTTATGATGCGCACTGATACAGGCAGAACAATCAAGTATGCCGTGCATCTGCGCCGCAGCGGCCGTTGGTTACCGTTTGTAACTGGATATAACGAAAAAGATAGCAATAACGGATTTGCAGGAATTTTAGGTCAAGAAATCGACGCAATAAAGATATATATCGAATAAGAAAGGTAAAGGATTATGAAAATTTCGGACAAAACAAAGAAATGGTTTAAGGCGGCAGCAGTCCGCACGGTCAAAACAATGGCAGAAACAGCAATCGCGCTTATTGGTACCAACACCATAGGCATTACCGACGTTGATTGGCTTGGTGTACTGAGCGCATGCGCGCTGTCGGGTGTTGTAACGGTGCTTACTTGCATCAAAGGTCTGCCTGAAGCACAATAAAAAATAATAAAACACTCCATAAAATCATATAATGTTATGGGGTGTTTATATGGTATTTAGGTTTAATTTGAAAAGATTTTTAATAAGTATCGCAATTCCACTTGTTGTTGGTGGCATATCTGCATTTATTACAAGAGGCGATATGGATTTGTATTCACGGATAAATCAACCGCCGCTCTCGCCGCCTACATGGCTTTTTCCGCTGGCATGGACAATTCTTTATACGTTGATGGGAATATCACTGTATCTTGTTGGGAGCAGTAATGCCAGCCATAGTGATAAAAGGCGTGCGTATATATTCTTTGGCATTCAACTGTTTTTAAACTTTATATGGTCACCAATATTTTTTGTCGGCGAGCAATATCTGTTGGCATTTATAGTGCTTGTATTGATGTGGATTTTTACGCTGGGTATGATTCTAAGCTTTTATAAAATTTCAAAGCCGGCTGGACTTTTGCAGATACCATATCTTTTGTGGCTTACGTTTGCAGGGTATCTGAATTTTGCGATATATTTATTAAATTAAAAAAATGGGGCTGTCTCACAAGTTTAGTGAGCAGCCCCATTTTTGCGTTTTATGTATTAAATTATTCTTCGTCAAGCTTAGACGTGCAGTGTGCGCAACGGGTAGCCTCTATTGCAATTTCACTCTTGCAGAAAGGACAAACCTTTGTAGTGGGAGCCTCTTCCTTTGGCTCTTCTTTCTTTTTACCGATTGACATAAGTGTGTTCATACCTTTTATCAGGAGGAACAATACAAATGCAATTATAATGAAGTTGATAACAGCAGAAATGAAAGCCGAGAGATAGCCGAGCAATACTTCTTTTGTGTAATAATCAACGGTATGTGTGCGTGTTATAAAGTCGAGTATAGGTTGAATAAAGTTATCCTTAAGCGCGGTTACAATTGCTGTAAAAGCGCTGCCTATAATCATACCGATTGCAAGGTCCATTACGTTGCCGCGAAGCGCAAAGGTTTTAAATTCGTTTAAAAATTTTTTCATTATAAACACCTCAAAAATATATTTTCTCAATTATAGCATATTTTGTCGATTAAATAAATAGTTTTTGCAAAAAAAATTGATTCACACAAAAATTTATATATTTCAAGGCGTTAAATGCCGCATAAACAGGCGGTTTCTACCTGTAGTAGAGCTGAAAAACTTTTTAGTATAGTCGCTCTACTGCGTAGTAGATTGTAATTTTTGTGTTGTTTTTTTATAATTAGGACGTTGTGTTACTAACAAATATTCAATCTAACGTAGGGAGAAATTTATAATGAGAGATTACGTTATTTTTGTTGATTCCGCATGCGATATTTCGTGCGATATATTAAATGAGTGGGGCGTAAAATATTGTACCTTGTCACTTGCTTTTAACGACGACCCAAATGAGTACCAGGACCACGACATTCCCGCTGCAGAATTTTACAATAAAATGAGAAATGGTGCGCAGCCCAAAACTTCGGCTGCAAATATGGGTAAGTTTTGCGATGCTTTTGAAAGTATTGTAAAAGAGGGATATGATATTTTATATCTTGGCTTTTCGTCTGGTCTTTCAGCAACTGTTAACTTTGCGCGAGAAGCGGCAGAAGAGATTATGTCTGAATATGAAGGTAGTAAGGTGGTAGTTGTTGATTCACTTTGCGCGTCAGCAGGCTATGGCTTGCTTCTAAAACTTTTAGTTGACAAGAAAAACGAGGGCGCGAGCATTGACGAGGCTACTGATTATGCCGAAAACACAAAACTTAATGTTTGTCATTGGTTTACAGTTGATGACCTTAAATATTTGAAAGCAGGCGGTAGAATTAGCGCTACAACAGCGCTCTTGGGCGGTATGCTTAACATTAAGCCTGTTATGAAAATGGATAATAACGGCAAACTTATAAGCGTATCAAAAGTGCGAGGTCGCAAAGCGGCGCTTAAAGCGATAGCTGATTTGTATGCGGAAACTGCGATTGATAAAAAGGACGGCGTGGTATTTATTTCTCACGGTGACTGCATTTATGATGCAAACTTACTTGCTGATATGATCAAAGAAAACAGCGGCGCGACAGTGCAAATTATTACTTATGTAGGCCCCGTAATTGGATCACACTCAGGTCCTGGAACGTTGGCGCTGTTTTTCTTGGCAAACGAAAGATAGTATAAGTGCATAATGCATAATTCACAATGCACAATTATATATACGAAAGTCTCTACTTAATTTAATGTAGAGGCTTTTTTATTCTTTACTTTTGCGGTTTTAAATGATATATTTGTATTGCGAACAAGGTAGGAGGAGTTGTAATGAAAAAATTTCTTGATGTTTGTTATAATGAAGATACTAAACAATGTTTAGATATTTATTTACCCGATTCGGAAGAGTTTAAAACCTTTGTATATTTTCACGGCGGTGGTATTCAGTCAGGGGATAAGTCCGACGTTAAATTTTTTTGTGAGTATTTGGCAAACCGTGGTATTGCGGCAGTAAGTGTAAACTATCGTATGTATCCGCAGGCAAAATATCCCGAGTTTATTGAAGACGTTGCCGAGTCTGTGGCTTGGGTTTTTAAAAATATTGGTAATTACGGTAAATCTACCGATATATATGTTGGTGGTAGTTCGGCAGGCGGTTATATGTCACAACTGCTTTGCTTTAATAAGGAATATTTAGCTCGCCATAATATAAATGTTATGGATATTGCAGGCTTTGTGCACGATGCAGGTCAGCCCACAGCGCACTTTAATATACTTCAAAAAAACGGTCTTGATGGCAAACGTGTTATTGTTGATGAAACGGCACCACTTTATTACGTTGGTGTAGATAAAGAATACCCACCAATGCTGATTATCGTGTCTGATAATGATATGTTTAACCGCTTTGAGCAGACACAACTGCTTATAAACACACTTAAGCATTTTGGTCACGGTGATAAGATTACATACAAGCTTATGCACGGTAATCACTGCGCCTATGTTGAAGCCGAAACCCAAGACGGCGACGGCGGATTTGGTAAAACCGTAGCAGATTTTATTTTGGCAAATTAAAAAACACTTTAATTTTTTCTAAGTTTCATATATAATAAACGGAGTAGGGTAATTCCTACTCCGTTTTTTTGTTTTTAGGAGGTGAAAGATATGGCTTTTTGTCCCGAGATTTTATCGCCTGTAGGTAGTCCCGAATCTTTGTCGGCGGCTGTGCGCAGTGGCGCGGATGCGGTATATATCGGCGCCAAGCAGTTTTCGGCGCGACGTAATGCAGATAACTTTGACGATAACGATATTATTGAAACTGTACGCTATTGTCATATACGTGGGGTAAAGGTATATCTTGCGCTCAATATAATGATAAAGCAGTCGGAATTACAAGCGGCATTTGATACTGCACTTACGGCGTATAAATGCGGGGTAGATGCTATAATTATTTCCGACTTAGGTCTGGCTTCGCTTTTACATAAACATATACCAGATTTGCAGTTGCACGCGTCTACTCAAATGACCGTTCATTCACCTGCGTGCCTTAAATTGTTAAAAGAATTAGGCTTTACACGTGTTGTTGTATCGCGCGAAATGAGCAAGCAAGAATTGCAACAGTTTTGTGTGGTAGCGAATAAAATAGGTATTGAGGTTGAGGTTTTTGTGCACGGTGCGCTTTGCATGAGTGTATCGGGGCAGTGCCTTTTATCATCGGTGCTTGGTGCTCGCAGTGGAAATCGTGGTCTATGTGCAGGCCCTTGCCGTTTGCCGTTTAAGGCCCAAAACGGTACGGGTTATGATTTAAGTCTTAAAGATTTATGCCTTTACGAATATATAAATCAGCTAAAAGATATGGGTGTGGCATCGCTCAAAATTGAGGGCAGAATGAAACGCCCTGAATATGTCTCGGCTGCAACAGCGGCTTGTAGACAGGCTGTTGATAATGGATTCATAGAGCCTAAACTTTTCGAAACATTGCAAAATGTATTTTCACGTTCAGGCTTTACCGACGGATATTATAAAGGCGCTTTAGGTCGCGATATGTTTGGCATACGTACCAAAGACGACGTTATAGCGGCAGGGGATACATACTCTTATTTACATGAGCTTTACCGCGCAGAGCGACAAAGCGTGTCGGTAAAAATGCAAGCAGAGATATTGTGCGATAAGCCAATGAAACTTACGATAACCGACGGTAAAAACACTGTTAGCGCCATAGGAGATATACCGCAAGCGGCAAAAACACGAGCGCTTGAAAAAGCGACTGTAAGTGATAGCCTTACCAAGCTTGGCAATACGCCGTATTATTGTAATGATATAAATGTAAAGCTTGATGACGGGCTTTTTGTAGCGGCATCGCAGTTAAATGCTTTGCGACGTGACGCTATAGAACAGCTTGACAGTAAACGATCAGAGATTGTTGTAAATGAATATACTTTGCCCGATTTTGAGGGAATTGGTAATTTAAACGGTAAAAAGCATTTTATCGCCCGATTTGCAAGTATAGAACAAATACCGCAAAATCTTAATGAAATTAGGACGATAATACTGCCTTATGAATGTAATATACCACATATTGATGGGGTTGAAATTATCGCTGAACTGCCCAGATATATTAGTAGTGATAGCATCATAGAAAAAAGACTCAAAGCTTTAAAAGAGCAGGGTATTACTACCGCTTATTGTGGCAATCTTTCTGCCGTAACGCTTGCAAAATCATTGGGATTTAAGGTGATAGGCTCTATTGGTCTTAACGCTAATAACAGTGCAAGTATAAAAACATATAAAGAAATCGGTGTAGATGAAATTATGCTGTCTGCCGAAATTTCACTTAAAGAAATTAAAGATATAGCTGCCGAGATACCCGTTGGTATTTTCGCTTACGGCAGATTACCTTTGATGTTAACCAGAAATTGTCCTATTAAAAACGGTAAGACCTGTGCTGACTGTGATAAAAAGGGAACGCTTATTGACCGCAAAGGTATTGAGTTTCCGGTTATGTGTCGGGAAGGGTATAGCGAAATGCTTAATTCAGCGCAGCTTTATATGGGCGATCGATTAGATGAAATACCTGCTGTCGATTATTTATTGCTTTATTTTACAAATGAAACTAAAGACGAGATAATCACAATAATAAACTCGTATAATCAAAACAAACAACCAACCGGTGAATATACAAGGAATTTATATTATAGGGATTTGATATAAATTTGTTTGTGTAGGGGTCATTCACGAATGACCCAATAAAAAATCATAGAGATCAACGGGCAAATCGCCTCTACTGCAAAGGTAAAATTAACCTTTGCAGTAATTTTTTTCAAAAAATCGAAAAAACCGCTTGACATCGCGGTTTTACGGGTTTATAATATGTAATTACTAATGATGGGGGATTTTGCGCCTTTTTTACGGATTGGATGAAGTTTTAAGGGCAAAAAATTCCGAAATTTTAAGTAGGAGTGATATAAAACCTATGGAGCCAAATAAAATGGTAAAACCTGTCCAGATGGGAAAAAACACTCGTATGACATTCTCTAAAATCAATGAAGTTATTGATATGCCTAACCTCATTGAAATTCAGAAGGATTCATACAATTGGTTTATCACCGAGGGTTTGATGGAAGTTTTCAAGGATATGTCTGCTATAACCGACTATAGCGGCAACCTTGTTTTAAGTTTCATCGACTACCGCATTGATGAGCAGCCAAAGTACAGTGTTACGGAGTGCAAGGCGCGTGATACCACGTATGCTGCACCGCTTAGAGTAACAGCAAGACTGCTTAACAATGAAACAGGCGAGATTAAAGAGAGCGAAGTTTTCATGGGCGATTTCCCGCTTATGACAGAGTCTGGTACCTTTGTTATCAACGGTGCAGAGCGCGCTATCGTATCTCAGCTTGTTCGTTCACCCGGTGTGTATTTTGCTAAAAAGGTTGATGAGAAAACAGGTAAAAAGCTGTTTTCTTCTACAATTATACCTAACCGCGGCGCTTGGATTGAATATGAAACCAGCGTTAACGACGTGCTTTACGTTCGTATCGACAAGAACAGAAAGCTTCCCGTTACCACGTTTGTACGCGCTTTGGGTGTTGCTACCAACGAGCAGATGCGTCAGCTTCTTGGTGAGGACGAGCGTCTTTCTGCAACACTTGAAGTAGACGAAACCCAAACGACAGAGGACGCTTTGGTAGAGGTTTATAAAAAACTAAGACCGAGCGAGCCCGTAACAATTGAGGGTGCAAGAAGCTATTTAGAGCAGTTGTTCTTTGACCCCCGCCGTTACGATCTTTCCCGCGTTGGCCGCTATAAGTACAATAAAAAGCTTGCCATTGGCGCGCGTATTCGCGGAAAGGTAGCTGCTCGCCCGATAGTTGATCCTACAACAGGCGAGATACTTGTTGACGCAGATACCGTAATTACACGTGAAATGGCAGACCTTGCAGAGCGCAAGGGCGTTATGGAAGCTTACATTAACGTTCAAGACTTTGAAGGTAACGTAAGCGAGGTTAAGGTTCTTTCAAACGGTATGGTAAACCTTTGCGATTTTGTAGAGTTTACCGCCCAAGAAATTGCAGAGCTTGACAAAGCGGGCGTTAACGAAAAGGTAAGCCTTGAAGTACTTCGCGGTCTTATGGAGGAGTTCAGCGACAAGGAAGAGTTAAAACAGGCTCTTATTGATAACGCTGCCGCTCTTATTCCTAATCACATCACACTTGACGATATTTTCGCAAGCGTAAACTATTTCTTAGGTCTTCCTCGTGAGGTTGGTAACATTGACGATATCGACCACCTTGGTAACCGTCGTATCCGTAGTGTTGGCGAGCTTTTGCAGAATCAGTTCCGCATCGGTTTCTCACGTATGGAGCGTGTTGTTCGTGAAAAGATGACCCTGCAGTCACAAGACCCCGAAAATATCACTCCTCAGTCACTCATAAATATTCGCCCTGTTGTAGCGGCTATTAAAGAGTTCTTTGGCTCTTCACCGTTGTCACAGTTTATGGATCAGACAAACCCGCTGTCAGAGCTTACTCACAAGCGTCGTTTGTCAGCCTTGGGCCCTGGCGGTCTTTCGAGGGATCGCGCATCTTTTGAAGTGCGTGACGTTCACTACTCGCACTACGGACGTATGTGCCCGATTGAAACACCTGAAGGTCCTAATATCGGTCTTATTTCTTATCTTGCAACCTATGCAAAGATTAACAAGTACGGCTTTATTGAGGCTCCTTTCCGCCGTGTTGATAAAGAAACAGGTCGTGTTCTTGATGAAGTTATTTATATGACTGCTGATGAAGAAGACGAATTTATAGTAGCACAGGCTAACGAGCCTTTGGACGAAAACGGATACTTTGTTCACAAAAAGGTTAACGCTCGTATCCGCGATAACTACAGCGAGGTTGAAGCATCCCGCGCTGACTTTATGGACGTATCGCCTAAGATGGTTGTATCTGTAGCCACCGCTATGATACCCTTCCTTGAAAACGACGATACCAACCGTGCGCTGATGGGCTCTAACATGCAGAAGCAGGCAGTGCCGCTTCTGAAGCCCGAAAACCCGATTGTTGCTACAGGTATGGAATATAAGGCAGCACTTGACTCGGGCGTAGTTGTTTTGGCTAAGCGCGCAGGTGTTGTTACCTATGTTAGTGCTGATATTATCAAAATCCGCGCAAAGAATGGCGAAATTGATGAATATAATCTCATTAAGTTTCTGCGTTCTAACCACGGTACCTGCATCAATCAAAAGCCTATTGTATCTGTTGGTGACAAGGTAGAAGAAAAAGAGGTTATCGCAGACGGTCCTGCTACCAGCAACGGTGAAATCTCACTCGGTCGTAACGCTCTTATCGGCTTTATGACCTGGGAAGGTTACAACTACGAGGACGCGGTTCTCCTTAACGAGCGTCTTGTTCGCGATGATGTTTATACCTCAATTCATATCGAAGAATATGAAATTGAGTGCCGTGATACCAAGCTTGGACCCGAAGAGATTACCCGCGATATCCCCAATGTTGGCGACGATGCGCTCAAAGACCTTGACGAGCGCGGTATTATCCGCATAGGCGCCGAGGTTAAAGCAGGCGATATCCTTGTAGGTAAGGTAACACCTAAGGGTGAAACCGAGCTTACCGCCGAGGAAAGACTGCTTCGCGCAATCTTTGGTGAAAAGGCTCGCGAGGTTCGTGATACTTCATTGCGTGTTCCTCACGGTGAATACGGTACAATTGTTGACGTTAAGGTATTTACACGTGAAAATTCATCTGAACTCAGCCCCGGTGTTAACGTGGTTGTTCGCTGCTATATCGCTCAGAAGCGTAAGATTTCTGTCGGCGATAAAATGGCGGGTCGTCACGGTAACAAGGGTGTTGTTTCCCGTATATTACCAAGCGAGGATATGCCGTTCTTACCTGATGGTACTCCGCTTGATATCGTACTCAATCCGTTGGGCGTTCCTTCCCGTATGAACATCGGTCAGGTTCTCGAAGTTCATTTGGGTTACGCTGCAAAGGCTCTCGGTTGGAACATTGCAACACCTGTATTTGACGGCGCTCACGAGTCTGATATCCGTGAATGCTTTAAGATGGCAGGTATGTCCGAAGATGGCAAGGTACAGCTTTACGACGGACGTACGGGTGAGCCGTTTGACAACAAGGTAACCGTAGGTTATATGTATTATCTTAAATTGCATCACTTGGTTGACGATAAGATTCACGCCCGTTCTACAGGTCCGTACTCACTCGTAACTCAGCAGCCGCTCGGTGGTAAAGCACAGTTCGGCGGTCAGCGTTTCGGTGAAATGGAAGTTTGGGCGCTTGAGGCTTACGGCGCAGCTTACACACTGCAGGAAATTCTTACAGTTAAGTCTGACGACGTTGTTGGTCGTGTTAAGACTTATGAAGCAATCGTTAAGGGTCAGAATGTTCCAAAAGCTGGCGTACCTGAGTCATTTAAGGTTCTAATTAAAGAACTTCAGTCTTTAGGTCTTGACATACGCGTGCTTGACGGCGAAGGCTTTGAGGTTGACCTAAAGCAGACGTTTGACGATGACGATGATATCGGCCTTTCTAAGCCGATAATCGCTGACGACGAGGCATTTGACGGCACTGTGGTTGAAGACGGTAATTTTGACGGCTTTGGCTTGCAGGATGAAAACGGCGAGGATATCGTTGAAGCAGATGAATATGCAGACGACGACTATTCAGAAGAAAATTGATGGAGGGTGAGAGATTATGTCAGAAGAAAAGAATTTATCATTTGAATCTATAAAAATCGGTCTCGCTTCTCCCGAACAAATCAGAAGCTGGTCTTACGGCGAGGTTACCAAGCCCGAGACCATTAACTACCGTACACTTAAGCCCGAAACAGGCGGTCTTTTCTGCGAACGCATTTTTGGACCTACAAAGGATTGGGAATGTCACTGCGGTAAGTATAAGAGAATTCGTTACAAGGGCAAAATATGCGAACGTTGCGGTGTTGAGGTAACTCGCGCTAAGGTTCGCCGCGAGAGAATGGGTACCATTGAGCTTGCAGCCCCTGTATCACACATTTGGTATTTTAAGACAATTCCGTCACGTATGGGACTTGCTCTTGACATATCACCAAAAGCGCTTGAGCACGTGCTTTATTTCTCACAGTATATAGTAACCGACCCAGGTGATACACCTCTTGAAAAGAAGCAGATTCTTAACGAAAAGCAGTATCACGAAATGCGTGAAAAGTATGAAGATGCATTTAAGGCGGGTATGGGCGCTGAAACTATTAAAGAGTTGCTCGCAGAAATCGACCTTGACAAGACCTGCGCAGAGCTTCGCGCTGAGCTTGAAGATGCAAGCGGTCAGAAGCGCGCTCGTATTCTCAAGCGTCTTGAGGTGCTCGAGGCATTCCGTCAGTCAGGCAACCGTCCCGAGTGGATGATTCTTGACGTTATTCCAGTTATTCCGCCCGATTTGCGTCCTATGGTGCAGTTGGACGGTGGCCGCTTTGCAACAAGTGACCTTAACGACCTTTACCGTCGTGTTATTAACCGTAACAACCGTCTGAAAAGACTTTTAGAGCTTGGCGCTCCCGAAATCATTGTCCGCAATGAAAAGAGAATGCTGCAAGAGGCTGTTGACGCTCTTATCGACAACGGTCGCCGAGGCAAGCCCGTTACAGGACCTAATAACCGCGCTCTTAAATCACTTTCAGATATGCTTAAGGGTAAGCAGGGACGTTTCCGTCAGAATCTTCTCGGTAAGCGTGTTGACTACTCGGGACGTTCTGTTATCGTTGTAGGACCTGAACTCCAGATGTATCAGTGCGGTGTGCCAAAGGAAATGGCTCTCGAGCTCTTTAAACCCTTTATTATGAAACGCTTGGTAGAAACCAAGTCGGTTACCAATATTAAGACCGCGCGCAAGATGGTTGAGCGCGCATCAGCTGAGGTTTGGGACGCGCTTGAACTTGTTATAAAAGAACATCCCGTTCTTCTTAACCGTGCACCTACACTTCACCGATTGGGTATACAGGCATTTGAGCCCGTACTTGTAGAGGGTAAGGCGCTTAAACTCCACCCGCTTGTATGTACCGCGTACAACGCCGACTTTGACGGCGACCAGATGGCTATTCACGTACCGCTTTCAGCAGAGGCTCAGGCAGAAGCCCGTTTCCTTATGCTTGCGGCAAACAACCTGTTAAAGCCTGCTGACGGTAAGCCAGTGGCAGTTCCTACGCAGGATATGGTGCTTGGTTGCTACTACCTTACACTTGTCAAGGCAGACGAAGTTGGTACCAATAAGGTATTCCGTGATAAAGATGAGGCTATGATGGCTTATAACGACGGTGTTGTTGGTCTGCACGCGCCTATCCGCGTTCGTATGACCGATAGCGAGGGCAAATCAGCGCTTGTTTGGTGTACTGTTGGTTTTCTTATTTTCAACGAGTCTATTCCTCAGGATTTAGGCTTTGTTGACCGTTCTAACCCCGATAACGCGCTTAAACTTGAATGGTGTTTTGACGTTAAGGACCCCGATAAAAAGATTATTGAGTCTAACGACGACATTATTCAGAACAAGGTTGGTAAAAAAGCGCTTGGCAAAATTATTGAGCGTTGCATTGATACTCATGGCACAAGCGAGTCATCAATCGTGCTTGACAAGGTAAAGGCTACAGGCTTTAAGTTCTCTACCAAGGGTGCTATCACCGTTGCTGTTATCGATGCGGTTATCCCTCAGGAAAAGAAAGAAATTCTTGCCAATGCTGAAAAGCAGATTGATACTATCACCAAGAATTATCGTCGCGGTCTTATCAGTGATGATGAGCGTAGCCGCCACGTAATCGAAATCTGGAACAAGGCTACCGAAGATGTTGCTGACGCTCTTAAGGGCAACCTCGACGAGTTTAACCCCATCTATATGATGGCTGACTCAGGCGCCCGTGGTTCTATGAGCCAGATTCGTCAGCTTGCAGGTATGCGTGGTCTTATCGCAAATACAGCAGGTAAGGTCATTGAAGTTCCTATTCGCGCTAACTACCGCGAAGGTCTTAACATTTTGGAATACTTCATTTCATCACGTGGTGCGCGTAAAGGTCTTGCCGATACAGCGCTTCGTACCGCTGACTCAGGTTACCTTACACGTCGTCTTGTTGACGTTTCACAGGACGTTATTGTTCGTGATATTGACTGCGGTACCGATGAAGGTCTTGAAGTATTCGATATCAAAGACGGCAATCACTTGCTTGAGTCCCTCGAGGAACGTCTTGTTGGTCGTTTCCTCTTGGAAAATGCTGTTCATCCCGAAACAGGCGAGGTTATTTGCACTAATGACCATATGATGACCAAAGAGGATGCAAAACGCATTGTTGATGCAGGTATTGAACGCATTAAGATTCGTTCTATCCTTACTTGCCACAGCCATCACGGCGTATGTCAGAAGTGCTACGGCGCAAACCTTGCAACCAACAAGCCCGTGACTGTTGGCGAGGCAGTTGGTATTGTGGCTGCTCAGTCTATCGGTGAGCCTGGTACACAGCTTACGATGCGTACCTTCCATACCGGTGGTGTTGCTGGCGGCGACGTTGCCGACGTTACACAGGGTCTTCCCCGTGTTGAAGAGTTGTTTGAAGCACGCAGACCTAAGGCTTGCGGTCTTATTGCTAAGATTGACGGTCGTGTTCGTATGGTTGAAGAAAAGCGCAGCAATGTGCTTGTAATCAATAATGAAGAAACAATGGCCGAAGAAAAGGTTGTTATTCCTTACGGCTCACGTACACTCGTACAAGATGGTGACTACGTAAAAGCTGGTGACCTTCTCGTTCCTGGCGCTAAATATCCACAGGATATCTTAGAGGCACAGGGCCCTGAGGCTGTTCAGGAATATATAATTGCTGAAATTCAGAACGCTTACCGTACACAAGGTGTTGACATCAACGATAAGCACATTGAGGTAATCGTTCGTCAAATGATGCGTAAGCTTCGCATTATTGATTCAGGCTCTACCGAACTTTTGGCAGGTAGCAGTTATGAATATAAAGAAATTTCCGATGCAAATAAGGCTGTTCAGGCTCGCATTGATGCCGGTGAAGAAGGACTCACCCTTGCACATTACGAACACACATTACTCGGTATTACAAAGGCATCTTTGGCTACTGAATCATTTATGTCAGCCGCATCCTTCCAAGAGACAACACGTGTTCTTACCGAAGCCGCTATTAAGGGTAAGGTTGATCCGCTCTTCGGTCTTAAGGAAAATGTTATTATCGGTCAGCTTATTCCTGCAGGTACAGGTATGAAGCACCCCGACATTAACCCCGAACCCATTGCCGAAGAAGCAGAACAAATCGAAACTGAAGTAATGGTAGAGGAAGCAGTAGAAACTGTAGAAGCATAATTAAATGCACAATGCATAATTCATAATGCACAATTAAACACGGACTTGAGAAAAATCTCAAGTCCGTGTTTTTTATATGTATTTTTTACTTTTTCTTAAACTTACTTATAATTAACAATACCACACCAACGATTAATGCAATTACACCCAAAATTGTAATTTTTCCATATATAGAATTAATCCAAAGAGTTGAAGTTACAAAAATTGCTGTTGGTCCATCAGCACCACCAATTATACCAACCGACGGGGTAGGGGGCATTAAAAGTAAAGATATCCAAGGTGTTACAATACCGCCGATTATAAGTAATGCACCTATAATAATTGATATAATTGAAAATTTTTTCATTAAATCACTTCCTATTATTAAATATATCATACTAAAAAATAAATGTAAAGAAAAACCCACGTTCTTAAAAAGAACGTGGGTTAAAGTTTTGATTTAGATTATTTTATTATCGATTCACCGGTCATTTCAGCAGGTTGGGGGAGACCTAAAATCTTGAGCATTGACGGTGCAATGTCAGCAAGTCTGCCGCCGTCGCGTAATTCACAGTCGTAACCTACTACGCAGAAAGGAACGGGGTTTGTGGTGTGTGGGGTAAATGGATTACCGTCTTCACCCACCATACAGTCGGCGTTACCGTGGTCGGCTGTAATAATTACAGCGCCGCCCATTTCACGTGTTGCTTCTACAACGCGACCTACACATTCGTCAACTGCCTCTACGGCGGCAACCGCGGCATCAAACACGCCTGTATGACCTACCATATCGCAGTTAGCAAAGTTAAGAATAACCGCATCATATTTGCCTGAACGGATCTGCTCGCAAACAGCGTCACAAACAGGGTATGCGCTCATTTCTGGTTGTAAGTCAAATGTAGGAACATCTGGTGACTGAATAAGAATTCTGTCTTCTCCCTCAAACGTCTTTTCCTCGCCACCGTTAAAGAAGAAGGTAACGTGAGCGTATTTTTGTGTTTCAGCTATACGAAGCTGAGTCATATTCTTGCTTGCAAGATATTCGCCAAGTGTCATTTTAAGTTCTTCGGGTGGGTAAGCAACAGCAACGTTCGGCATAGTTTCGTCATACTGAGTCATACAAACGTATGAAAGAGGGAAGAAACCGTTTTTGCGCTCAAAACCTGTAAAGTCAGGGTCTACAAAAGCTCTTGTAAACTGACGCGCACGGTCGGGGCGGAAGTTAAATGAAACAACGCTGTCATTTGCCTTAATCATACCCTCGTTATCAACAACGGTAGGAACAATAAATTCGTCGGTAACATCGTTTGAATAAGACTCGGTCATTGTTGAAAGTATATCATTTGTTTGAACACCTTCGCCGTAAACCATAGCGGCATAAGCCTTTTCTACACGGTCCCAAGCAAAGTCACGGTCCATAGCGTAGTAACGGCCCATAACGGTAGCAATTTTACCAACGCCAAGCTCTAACATTTTGTTTTGCAAATCCTTAATAAAGCCAATACCACTTGTTGTTGATACGTCGCGTCCATCCATAAGGCAATGAACATAAACCTTTTTAAGATCGTTTTTCTTTGCCATTTTAAGCAAACCGTAAAGATGCTCAATATGGCTGTGAACACCACCGTCTGAAAGCAGACCTATAAGGTGGAGCGCACTATCATTTTTCTTGCAGTTTTCGATAGCGTTTTTAAGCGCATCAATATCAAAGAACTTGCCTTCGTTAATATCTTTTGTAATCTTAACAAGCATTTGGTAAACAACACGGCCTGCGCCAATGTTGGTGTGACCAACCTCACTGTTACCCATCTGACCGTCAGGCAGACCTACGTCAAGACCTGAAGCACCGATAGTCGTAAAAGGATTTTCGCTAAAAAATTTATCAAGATTAGGGGTTTTGGCGGTGTAAATCGCGTTGCCTTCATTAACATTGCGAATACCAAAACCGTCCATTATACATAAAACAACGGGTTTTTTCATTATAAAATCTCCTGATTATTTGCTTGCAGCTTTAACAATAACTGAGAAATCTTGTGCTTTAAGTGATGCGCCTCCGATAAGACCACCGTCAACGTTTACCTTAGCAACCAATTCGTCAGCATTGCCTGCGTTCATAGAACCGCCGTACTGAATTGTAACGGTCTCTGCAACCTCTGCACCATAAACCTCGGCAATAGCGGCACGAACATAGCCGTTGC
This sequence comes from Clostridia bacterium, assembly GCA_017442225.1. Taxonomy (GTDB): domain Bacteria; phylum Bacillota; class Clostridia; order Oscillospirales; family Acutalibacteraceae; genus UBA737. The sequence goes on from JAFSAR010000025.1 coordinate 24,228, forward strand.
CCTCGTCAGCTTGATCAGCAGTAGCAGTAACACCTGTGCCGATAGCCCAAACAGGCTCATAAGCGATAACAACATTTTTGAGCTGTTCAGCGCTTACGTTTGTAAGAGCCATCTTTGTCTGATATTTAAGCAATGTTTCGGTATAGCCAAGCTCACGCTGTTCAAGTGTTTCACCAACGCAAACAATAGCCTTAAGGCCTGCATTTACAGCGGCAAGTGTACGAAGGTTTACAGTCTGGTCGGTTTCACCAAAGTATTGTCTACGCTCGCTGTGACCGATTACAACGTACTCTACGCCTGCGGCTGTAAGCATTTCGGCTGAGATTTCGCCTGTATATGCGCCCGAAGCCTTGAAATGTACGTTTTCAGCGCCGATTTTAATGTTGCTGCCTTTTGCTGCTTCAACGGCGGCTGCAATATCAATAAAAGGTACGCAAAGTACAACCTCGCAGTTAGCATCTGCTACGAGAGGCTTCATCTCGTTTATAAGTGCTGTGGTTTCAGCAGGGGTTTTGTTCATTTTCCAGTTACCTGCAATAATAGCCTGTCTTTTTGCTTTGTTCATAATAATTCTCCTTTTTATTACACAAATGTAGGGGTCGATGCCGATAAGCATCCGCCCCTACAAATTCATTTTTAAAAATTATTTATCGTTAAGCGCTGCAATACCTGGGAGTTCCTTACCTTCAAGGAATTCAAGGCTTGCGCCGCCGCCGGTAGAGATGTGAGTCATCTTGTCGCCGAAGCCGAGGATATTAACAGCAGCAGCCGAGTCGCCGCCACCGATAACGGTTACAGCATCGGTTTCAGCCATAGCCTTTGCTACAGCCATAGTGCCCTTTGCAAGGATTGGGTTTTCAAATACGCCCATAGGTCCGTTCCAAACAACAGTCTTTGCGCCTTTAACTTCGTTAGCATAAAGCTCAGCTGTTTTGGTGCCAATATCAAGGCTCATCATATCAGCAGGAATCTTGTCAGCGTCTACAACCTCAACGTCAATTGGTGCATCAATCGGGTCGGGGAAGTTTTTTGTAATTGTGCAGTCAACGGGGAGAAGAATCTTAACACCCTTTTCCTCAGCCTTTGCCATCATATCGCGGCAGTAGTCAATCTTGGTTTCGTCAATAAGAGAGGTACCAACGCTGTAGCCCTTGGCCGCAAGGAAGGTATAAGCCATACCGCCGCCGATAATAAGTGTATCGGCCTTGGTAAGCAAGTTTTCGATAACGGGGAGCTTGCTGTCAACCTTTGCGCCGCCCAAAATTGTAACGAACGGACGTACAGGTGTCTCAACAGCATCGCCGAGGTACTTAAGCTCTTTACCGATAAGGTAGCCTGCAACAGCCTCTTTTACGTGTGAAACAACACCAACTGTTGAGCAGTGCGCGCGGTGAGCAGTACCGAATGCATCGTTAACAAATATATCAGCCAAAGAACCGAGTTCAGCCGAGAAAGCTTCGCCGTTCTTGGTTTCTTCTGCGCGGTAACGTGTGTTCTGGAGAAGTACCACATCGCCGTCCTTCATAGCGGCTACTGCAGCCTTTGCATTTTCGCCAACTACATTGTCGTCAGCAGCGAAAACAACCTCTTTGCCGAGCTTCTCTGAAAGGCAAGCGGCAACAGGCGCTAAAGAAAGCTCTGGCTTTGGCTCGCCCTTGGGCTTGCCAAGGTGTGAGCAAAGAATAACCTGACCGCCGTCAGCGATAAGCTTCTTTATTGTGGGGAGAGCGGCATTGATTCTGTTTTCGTCGGTGATAACGCCGTTTTTGAGCGGAACGTTAAAATCGCAACGAACAAGAACCTTCTGACCTTTTACATTGATGTCATCAACGGTTTTTTTGTTAAGTGCGTTCATTTTTGTAACATCCTTTCGGTATTATTTACATTGTTAAAAAATATACAATTATATTTTACCACAAATTTCAAAATTTTCAATATAAAAATGTGTAAAAATTAAACATTATCTTCCCATTTGTAATTGTGCAATTGACCGAAGTTTTCGAGAGCGGGGTAGTCCCACTGACGCAAAACCTCATAAACTGCGATTGCTACCGAGTTGGATAAATTTAAGCTTCGAATTTCACCCTGCATTGGTATACGGGCGCAATTGTCGGGGTGTTTTAGCAACAGCTCTTCGGGTAGACCCTTGCTTTCTTTGCCAAAAAGCAGGTAACAATTATCGGGATAACTGTGCTCAGAGTGGGTGTGTCGCCCTTTGGTTGTAAAATAAAAGAAATTACCGCCTGCGTTTTTCTCAAAAAAATCAGCAAGATTTTCATAATAGGTAATATCGAGATATTTCCAATAATCAAGTCCCGCGTGCTTTAGTTTTTTGTCATCGGGGGTAAAGCCCATCGGTTTCACCAGGTGAAGTCTAGCGCCCGTGGCGGCGCAGGTGCGCGCAACGTTTCCCGTGTTCTGTGGTATTTCGGGTTCCACCATTACTATATTTATTTTAGCCATAAAATCACCGAATCATATTATAGTTATTATTTGTCAAAACAAAAATTTGTTTTGACGCCAAATCTTTGATTTGGCACCAAATTATTTTACAATAATTTGGTTAATATCATTATCAATGGTCATTGTGCAAAACTACTTTGTAGTTTTGCCAAAGACAATATAATTGGTTTATTGAAAGAGTCTCCTCTTTCAATAAACCATGACCATTATATATTTTTTTATAAACACTTGTCAAGTAAAGTAATTTATTGTATAATAAATTTCAAGGTGATAATATGAAAAAGAACGCTAATATTTTAGAATACGTCGAAAAATATAAGTACAAATATGGTATTTCATACGCGGTTGACGGAGGCAAGCTTGTAAATACTTTATCGGTTTTATCATATATTGTGTGGATATACACCGTTTTTATGACAGCGCTTTTTTTAATTAGCACAGGTCTTATGTTAAGCGTAGGCAAAGCCGATTTTAATTATATAGCAAATTCGTTTATCACAATTTGTATTGGTACAGGTGTTATGATTGTGGGTGCCGTACTTTATTTGTGCAAGCAAAAAGTTATAGGCGCTGCTGCAACGGTTGTTGCACAACCCGCTATTGTGATGGCGTATTTTCACATAACCCGAAATTCTGCGGGTATGCTCAATCTATCTTTTTATTGGCGACATGCAGTGCCTGCCGCAATACTTTTGTGTTTGGCGCTTTCTATTTTGATAGTGCTTATTCGAGCTAATGTTAAAACCAACAAGCTTTATAATATGGTTGTTGACGGTCTTTACAAGCAATACGGCAAAAAGGACGGTGAAACACTCACCGAAGAGCAGTGGGACGAATTTTTAAGTAACTATAATCCGTATAAACAAATAACCTAACGGTAACAATATTCCCGAAAGGGAAGTGGAAATATGTTGCCAGATAAGAAAAAATATAGCCAAATGACAAAAAAGGCATCGCCACCGTCGCCCAAGATAAAAGATTTTGTTTGGGCATATATAGTGGGCGGTGCCATTTGTGTTATAGGACAGTTGTTAAACGAGCTTTATACCGCATTTGACCTACCCGAAAAGGTGGTAAAAATGGCGGTGCCTGTGTCAATTATATTTTTAGCTGCACTGCTTACAGGATTTGGTCTTTTTGACAAGATAGCTCGCCGCGCAGGCGCTGGGACTTTGGTGCCTATAACAGGCTTTGCAAATGCGGTGGTTTCCCCCGCAATCGAGTTTAAAAACGAGGGATATATACTGGGCGTTGGCGCAAAAATATTTACCATAGCAGGCCCTGTAATTATGTACGGTACAGTCGCGAGTGTGGTGTATGGGGTTATTTATTGGATAACGACATTGTTCTAACAAAAAAGACTTGACCAAACGGTCAAGTCTTTTTGTATTATACACCACCAGTTAAATGTGCAAATAGCCCACCAGATGTTATATATAGTATGGTTGTAATTATTGGCCAAATAAAAATCCAAATCCATTTTTTTCCTATCAGTCGCCTTTGTTCCGGATTTTTGCGTTCTGAAAGAAAATATGATAAGCAAATTATAAAACAGATTATTGCGATAGGATTGATTACTACAAAATAAAAAAGAAGAATACTTATATCTGTCAAGAGAGAAACTGGACTTCCTCCTCCAATGAGCAGGCAAATAATAGGAACAAAACAATATACACAATATATAATTTGCAATATAGATGTGATTTTCAAGGCTTTTAATGTTTTCATAGAATCACTCCTTTGTTGCATTATACCACACCGCCGTTTTATTGTAAATACTTTTGCAAAAGGGTGTGTCCTATATTGACAGCAGCAGAGGGGTATATACTGGGCGTTGGCGCAAAAATATTCACCATAGCAGGCCCTGTAATTATGTACGGTACAGTCGCGAGTGTGATTTACGGGTTTATTTATTGGATAACGACATTATTCTAACGCGAAATGCTCGCCAATTGGCGAGCATTTTTATCAACCATATATAGCATTTAGGATTTGTGTATCTACATTGTACCAAGGCTTATTTATACCAAAAGAATAAACATTGATTACATTATTAAAGGGAAACTCCAAATCTTTTTCATTTTTTCCAATAACGGAATAGTTTCTCTTTTTAAAGTAAAACATACTGCTCTCACAAATAAAAGAACCATTTGTATTTTCGGTGTTTGCCCAAGGAATTTGTTCTAATTGATCCGTGGTAGGAATAGAGTCGAATACTTTTTTATACAGTTGGAAACGAATCCAAATATCTCTTACATTAGGCTCAACACAAGAAGTATAGGAAATATCATCACTTACTTTTCTTAGCACAACATACTTACCATCACACGATCTAAATGTTTCTTCTGTGAATTTACTTTTATCCCAATAATGCTTATCAGATGTTTTTAATTGAATTGCAATCAAATCACCAACTTCAAATATAGGAGTCATATGCAAATCAATTCTAATCTTCTTTTTAGTAGGCTGTTGAGATAGGAGTTTGTCCCGAAACTCCGCCAATGCTTTTTTGCGTTTTTCTAATGTTTTGATGCCTGCTTCTTCCCAAAGTTCCAAACCAAAACCGGTGTCGATCATAGTAATGACCCGATTTCGTATCGTATCGGTCAAAATACCATGTTTCCACATATAGTCTGCC
>JAFSAR010000001.1 GCA_017442225.1 Clostridia bacterium
ATCATTTTCCTTTTGTGTGAATTCAACCTTTGCACCACCATAAATTCTATTTGGTTCATTATATCATATATTAGCCATAAACACAATATGTTTAATAAAAATCGCCCTGCCGATTTCTCAGCAGGGCGATAATTTTGCTTTATAAATCTAATTATTTAGATTCTTTGATAGCAGCCTGTGCAGCAGCGAGTCTTGCGATCGGCACACGGAAAGGTGAGCATGATACATAGTCAAGACCAATCTTATGGCAGAACTCTACAGATACGGGGTCGCCACCGTGTTCACCGCAGATACCGCAGTGCATTGTAGGACGAACCTTTTTACCAAGAGTAACAGCCATATCCATAAGTTTGCCTACACCGTTCTGGTCAAGCTTAGCAAATGGATCATTTTCATAAATCTTGCTATCATAGTATGCTGTAAGGAACTTACCAGCGTCATCACGGCTGAAACCGAATGTCATCTGGGTAAGGTCATTTGTACCAAAGCAGAAGAATTCAGCTTCGTTAGCAATTTCGTCAGCAGTAAGGCAAGCACGTGGAATTTCCATCATGGTACCAACTTCGTACTTAAGGTCAGCGCCAGCAGCTGCGATTTCAGCGTCAGCAGTAGCAACAACGATGTTCTTAACGAACTTCATTTCCTTAACTTCACCGGTAAGAGGAATCATAATTTCAGGAACAAGGTCCCAATCAGGATGAGCCTTCTTAACGTTGATAGCTGCACGAATAACAGCCTTTGTCTGCATAGCAGCAATTTCAGGATAGGTAACTGCCAAACGGCAACCACGGTGACCCATCATTGGGTTGAATTCGTGAAGACCTGTAATGATATTCTTAATGTCAGCAACAGTCTTGCCCTGAGCTTTTGCAAGAGCCTCAATGTCAGCTTCTTCGGTAGGAACGAACTCGTGTAGAGGTGGATCGAGGAAACGGATAGTTACGGGGCAGCCTTCAAGAGCCTCATAAAGCTTCTCAAAGTCACCTTGCTGATAGGGGAGAATCTTGTCAAGAGCAGCTTCGCGCTCTTCAACAGTGTCAGCGCAAATCATTTCACGGAAAGCAGCGATTCTGTCAGCTTCAAAGAACATATGCTCAGTACGGCAAAGACCGATACCTTCTGCGCCAAGCTCACGAGCCTTTTTAGCGTCAGCAGGTGTGTCAGCGTTTGTACGAACCTTAAGTGTACGGAATTCATCAGCCCAATCCATAATTCTGCCAAATTCACCAGCGATTTCAGCGTCAACAGTGGGGATGATACCGTCATAAATATTACCTGTAGAACCGTCAATAGAAATAAAGTCGCCTTCGTTGTAGGTTTTGCCTGCAAGAGTGAACTGTTTGTTTTCTTCGTCCATAATGATGTCGCCGCAACCGGATACACAGCAAGTACCCATACCACGTGCAACAACGGCAGCGTGGCTTGTCATACCGCCACGAACTGTAAGAATACCCTGTGAAGCCTTCATACCTGTAATATCTTCAGGTGAGGTTTCAAGACGAACAAGAACAACCTTTTCGCCACGAGCGTTCCAAGCCTCTGCATCTTCGGCAGTAAATACAACCTTACCGCAAGCAGCGCCAGGAGATGCGCCAAGACCCTTACCTGCAGGAGTAGCAGCCTTAAGAGCTTTTGCGTCAAACTGTGGGTGGAGAAGGGTATCAAGGTTACGAGGATCAATCATTGCAACAGCCTGTTTCTTGTCGATCATACCTTCGTCAACGAGGTCACAAGCAATCTTAAGAGCAGCCTTAGCTGTACGCTTACCGTTACGTGTCTGGAGCATATAGAGCTTACCGTCTTCTACAGTAAATTCCATATCCTGCATATCGCGGTAGTGATCTTCAAGAATTGCGCAAACCTTGTTAAATTCTTCAAATGCAGCAGGGAACTTTTCAGCCATTTCTGCAATTGGCATTGGTGTACGTACACCAGCAACAACGTCTTCACCCTGTGCGTTGGTAAGGAATTCACCCATAAGTCCGGGTTCACCGGTAGCGGGGTCACGTGTAAATGCAACACCTGTACCGCAGTTGTCACCCATATTACCAAATGCCATCATTTGTACGTTAACAGCGGTACCCCAAGAATAAGGAATATCGTTGTCACGACGGTAAACGTTTGCACGGGGGTTGTCCCATGAACGGAAAACTGCTTCAACAGCGCCCATAAGCTGTTCCTTAGGATCGGTAGGGAAGTCCTTACCAATTTTTGACTTGTATTCAGCCTTGAACTGTGTAGCAAGCTCTTTAAGATCTTCAGCAGTAAGCTCAACGTCTTGAGTTACGCCCTTTTCTTCCTTCATTTTGTCGATAAGCTCTTCAAAGTATTTCTTACCAACTTCCATAACTACGTCAGAATACATTTGAATAAATCTTCTGTAGCAGTCATAAGCCCAACGAGCGTTACCGCTCTTTGCAGCCATTGTTTCAACAACGTCTTCGTTAAGACCAAGGTTAAGAATGGTATCCATCATACCGGGCATAGAAGCACGAGCACCTGAACGAACAGAAACGAGCAATGGATTTTCTTTGTCACCGAATTTCTTACCGGTGATGCCTTCCATCTTGTCGATGTATTCCATAATCTGTGCCTGAATATCATCGTTAATCTTTCTGCCATCTTCGTAGTACTGTGTGCAAGCTTCGGTTGTAACAGTGAAACCCTGTGGAACGGGAAGACCGATTTTGGTCATTTCTGCAAGGTTAGCACCCTTACCGCCCAAAAGCTCACGCATTGATGCGTCGCCTTCGCTAAAAAGGTAAACATACTTGTGACTCATTGCGAATCAACCTCCTAAATTTTTATGGATTTAAAATCCAATTTTAACTAAATTATACCCATTTCTACGGTATCTAAATGATTATAACAAAAAACTTTAAAAAAATAAAGAGTTTTTTTACAAAAATTGTAATTTTAATACTTTTTCAAAATAAAATTGTGTGTTCAGAACGAAAAAATAGTCATTTTGCACTAATAAAGCACCGCACATTAAAAATGAACGGTGCTTGAAATGTTATTTGTGAAGTCTTTTAACCTGAGTGTATACAACATTACTTATTACTGTACCTGCTAATGTTGTTACAAGTAATTCAACTAAGAAATTAAGTGTAAGAATTGTCAATAACACAGTCATAACGGCTCCACCAAATGATGTGTTTGAATAAAACAGAACATAAGAGGACATAAACATTGCAGTATTAAGAATAGGAACTAATGCAGATGAAACAGCAAATGCATAAAATCCGGTTTTACCTTTTCTTTCAAACAATGAAAATACCAGTCCTGCAACAAGTCCTGTTAATATACGAGGAACAAAGCAGGTTATTGTATAACCAAAAGGACTTTCGTTAAAAAGCGGTGTAGCACTAGGATCAATCATAAAACCAATTCCAAAAGCTTGTAAAAAGCTTGTAAGACCAAAAACAAAACCAAGTATTGTTCCGCCAGATATGCCTGTACAAGCTGCACCTAATGCAACAGGAATTGTCATTAAGGTGATTGAAAATGCACCGGTTACCGTTATGTAACCGATAGGGGTGAAGTTCATTACCAACATTATGGCAATAAACATTGCAATAAGCACCATTTTATAGATGTTACTGTTTTTTTGAGTTTTTGTCATAAAAATTACCTCCGATACTGCCCGTTATGGTGCAGTTCATAAAATTTTGACATATTATATTTACTGATAAAATCAGTTATGTCTGTGAATACGCATAAATTCCATAAAGTTGTTCCAAGCGTGTCGTGATAAAAAATGCATTGTCGGTGCCATAAAGAAGCCAACGTTACCATCAAGCAGTTTTTCGCTGCCTGTAAGATAGTGGTCACACTCTTTCAAACCCATGAGTCCCGTCTTTTCCCAAGCCTCAGCCGCTGCCATGCAACATAGCTGCTGCGATTTTTGGTCTGCCCAAAAGTCAAGCTCTGCGGCATTTACGCAAACGTTGCGAGGCGCTATACTTGCCAAAACGAAGTGCTGGTCAAAATCAGTACCAAAACCTTGTACAGCATATTTTTTGTAGTTTTCGCAGAACCAGTAGGGGAAAACAGTAGTAATACGATCAATTGTTTCGCCGCGAAATTCTTTTTCCACGGCAAAATTTCCGTCAATATCGGGAAGTCCCGAGCCGCCACGCGCAATAGCATCACCCGCGCAACCTGCATTATTAGAAAATACAAAGGTAAAGCGTTCGTCCATCATGCCGGTAAACAGCGCGGTTTTACCAAGACGTGAGTGACCGAGTATAGCAACATTTTTTTCGTCAGTGCCGCCCAATGTAAGAACATAATCAAGCACTCGCATATTTGCAAAGCCCCAAAGACCAATTTTTCCACAGTCGGTATTTGAATTTCTGCCGTTTGGAAACACAAGTGGTGCTATACCTGTAGTAAAATCATCATCATCACTCGTAATATGATTGTAGCAGTATGTAATGATGTCATATTCACTTTCGCTTAATTCTTCAATTGGAAAATATTTATCGGGAACATGCTCATCAATATTTATACAGATTATAACAGGATGTTTTTTACCATCTTGATGAAGTAGTCTGTAAATAGGGAAGGTATGGCTACCGTTTTTATTTGACAGTGTGAAATCTACACTCGATAAAAATACATTGCCCCTATCAAAACGACGGTCAAGAATTTTCTCATTAGATACCGACCATTCAAAGTTATTTTCAGGTAGATATCCATATACTTCACGCTGCATTATTTCGATCATTTCATCACGTGATTTCAGTGGTGGTAAATTGCGATTCTTAAGTTCTTGTTTTAACATAAAATCACCACTTTTTATCTATTCTTTTCGTATATTTCACGCAAGCCGTCAAGTAACAGATTTGCGTTATAGATTATGTCGTTTTTGCAATGAACAATAATGTCTTTTGAAAGACCGCCCGTTGCAACAATCGTAGGTATTTCGCCAAGCTCGTCAGAAATACGGTCTAGGAGACCATCAAGCATTGCGGCAGTTCCGTATATGAGACCCGATTTCATACAATCCACGGTATTGGAGCCGATAACCGATTTAGGCGCATTTATATCAATAGACGGCAGTTGGGCTGTGTTTTCGGTAAGAGCTTTTAGTGTAAGGCGAACACCCGCCGAAATAACACCGCCTAAATATGCGCCGTTTCTATCGATGACACTGATTGTAGAGGCAGTTCCCATATCAATAACAACGCAGGGGAGAGTATATTCGCTGATAGCGCCAACAGCTCCTGCAACCAGATCTGCGCCAAGCTGCGCGGGATTATCTATCTTGATATTAAGTCCTGTTTTAACACCGGGACCAAGCTCTAACGGTACAATATTACAAAGTAGGGATACTGCATTACATACAGCGTTGCCAACAGAAGGCACTACTGACGATATGATGCAGTCTTCAATTCGCGCGTGGTTTAGTCCGTGAAGCTCCAAAATATTCTTAATCTCAACAGCGTATTGGTCGGCTGTGGTACCGTGCACTGTGGCAAGGCGCGCCGTAAAGCGCAAAACGTCATTATCATACGCGCCAAGTGTGATATTTGTATTGCCGATATCAATAGCCAATAGCATACTTAAAGTCTCCTTTTTGCTTTTTCGGCTATATTATATTATATAGAATAAGAAAAATCAATCTAAAAACGCAAAAAAAGTTGACAAATTAGAAAAATATGTTATAATGTTAGTCGCTAATTGAGAATTTACTCAAATTTAGCTCCTTGCCCCGTGCAAAATGCGCGGAGCCATCAGACCAGAAGGAGGTGCAACAAAATGACCAACAAGTATGAGGTAGCTCTTGTTCTTTCTGTAGCAAACGGCGACGAGGCTGTAAACGCTCTTAAAGAAAAGTTCAATGACCTTATAGCAAAAAATGGTACGGTCGAAAACGTTGACGAATGGGGTAAGCGCAGACTTGCATACCCAATCAACGATGAGACCGAGGGTTACTACGTTTTCACAACAGTGACCTGTGAACCTAACGTTCCTGCAGAGCTTGAGCGTATTGCAGGTATTACCGAAGGCGTTCTTCGCATTATGGTAATAAGAAAGTAATGGAGGACAATTAAATGTTTAATCTTGTAGTGTTAACGGGACGTCTTACAGCAGACCCCGAACTCAAAACAACACAAAGCGGTATACCCGTTACAACGTTTTCCATTGCGGTAAACCGTAACTATCGCGCAGGTGAGGAACAGCAGACTGACTTTATCAACATTGTTGCTTGGCGTCAGCGCGCTGAATTTATCACCAAATATTTCAAAAAGGGCAATTTAATCGGTATTGAAGGTTCTATCCAGACCCGTAAATATCAGGATAAAAATGGCAACAACCGTACAGCATTTGAGGTTGTTGTAAATAACGCGCAGTTTGTAGAGTCAAAGCGTGACGGCGCCAGCGCAGCACCCGCTGCTAACGAGCCTGCTGCATTCAGCAACGCTGATGCAAGTGACTTTGCAGAAATCGGCGGTATGGACGACGATTTGCCCTTCTAATTAAATTTTAAGGAGGAACTTTTCGATGGAAAAGACAGATAGACCGCTTCACAGAAAGCCACGCAAAAAGGTTTGTCATTTTTGCGCTGACCGTGTGGAAGCTATTGATTATAAGGATGTAGCACGTCTTCGCAAGTACGTTTCTGAGCGTGCAAAGATTTTGCCTCGCAGAACAACAGGTACCTGCGCAAAGCATCAGCGTGAACTGACCACTGCTATCAAGCGCGCTCGTCAGGTAGCTCTGCTTCCTTACAGCAACGACTAATATTTTTAAAACCGATGAATTTTAGTTCATCGGTTTTATTTTATACAAAAAGCTATCTGACATTTTAAGCCAGATAGCTTTTTTGTTTATTCAGTTCTGAGTGCGGTTACAGGGTCTTTTTTTGCAGCGCTCTTTGATGGGATAACACCAGAGATAAGTGTTAGACATATACTTATAAGTACAAGTATAGCTGCTGCCTCAATCGGCAAAATAGCGTTTAAATTGTTTATTCCTGTAATGGCATGCAATATTGCGTTAATCGGTATGCACAGCAGATAGGTGATTACTACACCAAGCACACCTGATGACAGACCTATAATTACGGTTTCGGCATTGAAAAGTCCCGAAACATTTTTCTTTGATGCGCCTATTGCGCGCAGTATACCGATTTCTTTTGTTCGCTCCTGAACTGAAATCAGTGTAATTACGCCAATCATAATTGATGATACTATAAGTGAAATAGCAACAAATGCGATAAGCACATAAGTGATTGCGTTGATAATTGTTGTAATAGATGACATCATAATACCGAGATAGTCAGTGTATTTGATTTGTTTTAGTTCTTCGACATCTTCATTATACAATTTGATTGCGTCGGTAATTACATCCTTGTTTTCAAAGGTAGATGCGTAAATATTGATTGATGCGGGTGACTCTAAATCAATATATCCCATATCAAGCAGATTTTGTTCGTAAGTGCTTTCTGAGAACACCATTATTTTATCATAATAGGTGGCGCATTGTTCTGTAGAGTAGGTTGGAAGCATCATATCAAGCGCGCCCGCCAGTTGTTCGGTACTCATAGCTGACATTTTTGAGGAAACCTGCGCGGCATACTGAGCTTTGATTTGTTCGGTAATCATTTTGATGAACAACTCATTAAAGTCTTCGTCAGACATCGATGCAAGATACTCGCTGATTTCTTCGCTTGATACACTCATCTGCGAGCCAAGACCTGCCGCCATTTGCGCTTCCATATCGGCGCGGGTCATAGAACCCATGGTAGCGTCAATTTGTTGCTGTAAAAAGTCATTGTCGGGAATACTGCTTATTGCTATATATGCCTTTGCTTTACCTTCCAAATCAAGACTGCTTATATATTCAGAAAGCGCAGCTTCTTTTTCTTCATTACTTAATGTGCCTGTTGTGGTATCGAAAGGCAGACCCGTTAAAATATCGGTATCGGGAGACTTTAACTGCGCTTCAATAACGGCACTTTCATCGGCAAGTTCTACTAAATGCTTGGTAAGGTCTGAGGTGTAAGCGATGCTGCCGCTAAGCATAGTTGTGGTTACATCTTCGTTTGGCCTGATTATACCCGTTATTTTAAGTGTCATCGCGTTATCGTAAAGGTAACGAAGACCTGCATCGGTGTTGCGTAAATCAACATAAATACCTGTTGCATCATCGTAGTGGTAGCAATCTGCATTTAAAATTGCCTTATATTCTGTGTCGCAAATTTCTTCGTAAGTCCATTTGTGAGTTTCTTTTTCGTCAAGCTTAGTACCATTAAGCGCGGCGTCAGCAAGCTTGTCGATATCTTCGGCGGAAATAAGGCCTAAAGCATAAAGCGCAATATCGTCGAGCTCGTTATTTTCATCTAATACCAATACGATTTCATCATAGTTGTTAGGCCATGAGCCGTATACAACGTCATATTGGTCGAGTAACAAATCGTTTACAGGTGCGCCGTCGTTTCCCGGTAGCAATTCTTGCCATAGGGTAGACCCCATTGAAGACATAGGGGACATCATAGATGTACTTGACGAGCCTGTAAGCGCTGACATTGCCGACATATCTACACCTACGTATTTAAGCATAAGGTCGGTTATTATTTTTTCTAAATCCGAATACAAAATCTCACCGTCAACATTTTCGGTATAAATTTGCATATCAATATCATAAGAATACTGTACGCCGTTTACTGCGGCAGATAACTCGGTGGTTTCGTCGGTAATTTCTTTTTCGAGATATTTTTTAAATGCTTTAAGGTCGTTCTTGCTTTCTTCAATGCTGTTCAATGCGTTAATCATATCATAAAGCGCAGTTTTTTCATAAACAGCATCATTTTCGTGTGTGTTTTCATCAGCTGTTATATTCATGAACGCTTCCATAAGCGTTGACATATCAACGGTAGATGCTTCAAGAGTCAGTGGGTATACAGAAAGCGTGCTTTCCTGAACAGCGTCGATATACGCCGTCATACCCTGAGATATCGCAAGAATAAGCGCAATACCTATAATACCTATTGATCCTGCAAAAGATGTCAGAATTGTGCGTCCTTTTTTGGTAATAAGATTTTTGAGCGACAGCATAAACGACGTACCAAACGACATAGTCGGTTTTTTAGTTTTCTTGTGGCCTTCGTGTTTTTTGGTATTAATTTCGTTTTCATGTTGTATTTCTTCGTCGCTCAGAGGCATCGAGTCATGGGTAACAACACCGTCAAGCATATTGATAATTCGCGAAGAATATTTATTAGCAAGCTCGGGGTTATGAGTCACCATAATTATAAGGCGGTCTTTTGATATTTCTTTAAGAATTTCCATAACCTGAACGCTGGTTTCGGTATCAAGAGCGCCCGTCGGCTCGTCCGCCAAGATAATATCCGGATTATTTACAAGCGCACGTGCTATGGCAACGCGCTGCATCTGACCGCCCGACATTTCACTGGGCTTTTTAGAAAGTTGGTCGCCGAGTCCTACGTCCTCGAGCGCTTTTTGGGCTCGTGTTTTGCGTTCTGACTTTGATACGCCCGAAAGGGTGAGCGCAAGCTCAACGTTTTGCAAAACTGTCTGGTGAGGTATAAGGTTATAACTTTGGAAGACAAATCCTATCGTGTGGTTACGGTACGTATCCCAATCAGCGTCATTGTATTCCTTTGTTGAGCGACCTGAAATTATAAGGTCGCCGCTGGTATATCGGTCAAGTCCGCCTATAATATTAAGCAGGGTCGTTTTACCGCAGCCCGACTGACCAAGTATTGATACGAATTCGTGACTGCGAAATTCAACATCAATGCCTTTAAGCGCTTCAACGGTATTGTCGCCCATATTGTAATTTTTTGTTATGTTCACAAGCTTAAGCACAATAATTTTCCTTTCGGTTTTAATTAATTATCTATATTATATGTGTAAATTTTTGCCAAACTATGAATAATCATAAAAAATTTATTCGATATTGATAATTTTTTTAAAAAGTGTTATACTTATTCAAACGCCAAAAAGGAGGAATAATATGGAAAAGGCTTTCAAATATATATGTATTCTTATGTCTGCCGTTATCGTTCTTTCTTCTTTTGGTATGGTGTGCGCCGTGGCGTTTGGTAAAAAAAGCGATTTTGATTTTTTAGGTTGCAAAGAAATTGTTGATAACATTAAAAATTACGAGATGAATATGACGTCGGTAATTTATGTTCATAACGACAAGGGTGAGTGGGAGGAATACCAGCGTATTCACGGTACAGAAAATCGCATCTGGGTTGATATCGAAAAAATGCCGCAGCGACTTATCGACGCTTTTATCTCAATAGAAGACCAGCGTTTTTATCAGCATTCAGGTGTAGACTGGAAGCGCACCGCAGGCGCTTTTGTAAACTATTTGCCTTTTGTTGATATTTATTCCTCAAATCAGGGTGGCTCAACCGTAACACAGCAGTTAATAAAAAACATTACTTCTGACAACGATAAAAGCGCAATGCGAAAGGTGCGTGAAATCGGTCGCGCCTTACTCATAGAAAAAATGCTTGATAAAATCACAATTTTAGAAGCATATTTAAATACCATTTCTCTCGGAAACGGTATTTGTGGCGTGCAGGTTGCGGCAAACTATTATTTTAACAAAAACGTTGATGAGCTAACACTGTCCGAATGCGCATCACTTGCGGCAATTACCAAAAATCCAAGCGCATATAATCCCATTTCAAAACCCGAGGGCAATAAAAAGCGTCGCGACGACGTTCTATATAAAATGTATGAGCTCGGTAAAATAACTAATCAGGAGTACGAATTAGCATTAAAGCAGGAAGTTGTTGTAGATGAAACACAGCAGCAGGATTTTGAAATACCAATAAATAATTATTTTGTTGACGCGCTTATAAGTGATATTTCTGAAGATTTAAGTGTCAAATACAATTGTAGTGTTGAGACCGCTACCACAATGCTTTATAATGGCGGATATAAGATATATGCGACAATTGATACCGATATACAGGATGTTATAGAATCGGTATATCTTAACCAAAAGACGTATTTTTCACAAAAATCGTCTAAGGATAAAAGCGTTCACGTACAGTCCGCAATGACAATTATGGATTATAACGGCAATATAAAAGGAATTGTTGGCGGCGTAGGCGAAAAAACCGTAAATCGTGGACTTAACCGCGCCACTGACTCACCGCGTCAGCCTGGCTCTACTATGAAACCGCTTGGCGTTTATATGCAGGCAATTGATAACGGATACGTGTCGTATTCAACAATGGTCGAAGATAAGCCAATGGATAAATATTATAAAGACGGCAAAAAAGGACCTAAAGAGTGGTACGGCTATTATGCGGGCAATATGACCGTGGCAAAGGCGCTTGAGCGCTCAGCAAACACTATACCTTGTTGGATTTTAAAAGATAATATCGGTATTGAAAATTCTTATAATTTCCTGACGCAGAAATTAGGGCTTAACCATCTTACTGATACCGACAAAAATATTGCATCCCTAGCGCTTGGCGGCTGTCAGTACGGTATTACTACCACCGAATCTGCCGCGGCATACGCGGTTTTTGGTAACGGTGGTAAATACTACGAGCCCACAACCTATACAAAGGTTTTGGACGTCAACGGTATTACCGTATTGGAGGCAGGAAACGCCGAGCAGGTTGTTAAAGAAACAACTGCAACTGTAATGAATAAACTGCTTCAAAATGTTGTATACGGCTCGCAGGGTACAGGTAAGGGCATTGCAAGCTACAGTAAAATGAAGGCATACGCTAAAACGGGTACTTCAAGCGAATCAAAAGACTTATGGATGGTTGCAGGCACACCGTATTATGTGGGTAGCGTATGGTACGGCTTTGACCAACCCGAAAATGTGCATAACGCAGGTGCTGCCGCAAAGGTCTGGCGAGATATAATGACACAAATTCACAAAGACCTTGAAGAAAAGGAATTTGAGCTTAGCGACGAGGTTATCGAGGCGAAATATTGTAATATTACAGGTAAGCTTGCTGTTCCGTCTTGCTACAGCAAATCAACGGGCTATTATATTTCAGGTGTTAAAATAGAGACCTGTAAGGGCGGACACCCCGAGCCCGAAACTGAACCCGAAGAGGAAGCAAGTTCTTCTGAAGAAACTTCAAGCGTGACTCCATCTACCGAAATTTCAAGCTCAGAGACAACCTCAAGTGAAGAAACAACGTCGGAAAGCGAGGACGCTGGCTCCTCGGATAATACCGAAACGTCGTCAGAGGATACTTCTACAGATTCGAGCAAAACCGACAGCAGTTCAGCGGAGGAAAGCTCTGAAACGGATAATAATTCTCATAACGATAATAGTTCATCTTCAAAAATTGATATTTTAGATTAAAACATTTAACTTCTACCAAACGAGGTATTTACTAATTTGTAAATACCTCGTTAATTTTTATAAAAAAACATTGCTCAAACGCTTTAATTATGATATACTAAATTAAATATTGGGTTATTATGCCTTTTTATGATTTGCGGGGTGAAAATTATGCGTATTTTGGGTATTGACCCGGGTTATGCGACAATTGGCTACGGAATAATCGAATACGATAATTTCCGCTTTAAAACGGTGGCTTACGGCGCGATAACAACAACGCCAGACAAGGCTTTTCCCGATAGACTGTGTGATATTTTTAATGATATGCAAACACTTATCAAAACGTACAACCCCGAACATTTATCAATAGAAAAACTATTTTTTAATACCAATACAACCACCGCTATCGACGTTGCTCAGGCGCGCGGTGTGATACTTCTCGCAGCGCACAAGGCGGATATTCAGATTTATGAATACACACCCTTACAGGTAAAACAGTCGATTACAGGCTACGGCAGAGCAGAAAAGCATCAGGTTATGGAAATGGTTAAAAATCTTTTGCAGTTAAACTCTGTACCAAAACCCGACGATACTGCCGACGCGCTGGCTCTGGCAATCTGTCACGGTCACTGTTCGGGTAGTCTGTATTCAAAACTTGCGAAAGGAAACGTAAAATAATGATTGCAACCTTAAACGGAAAACTTATTATAAAAGAATTAAACTACGTTGTAGTTGAGTGTGGCGGCGTAGGACTTAAGTGTTTTGTGACACAGAACACGCACACCACAATTGGAAATATTGGTGACAACGTTTTCCTTTACACCTATCTTTCCGTTCGTGAAGATGCTCTCGATTTATACGGCTTTTCGGATAACAGCGAGTTAGAGGTATTTAAACTTATAACCTCTGTGAGCGGTGTCGGCTCTAAAATCGGACTTGCTATACTATCGGAATTTACGCCCGATAAAATAATGCTTTATATTGCAAGCGGCGACGCAAAATCACTTACTGCGGCATCGGGTGTTGGTATTAAGCTTGCGCAACGTATAGCTCTTGAACTAAAAGACAAGGTTGGCAGTATTTCTTCGGGCGATATGACTATTGACGTCAAAGCTGTTGGTGTTGCCACGGCGCATAGCGCAACACGCGAGGCTATTGAGGCGCTTGTATCTCTTGGTTACACGCAAAGCGAGGCGTCTCTGGCGGTTGGCAGACTTGACCCATCACTTGATACAAACGAGCTTATCAAACAAGCATTAAAATCTCTTGCGAGGGGGTTTAACTGATGATAGAACAAGAAATGGATTTTGAAAACCGTATTGTGTCACCCGAATATACTGCAAATGACGACGATACCGAATTATCTTTAAGACCTAAAACTCTTGATGATTATATTGGTCAGGACAAGGCAAAGGACAACCTAAGTATTTATATAAAGGCTGCGCGTCAGCGTAATGAGTCATTGGATCACGTTTTATTATACGGACCTCCGGGACTTGGTAAAACAACGCTTTCAGGTATTATAGCGCGTGAAATGGGTGTTAATCTGCGTGTAACGTCGGGTCCCGCAATTGAAAAACAGGGAGATCTTGTTGCAATACTGACCTCGCTTAACGAGGGCGACGTGCTGTTTATCGACGAAATACACCGTCTGTCCCGCAATGTTGAGGAAATTCTTTATCCCGCAATGGAGGACTTTTCTCTTGATATAATTTTGGGTAAAGGTCCCTCAGCGCGTTCAATAAGACTTGACGTACCGCATTTTACGCTTGTAGGCGCCACAACCCGTTCGGGACAGCTTACAGCGCCGCTACGCGACCGTTTTGGAGTGCTGTTACGCCTTGAACTTTACACACCCGAGCAGTTAGGGAAGATTGTTAAACGCTCGGCGGGCATTTTAGGAATACCGATTGATGATGAGGGCGCTTTAGAGATTGCATCACGCTCGCGCGGTACACCTCGTATTGCAAATCGCTTACTTAAACGTGTTCGCGATATTGCTGAGATTGAATTCAACGGTAGCATTGACGTGCATGTTGCACAGTCGGCGCTCTCTCGTTTTGAAATTGACGAATTGGGCCTTGATGATTTTGACCGCAAGATGCTCACCGCTATTATCACGCATTATGGCGGCGGTCCTGTTGGCCTTGATACGTTAGCGGCGGCAGTTGGTGAAGAGGCAATTACTATTGAGGACGTTTACGAGCCGTATCTTATGCAGATAGGCTTTTTAACACGAACACCTCGCGGCAGATGTGTAACACAGGCGGCATACGAGCATCTTGGTATTAAAAACAATAACACACAACAATCACTTTTATAAAAGGATATTTTGATGAGAACTTTTGAAAATTTTAACGATTACGAGTTAATTGACGCCGACAACGGCGAACGACTCGAACGTTGGGGAGATATCATACTTATTCGCCCTGACCCTCAGATTATATGGAATGAGGGACACCGTGACCAGCGTTGGAACAGCGCGCACGCAATATACCACCGTTCAAATAGCGGCGGCGGTTATTGGGAAACACTTAAAAAGGTGCCTGACGTATGGAGCATTAAATACAATGACCTTACGTTCCGTTTAAAGCCTATGGGATTCAAGCACACAGGACTTTTCCCCGAGCAAGCGGTTAACTGGGCATTGGCACAAAAGCTTATCTGCGAAGCTGATCGAAAAATATCCGTGCTTAATTTGTTTGCTTACACAGGCGGCGCCACCGTTGCGTGCCTTAAAGCAGGCGCACGTGTAACCCACGTCGACGCTTCTAAAGGAATGGTAGGCTGGGCAAAGGAAAACGCTTCGGCATCAGGTCTTGCTGACAAACCTGTAAGATGGCTTGTTGACGACTGTATGAAATTTGTTAAACGTGAAATTAGACGCGGCAACAAATATGACGCGATAATTATGGATCCACCGTCATACGGTAGGGGACCAAACGGCGAAGTCTGGAAGCTGGAACAACAACTGTCCGAACTGCTTACCGACGTGGGTAAAGTTTTAAGCGATGATCCGCTGTTTTTCTTCCTTAATTCATACACAGGCGGACTTTCTCCTACGATTCTTAATTATATGGTCAAAAGCTGTATCGCGCCCAAAAACGTTGGCACGGTTTACACCGAAGAAATCGGCATAAAGGTTACAAAACGAAATGTTATTCTGCCTTGCGGCAATACAACTATCTGGACAAAGTAAATGGATAATATAATTGAAGTAAAAAACATTACATTTGAATATGAAGATTCAGATCAGAAAGACACTGTTTTAAAGGACTTTAGTCTTAATATCAAACGCGGTAGTTTTACCGTTATTTTAGGACATAACGGCTCAGGTAAATCAACGCTTGCCAAGCTGCTTAACGGTTTATATAAAGTCACAGACGGTGAAATTCTGGTTGATGGAATTTCTACGTCTGACGAAGAACACGAAATAGAGATAAAACGCCGTGTTGGTCTTGTGTTTCAAAACCCCGACAATCAGCTTGTGGCATCAATTGTTGAGGAGGACGTTGCCTTTGGTCCCGAAAACTTAGGTCATGCGCCCGACGTTATTCGCGCTGAGGTCGACGAAGCTTTAAAGAGTGTCGGTATGTACGAATTCCGAAAATCCACTCCTCACAGACTTTCGGGCGGTCAGAAGCAGCGCATTGCGATTGCGGGTATTATAGCAATGAAACCCGACTGCATTGTGCTTGATGAGCCAACCGCAATGCTTGACCCAAAGGGCAGGGCTGAGATTATTTCTACTATTAAAAAACTTAACCGCGAAAACGGTATTACCATCGTTTTAATAACGCATTTTATGGAAGAGGCGGTTGACGCTGACCGCGTAATAGTTATGGACAGCGGTAAAATTGTAGCCGACTCAACGCCAAAGGATATTTTCAGTAATATAAAACTGCTCAAAGAGGTGGGACTTGACGTTCCGCAAACCACCGAATTGCTTTATCGCCTTAAATCAGGCGGTATGAATATTACAACAGATGTTATTTCTATAGAAGAATCAGCGCAAAAAATTTATGACGCGATTCATTTGGAGGAAATTTAATTGTCTATTCTCGAAGTTAAAAATTTAACTCACACCTACGACGGTAATACGCCTTTTATGAACGACGCCGTTAAAGACGTCAGTTTTAGCGTAAAAAAAGGCGAGATTATAGGTATAATTGGTCATACGGGCTCTGGCAAATCAACACTTGTTCAGCACCTTAACGGACTTTTGAAAGCGACAAGTGGCGAGGTCTTGTTGGACGGTAAAAATATTTGGGACGACCCCAAAAAGATACGCTTGGTGCGTTCAAGAGTTGGTCTTGTTTTTCAGTATCCTGAATATCAATTGTTTGAAGATACAGTTTATAAGGATATTGCTTTCGGACCTAAAAATATGGGACTTTCTGATGACGAGATTGCGCATCGTATTTCTGAAATCTGTGAATTGGTAGGTATAAAAGCAGAATATCTTGAAAAATCGCCTTTTGATTTGTCAGGTGGCGAAAAACGCCGCGTTGCAATTGCGGGTGTTATGGCTATGCAGCCAGAAATTATCGTTTTTGATGAGCCCGTCGCAGGTCTTGACCCACGAGGTCGCGCCGACGTTATAAAAATGATTTATGATTATAGCAATAAATACGGCGCTACCGTGCTTATAATTTCGCATAATATGGAGGATATGGCGCTTATTGCCGACAAACTCATTGTTATGAACAAAGGCGAGCTTGCGCTTTTTGACACAACCGAAAACGTTTTTAAACAACACGAATTTTTAAAAGATATCGGTCTTAACGTTCCAATGGTAACCCAGGTAATGCTCGCTTTAAAAGAAAAGGGATTAAGCGTACCCGACGATATATTTACCGTTGACCGCGCTGTAGATTATCTTCTTACACTCAGTAAAGGAGGTAATCATAATGCTTAAAGATATTACGTTCGGTCAGTATTATGAGAATGACTCTTTTGTTCATAAACTTGACCCAAGAACAAAAATGCTACTGCTTATTGCGGTTATTGTGTTTATTTTTGTATCGCAAAATGCTGTTGCTTTATCTCTCGTGGCACTGCTTATATTGTTTAGCGTGTTACTTTCAAAAGTACCGCTAAAAATGTATTTTAAAAACCTTAAAGCAGTTTTTCCAATAATTATTTTTACAATGATTATAAATCTGTTTTATAATGCATCGGGAGACGTGTTGGTATCTTTCTGGAAATTGTCAATTACAACAGGCTCTTTATACCGAGCTTTTTATATGGCGGCGCGTATTCTACTGCTTATTATTGCAAGCGCGGAGCTTACCTACACGACAACGCCCAACGATTTGACCGACGCTATTGAAAAACTGCTTTCACCGCTTAAATTTATTGGTCTAAAAAATGCAGTTCATACGCTTGCTATGATGATGACAATAGCGCTAAGGTTTATACCCACGCTTATTGAAGAAACGCAAAAAATTATGAACGCGCAAAAGGCTCGCGGAGCCGACCTTGAAAGCGGCAAGTTAATTGATAGAATTAAAGCGTTAATTCCTATTTTAATACCGCTGCTTATTTCTTCAGTTCGTAGAGCATACGAGCTTGCCGAAGCAATGGAATGCCGTTGCTATAACGGCGGCGAAGGAAGACAACGTATGAAACAGTTAAAATACCACTCAAACGATTTTATTGCCTTTGCGGTGGTCGTTGTAGTGTGCGCAACGGTTGTTGCTGTTAATATGATTTTATAACATAGGAGAAATTTATGAAAAGGATGCTGCTGACAATTTCATACGACGGCACAGCCTACCACGGCTGGCAGGTACAGCCGAACGGAATTACCGTGCAGCAGACTCTGCAAGACGCTTTGGAAAAACTTTTAGGTAAACGTGTGTCGGTTACAGGCTGCAGTCGTACCGATGCAGGTGTTCATGCGCGGCAGTTTGCCTGTCATATTGACTGTGAAGATCATTTTCCCGAAAGCGCATTTTTAAAGGGCTTAAATTCCTTGTTGCCAAAGGATATTTCAGTAACAGATTGCCGTGAGGTTGCGCGTGATTTTCACGCAAGATATAATGCTTCGGGTAAAAAATACGTTTATTCTATGTATACGGGCTCTTTAAATCCTTTTGCTTCAAGATATATGCTGCATCTTGAAAATATGCCCGATCTTGATCTAATGAACAAGTTTTGCAAGGGTATCGTTGGCACGCACGACTTTGCGCCCTTTTCTTGCTCAAAAAGAACCGTAGAAGATACAGTCAGGACAATTACCGAGTGTTTTGTAAAAAAAGACGGTAATAAAATTTATTTTGAAATAAAGGGCGACGGTTTTTTATATAATATGGTACGCATACTTGCGGGTACAGCTCTTGCTGTCGGTCAAAAGCGTTTAGCGCCCGACTGTTATATTGATATCTTTAAAGATAATGACCGCAGTAAAGCGGGGGATACACTACCTGCTTTTGCGCTTATTTTAGACGAAGTTTATTACTAAATAAAGGTGGTGTAATAATTGCCTGATTATAAAAGAAAAAAATTTAAAAGGACGTCCAAACGCAAAAAGAATCATAGTAACTATGACAACACAATTACTATGACCAATAAAAAACAAAATAATGTCAGTATTGTACCTGAAGATGATATAAAGGTTGTACGTGGCAAAAAATACAAAAGAAAACAACAACCAAAAATTTTCGTGTGCGTGATTGCCTTTGTCTGTTTGCTTTGTATCATCTTATCGACGATACTTCCCGGGGGACTTTATGAAAATGCAATAAATTACTCGTCGGTTATCGGGCATGGCAGTTATCCAACGGGTATTTCGGGAGGTACTGTACTGAATACGGTTTCATGCGGAACGTATTATTACGTGCTGACCGACACCAATATAACGGCATACGCAAACAGCGGTAAAATTGTTTTTGACGAGCTACACGGATTTTCCAATCCCATTATTTCAGTATCAAGCACCCGCGCTCTTGTGTACGATCAAGGCGGAAAATCTATATATATCTATAATCTTAGCGGTAAGATTTACACGCTTCAGACCGTAAAAGAAATCATTACGGCATCAATTTCTCAAAACGGTGATTTTGCAGTAGCCACAAATTCCGACAGTTATGCTTCGGTTGCTACCGTGTATAATAATAACTACAAAGAAATTTTTACGTGGAATTCTGCAAAAGAGATTATTACAAACGTCTTGGTTAATCCGTCGGGAAACAGATTGGCGGTATCTACCTTAGACGTCGTATCGGGCCAGTATAGTTCAAAAGTATCAGTTTTTGGATTTGATTCCGCAGATCCGTTACACACGCTTGATCTTGGCAGTTCTATGGCACTGGCAATCAAAAATACGGGTAAGGGTATTTCAGTTGTTTGCAACGATAAATATAAATTTTTACACTGGTCAAAATTTACAACAAACGAACTTTCAGTTTCGGGTGAAATAAACTCATTCAGAAATTCAAAAAACGGTATAATGCTGACCGTAAACCGTGCAAACGACCGTAGCGATAACACCGTTATACTGATTTCTAAAAAAGGCGAAAAGCTTTCAGAGTTTAAAATTAACAGCTCTATAACCGATATTCAGTATAATAACGGTCGTGTATATTCGGTTTGTGATACGTCGGTTAATATTTATGACAAAAACGGCAATATACTTAAAAAAGGAGTTTGTGACTACGGAACACAAAAATTCGCAGTTATTGGCGCAAATTCAATCGCAATCGTAAGCGATACAGAAATTACAAAAATTAACATTCAAGAAGGAGAGGGTTAATATGTCATTTATTCTTGACGGTATAATTATTCTTATTATCTTATTATTTGTTTTTCTTTCAGCAAAAAAAGGTTTTGTCCGCACGCTGATTGAGGTTATCGGTTTTGTTGCCGCTCTTGTAGTAGCGTTTACATTCAGTTCACCAATAGCAAACACAATTTATGATAAAATGATACAGCCGTCCGTAGTTAAAACAGTTGAAAACGTAGCAAACGACGGTGTATCAAACGCGACAAGCGCAGTTGACGCCGTTTGGGTAAAAATGCCCGCCTTTATTACAGAGAGCAGTTTCTTTGGTTTCTCAAAAGAAAGCGTTACCGCTACCGTTCAGAGTGAGGCCGCAAGCGATATTTCACAACTCGCACAAAGTATATCAGATTCTTTTGTAGAACCCGCGGTGACTAAATTACTTTCCGTTTTAATATCGGTTATTCTGGTTGTAGTATTACTGTTTGTTGTAAAAATACTTGCTAAATACGTCAATAAATTGTTTACGTTCAGTATTGTCGGCGATATTAACAAAACCTTGGGCGGTCTTCTGGGTCTTGTGAAGGGCGCTGCAGTGGCGGTAATATTCTGTCTTGTAATCAGTTTGATACTTTCGTTTACAAAGAACGGATTTTTAATATTTACATACGATGCTATTAATTCTTCGTATATTTTTAAGTTTTTAATGGGATTTTCTCCATTTCTATAATTTTTAGCAGCATTCCAAGGAGTTATTTTTAAAAATGAAATTATGTTCAAAATGCAAAAAAAGACCAGCTGTGGTCTTTATGTCCAATCCGCTTAATCCGAACGCAGAGGCTGAGGGACTTTGCCTTATGTGTGCAAAAGAGCTTGGTCTTAAGCCCGTTGATGATATGCTTAAAAGTATGAATATATCCGACGAAGATATCGAAATGATGAGCAATCAGTTTTTAGAGGCTGTATCAGCGGATGATATTGATTTGGATATTGACGACGAAGCGCTTAATGACGGTACGTTTGATTTAGGCACCGCGCCCGCAATACCTTTTCTTAAAAATTTGTTTGGCGGATCAAAGGATGAAAATACTGAAAACTCTAAACAAAAACAGCAAAAAGGTGAGAAGCCAAAGAAGAAAAAACGCTTTTTAGACCAATACTGTAATAATCTTACCCTTCGCGCAAAAGAGGGTAAGCTTGATACCGTTATCGGGCGCGATCGCGAGCTTGACCGTATGCTGCAAATTCTCTCACGCCGTTCCAAAAACAACCCTTGCCTTATCGGTGAACCCGGCGTTGGTAAAACGGCTATTGTAGAAGGACTTGCGCTAAGCATTGTAAACGGCACGGCTCCCGCACGATTACTTGATAAAGAGATACTTTTGCTTGACCTTACTTCTCTCGTTGCGGGCACACAGTTCCGTGGACAGTTTGAAAGTAGGGTAAAGGGTCTAATTGACGAAGTAAAAGATGCAGGAAATATAATTCTTTTTATCGACGAAATCCACAATCTCGTGGGCGCGGGCGATTCCGCTGAGGGCTCAATGAATGCCGCTAATATATTAAAACCAGCGCTATCCCGCGGTGAAATTCAGGTTATAGGCGCTACCACCTTTAAAGAATACCGCAAATATATCGAAAAAGATGCGGCGCTTGAAAGACGTTTTCAGCCCATTACCGTGGAGGAACCTTCGATTACAGAAGCGGTAAACGTTATGCTCGGTATAAAACCCTATTACGAGGGTTACCATACGGTTAGCATACCCGATAGTATTGTCGAAAAGGCGGTATATCTTTCAGAAAGATACGTAAC
Source organism: Clostridia bacterium (assembly GCA_017442225.1). Taxonomy (GTDB): domain Bacteria; phylum Bacillota; class Clostridia; order Oscillospirales; family Acutalibacteraceae; genus UBA737. The sequence goes on from JAFSAR010000001.1 coordinate 21,846, forward strand.
CGATCGTTTCTTACCCGATAAGGCTATTGATTTACTTGACGAAGCCTGCGCCTGCGCAAGCCTTGAAAACAAAGCAATTGACGAGCTTTATACAGCAAACAAAAAGGTTGCTGAATTATCCAAGCAGTTAGACGAACTGACCGCCGAGGTCGAAAATCCCGACTACGAAAAACAGGCGATGATAAAATCAAGCCTCGAAAAGTACAAAACTCAGGCTGATTCTCTTTGCGAGGCTGCGGCTAACAACACGGTAACCGAGCGCCATCTTGCCACTGTAATCGAGATGTGGACGGGTATACCTGCGTCAAAAATTGAAGAAAACGAGCTTAGCAAGTTAGCAAAGCTTGAAGACAGTTTAAATGAAAAAATCATAGGTCAACGTGACGCTACACATCTTGTAGCAAATGCCGTTAAGCGTTCTCGCGTAAAGACAAGCGCATTGCGCAGACCTGCATCTTTTATATTTGTAGGTCCCACGGGTGTTGGTAAAACGGCTTTGGTAAAGGCTTTATCCGAGCAACTTTTTGACACACCCGAAACCTTTATACGACTTGATATGTCAGAGTTTATGGAAAAACACTCGGTATCACGTCTTATCGGCGCGCCTCCGGGATATGTTGGTTATGACGAGGCAGGTCAGCTTACCGAAAAGGTTCGCAGAAAGCCATACTCGGTAATTTTGATTGACGAAATTGAAAAGGCGCATCCTGATGTTCTCAACATACTTTTACAAATTCTTGACGAGGGCAGGGTAACTGATGCTCACGGCAGAACAGTGAACTTTGAAAACACAATAATCGTTATGACGTCAAATGCAGGCAGTGAAAAGAGTGAAAATCTTTTGGGATTTGGTAAAACAGTAACCGAAGCTTCAAAAGAAAAGGCTTTAAAGGCGCTTCGCGAATTTTTACGTCCCGAGTTTATCGCACGTGTTGACGAAATCGTTGTGTTCAATCCGTTATCGACAGAGTCACTGCAAAAAATCGCGAAAATTATGTTGGACGAACTTACAACTGCGCTCAAGGAGCGTAATATAATATTCTCGTTTGACAATGCGATAACAGAATATATTGCGGCAAATTGTGACGGCACCAAAACAGGCGCTCGTGAGCTTCGCAATATTATCCGTCGCGAAATCGAGACACCTGTTGTTGATATGATAGTATCGGGTAATTCAACCGACAATATTATTGCTACCGTAGCAAATGGTGCAATATCTTTAGCTAACGGACAGTAAACAGTATGAAAAGGTATAAATATCAGATGCATACGCATACCGCACCTTGCAGCGCCTGCGGATCCTCAACGCCAGATGAGTTGGTTGAGTCTCTACACATAGGCGGTTATAATGGTTGTGTGCTTACAAATCATTTTATAAGAGGTAACTGCGGTATTGACCGTAGCTTACCGTGGAAAGATTTTGTCGCTCAATATGAAAAAGATTACATTGAATGCAAGAAAGCTGCGCAAAAATATGATTTAGACATTATTTTCGGTGTTGAAGAGAATGTTGGTGATGGGTTGGAAATTTTGTGCTATGGAATAACACCACAGTTTTTGTATGACAATCCACTGCTACAATACGACCACTCTGTTGAAACATGGTATAATGCACTGCATAAATTTGGTGCTTTGTGTATTCAGGCGCATCCGTTCAGAGATAGGGAATACATCAAAAATCCCCGCGCTTTACCTCTTGAATATATTGATGGGATTGAAGTATATAATCACTATAATTCTCCTGAAAGCAATCTAAGAGCAGAGCAATTTGCTGATGAGCATCCTGATTTGATATTAACATCGGGTGCTGATACGCATACAGGGGCTTCTTCTTGCTTTGCAGGTATTGAAACCGATACACGCATAACTAGCGAAAAAGACATTGTAAGAATTTTGAAATCAAGAAACTATACGCTTATTAAATGATATGAACTATAATAAATGGCTATGTAAAAATACCCACTCGCTAAAAGGTAAAACAGTGGCTGTTTCGGGTGCTACAGGTGGTATTGGTAAAAATTTATGCGATTTTTTGTCAATGCTTGGTGCTAATCTTGTATGCCTTGACCGAAATTTTCAAAAATCGAATAAAATGATTGCTGATTTAAAAGTAAAATATCCCAATTTATCAGCGACACATATAACGGTTGATCTTGAGGATATTGATGCGGTTAAAAAAGCGGCTACTCAATTAAAAGAATTAAAAATCGACTATTTGATTTTAAATGCCGGCGCTTATAAAATACCACGTCATAAATGTGATAGTGGATATGACAATGTGTTTCAAATTAACTATGTATCGCCATATTATTTAGCGCGTGAATTGTATCCGAAAATTAAATCACGAGGTGGTAGAGTTGTTGCTGTGAGCAGCATCGCACACAATTATTCAAAGATTGATACAAATGATATTGAGTTTTCTAATGTCGTGGCTTCAAGCAAGGTTTATGGTAACGCAAAACGGTTTTTAACTTTTTCGCTTTACGGTTTTTTTAAAAACGACGAAACCTTGTCGGTAGTTCACCCAGGTATCACGCTTACAAATATAACAGCGCATTATCCTAAATTTATTTTTGCGATTATTAAGCATCCAATGAAGATTATCTTTATGAGTCCCCGAAAAGCCGCTCTATGCATAATTTACGGCATTTTTAACGGCGCAAAAACAAACGAATGGATAGGTCCGCGTCTGTTTAATATATGGGGTATACCTAAAAAACGGCGACTAAATTCTTGTGATCCTTGCGAGGCAAAACAGATTTGTGAAATATCCGATAAAATTTATAATGATATAACAAAAGAAACTGTAACCAATTAAGATTACAGTTTCTTTTTTGTTTATCTGATATCATATACGCTTCGAAGTTTAATTGTTTTTGGTGTACCTTCAAGTATTTTTACAGTTTTACTGCCGGCATTCATATCAAAATAGTTATCACTTAAAATGAAATCGCTGTCGGGTGAATCAATTTCGACATACTTTGCATATGCATCAGCAAAAACAGTTATTTCATCACCGTTAATTTCGTAACGTAGTTTTGGATCAACAAAATTAAAGTGTTTTGGTACTGTGAATAAAACAGTGCCTTCCGAAACAACAGAACCGTCAACTACAAACGAGAAGCTTAAATAATTGTTTTCAACATCGGTTTTGTTGAAATCAATATTATCAAGCCATGCGGTATTAAGTGCGGGTACGGTAATATTTTCACTGCCTGTCTGTAAAATCTTGCTATCAGCTGTTCGAAGCTCCCAATTTACAATACCGTCTATATCGCTTGTAGTTTCGTTTGCTACAACAATTCTTGCTTCTGTAGAATAATCGTAAGCATCACGTAGCATTACAACATAAGGTCTTGTGGTCGTTTCACCGATTTCTCTGCATGAAATCATCACAGGAGCAAAGAAACGCTTTGCAACATATTGTAACGCCTTATACCTGCCATAATAGTCAATACTCGCCCAAGAAGCTACGGGCCAAATGTCATTTAACTGCCAATACAGTGAGCCCATACATCTTCCGCGGTGACGGCGCATATGCTCAACACCGTAACGAATAGCCTCGGCCTGTAAAAGCTGTGATGCATAAAGCAATGTACCAAAATCAGCAGGGTAGAGGAATGTATCACCCAAGTAGTTGAGTATCTTTTTATTTGCGCCCTTGCAACGCTGATGCATTTCAAATGTGCGGCTGAAAATATTTCTCTCCTCGGGCAATGTAAATGAATTTACAGTTTTTTCACATGGGAATGATTCAAAACCAAACTCGCTCAAATATCTAAAATAGTGGTTTCTATATTCGGTAAACGGCAGTCCACCATGCCATACTTGCCAATAATGACAGTCTCCTGCGCTTTCACCGCGTATATCTACAAATCCGCCGCCTGAGCTTGGCGATGACGATATATAAGGAACATATGGGCATATTTCATCAATAATTTTTGGTATAATACGCTCAAAAAGCTTAATATAAACCCTTTTTCGAGTGTCTTTAGAATTATCGTTCCACCAATATTCAATGGCTTCTTCAATTTCGTTATTACCCGAAATAACTGCTAAAGAAGCGTGATGACGAATTCGGGTAAGATTTTCACGTATTTCCACTTCAACATTATCAAAAAACGCTTGATAACCAGGAATTGCCATACATGCAAACATAAGATCACAGAATACAACAATACCGTATTCATCACAAGCATCAAAGAAATCAGCGTGAGGATAAATACCGCCGCCCCATACACGAATGGCATTAAAATTACAGTCATGACATTGCTTTATGAGGTTGTATGTGCGTTCCTTGCTATAGCGAGAAAATATATTATCCTCGGGTATGTAGTCGGCGCCCATTGCAAAGAATCGAATACCGTTAACTTCGTGGCAAAAGCTTTCGCCCCATTGGTCACGCTCTTGAATAAGCTTCATTGTACGCAAACCAATGCGCTTGGTATTGCTGTCGACAATTTCACCGTTTTGTGAAAGTTCTATTGTAAAGGTGTATAAATTCTGCTCACCAAAACCATTTGGCCACCAAAGCTTAGCGTCGGCAATTTCGCTTTCAACATTTGCGGGCAGGGTAAATTCACAGCCACAGGGTGCCGTAACCTTAACGGCTATATCAGCGATATTTTTTTCGGTATTAACACTTGGTGTAACATATACTTTACCGTTTTCATGACGCTGTGTTATATGAATATCTTTAATACGATCGCTGTCAACTGTAAGAAGATAAATGTCCTTCCAAATGCCAGCATCCGGTAGGCGTGGACCCCAGTCCCAACCCATCATACAAGCTGCTTTGCGTAGATGAGGGAAGCCAAAAAATGCATCCGTCGTACCGGGAACGGGATCTTTCGCATGCATTTCACGTGTAAATTTGTTTGGAGAAGCAAAGGTGAGTTTAATTTCATTTTCACCGTTAAGTAATACATCCGTAACATTAAACTCATAACTGCGATGCATATTATCGGTGTGAGCAATATGTTTACCGTTTATGTAAATATCACAAAGTGTATCAAGTCCGTCACAATGCAGAAGTACGGGTGCATCAGTCTTAATAAATTCAAATTTTCTTGAAAAATCAAAATCGTTTTCAAGAATTTCTGTTGCCTCAAGCTCATTTGTACGGTAATAAGGGTCGGGTATAAGTTCTTTATCAAGTAGAAAAGAATAAACCGAGCCCGGCACACTACCTTCACAAGCATAACCGCCGCCCGCCATATTCCAGGTGCCGTTTAAAAGATATTTTTTCATAAATTCCGCCTCCCAAAAGGATAAAAAATAGACAAGATTATTTACCATAAATAACCTTATCTATTATAACTTTTATTAAATATCGTTGTCAATATAAAATGCATTATTTTTAAAAAATAAACTCGTCGAGCAAAAATTTGTAATCGCTTTCGGCATAATAGTGATGACTTGAGTTTTCGAGAATTTGCAACTTGAAATTTTCATTGTTTTTTAAATAATCAGTCGCTTTGCGTGATACCATTTCATCGTTTTTTGATTGAAAAACACAACAGGAAACGGATATATTATTTACAAGCGTTCTTGTGTATTTAATTTCCTTAAAAAGTTCTAAAAATCGTGGTACCCAACCAATATATAACCAAAATTTCTTATCCTGATTTATACCACAAGCCGCCTTGTATGCGAGTCCTTCAACATCATCGGGTTTAATTTTATTAAAATACAGTTTCAAAGAATTTGAAAACATTTTAAATTTGATACCGATTTTTAATGGTGTTGCTAACAAAAATAAACTCTTGATTTTGTCAGGTCTGTTATATGCTTGCTGTAGCGCAAAAAGAGTTCCCATTGAATGTGCTACGATAATAATTTGTTTGTGGCTTTGGAGTAAATCGTTTATCGCGGCTTCAACCTGGTTTTTCCAAACATTCATTGAAGTGCGAGAAAACTCTTTTACACCTTTACCGTGACCGTCAAGCAGTAGGTTATGTACAGAATACTCATTAGGCACAAGCGGTATAAAGTCTTTAAAGTGATTAGGCGTACCCAAAATACCATGGATAAATAAAACGGCACTATCGGCGCCATTTACGATACGTCTGTATTCTTTATGCATAATATCACCTCCTATTAAATTGATTATAGAATGATGCAAGAATAGTAGAAGTAAAAATCCCTCGAACGATAGTTTGAGGGATTTTTGGTGGAGCATACCGCACAGCACCCGAACTCACGTCCCGTGGTGGAAACCTTAGATTTGCACAAACCTGGACGGATTGGGTGTGGCAGCTTGCCACTGGTGGATCCGGCGGGAATCGAACCCGCGTCCAAAAATCTATTCCTATCGGCATCTCCGAGCGCAGATAATTGTTTATGCTTTCCTTATATGACAGACAAGTATCAAACCGTCATACTTGGTAGTTCCTGCTTCATGACAATCGGTGGAACACCCGACTGTTCACGTTCACCGCTGAATGACGCCCTTCGCAAAGCCGCGGTACTCTTCGGTCGGACGGCTGCCTAATTAGGCAGCAAGTGCAACTTTATTGTTGTCAGTTAATTTTAAATTGCGGATTTTAAAGCGGTTCCGCACCGCTGCTCGCTTCCGATAGTTCAAAATCCCTGTCGAAACCTTTACGGACCCGAATTTAAAGTAATAGATAAGAGTAAATAGTGAAGAAGTTAATAAAGATTTATCGGTTTTGCTCTTTTAGCGCACGGTCTATTGTACGGTTGGCGTCACGACGTGCAGCCGTTGCGCGTTTGTCGTGAAGATGCTTACCTCGACACAAGCCTAACTGGACCTTAACGAGTGACCCTTTAAAATAAACCGATAGGGGAATAAGGGTAAGTCCCTGTTGCTTGACGGTACCCAAAAGTCGCATAATTTCGCGTTTGTGCATCAACAGCTTGCGGTCGCGCTTTGGCTCTCGGTTAAAAATATTGCCGTGATCATAAGGACTTATGTGCATACCCTTGATAATCATTTCTCCGTCGTCCACGCTGCACCACGCGTCTTTTAAATTTACTCCGCCTGCGCGGATAGATTTAACCTCGGTACCCGAAAGGGAGATACCTGCTTCATAGCTTTCAAGCACAAAATACTCGTGAAAAGCTTTTTTGTTTGTAGCAATTGTTTTTGTGTTTTCCAAAATGATATCTCCTTTCTTTTTAGTTACATTATCGTTTAGAGCGAAAAATCTTCTGCAGTAAACTGAGTGACATGGTTTGTCTTTTGCGGTGTGCGTTTAAGCGGGTCATATTTATAATGGCGGCAAGCGTCGGCACGGGTGGTAACACCGTGTTTTTTGCAAAAAATATCGTCCGTGTAATCTGATTTTCTTCCGTGAACACACCACAGACAAGACTTTTGCAACTTTTTATTAAAACCTTTAAGTGCCATATAAATCACCTCGGGTGGATATTATATCACATCTTTTAGAATTTTTCCACTACTATTTTTTGTATATATAAAAACAAACAGCATAATCAGCATAATTACAAGGGAAATTGATACCGCAATATCAGAATACAGCACACTGAATTTAAAACCTATATTATTACTAAACGTTGAAATCTTAATATCAAAAACATTGATTATAAGCTTGGTAATCAGTGCGCTGATAAATCCGTGCAGTATTCTGCCAAGGCAAAAACGCCAGAATTTTATTTTTCTTCCTCCCGACATAGCAAATATCTGGCACCAGATTGAAACACCTGAAAAGCCCAATAAAAACGAAATAAATACAATATTTTTGGTTTTGGTAACCGCTGACGTGACTTCGGTAAAATAAACGATATTTTTAAGTATTGGCATATCACTCAAAAAGTAGTCAAGATATGCATTAAGGCCCGAAAAAAGTATAACAAAACTGCAAATTTTAAGTACAGACGCTGACGCGTCAGCCACACTTACGACAAAGTTATCTGAAAAATTTTTAATTGTCGGCGGCGCAACCTTACATAAGCAGTTGTGCCGTTTTAATTCGATACCGCAAGCGGCTGCCAATATGACAGATGCTACTATGTGTGAAAACAGTAAAATAATACCGATTTTATATGAGCCAAGCATACCTGACCCAACCGCAGAAATAACAAACGCGGGGCCAGCATTTACACAGTACGTAAGCATAATATCAGCAGTTTTTTTATCAATAATATTTTGTCCGTACTGTTCATTTATCAGCCGCGCGCCAACAGGGTAACCACCAAGCATTGATAACAGAAACATAAAAAACATATCAAAATTATGACCAAAAATTGCATATAAAATGTTATTTATAAAGCTGTTTTTAATACTAAACCCACTTTTTATGAGCATCAATACGCATACCATAAAAGGAAAAAGCGACGGTATTATTACGTTTGCCGATATCAAAAGGCCTCGGCTTACGCCTTGACTCGAAATCTCTGGAAAAACAATTATCAGTACTATAAAAATCACAACACAAAAAGCAGATAAAAATTTAGAGAATTTATTTTTTAAAAGCATTATAAACACCCCAAATAATTTATATGCTTTTTTGAATTATTATAATAATTTTTTCATATCTTGAAATTAGTAGTTTTATAAAAAGGGGAGTGTTAAGCTTGCCAAAATTTAAGTTTAAATCGGCAAGAAAAAACAGATTTAATTTTATTAAAGATTATGATGAAATTTTAAACCAAGAAATGTTTATTGGCGCGCATACAGAGATATTTTCAAATAAAAAGATTATAATTGAGGGTTGCCAAAGCATTGTTGATTATCAAAGCGATTATATAAAGTTAAAACTTAAAAAAGGCTTTTTAAACGTTTTTGGAAATGAATTTTTAATAACGGCGTTTGATGATGAAAAAATTGTGATAAAAGGGAATATTATGTCAATAGAATTCTGCGTTTAGGTGATTTTATGGTATGGTTATGGCGATTTCTTATAGGATATCTGACAATAAAAATTAACGGTGAATATGGAGAGCAAATACTTAACCGCGCTGCCGCAAACGGTATAAGTATTTGGAATTTACATTATAAAAACGGATGTATATCGGGCAATATATCGGCGCAAAATTTTTGCAAGCTTCGTACGCTTAAGCGCGGTATAAAATGCAAAATAAAAATCGTCAAAAAGCACGGTTATATTTTCCGTATTAAAAAATATAAAAAGCGTGTGGGTTTTGTATCAGGCGTTGCAATTTTTTCAGCAATTTTAGTTTTCCTCTCAAATTTTGTATGGATAATTAACGTTGAGGGCAACAGTAATCTATCAACCAAAGAAATCATATCATCGTGCAAAAAAATCGGCATATATGAAGGTATGAGAAAGAAAAAAGTTAATAACAAATATGATTCCCAGCGATTGCAGCTGTTACAAAGCGGTATTGCGTGGTGTTCGCTAAATCTTGAAGGCAGTGTACTTACCGTAAATTTAAGCGAAACAGCCATTTCAGATAAAGAGCAAAGACAAAACCCGTCTAATTTGAAAGCCGCCTTTGAAGGCAAAATTAAAAAAATAGACATAACATCAGGTGATGCGGTTATTAAAGTTGGTGATACCGTATCAAAAGGTGATTTGTTGGTATCAGGTGTTAAGCAAAATCTTTCAAGTACGCTTTTTGTTCATTCTGAGGGTATTGTTATTGCCGAAACAAAAAGAACGTTTTCTGCCGAGGGTGAATTCACACAAACTACTCAGCAAATGACAGGGGACATAATCAAAAGATTTACAATTGATTTTTTTAATCTAAAAATTCCACTATATCTTGGAAATATAAAACAACAGCACAGTTATCACGCAAATATTAAAAATTTAACGATCTTTGATAAAGAAATTCCAATAAAATTTGCCTGTGAAAAGTATGATATTTGTAAAGAAACAACGGTCATCTACGAAAAAAGCGTACTCGAAGAAATGTTATACACCGATATCAAAAAACAGGTTAAAGGATTTGAATTTTTAAACGCCACGGAAGGCGAAAAAGAATTTACTTATACCGATAAAGGAATCTTGCTAAAAATTACATATATTTGTGAAGAAAATATTGCAGTTCAGGATAAAATATTATTAGATACTGAAAATTGACTTTTGCTATATATTTGGTGTATAATAGTATGGAATATATTATCAGGAGTCAACTTTATGGAATTGCTTATTGATATCGAACGTGTAGAACAGCTTGTAAACCTGTTTGGCAACCTTGACGAGAACATAAAAAGGCTTGAAAACAAGTACAACGTTGCAATTACCTCACATTCGGGACAACTAAAGTTAATCGGCGAAACGGTCAATGTAACCAATGCGTCTCGAGCGATTAAATGCCTGCTTGAAATCATCAACAAGGGTGAAACACTTACCGCACAGAATATTGATTATGTTATAAATATGGTCGAGGATGATGAGGACGATAAAATCTCGCGTCTTACTGATGCAGACTGTATTTGCGTAACGTCAAAGGGTAAGCCGATAAAGCCAAAAACACTCGGTCAGCGCCGTTACGTTGAGGCAATTCAAAAAAATACAATTACCATAGGCGTAGGTCCTGCGGGTACTGGAAAAACGTATCTTGCGGTAGCACTTGCTGTAAATGCATTCAGAGCAAAGCAAGTAAATCGCATTATTCTGACTCGTCCTGCTGTTGAAGCGGGGGAGAAGTTAGGCTTTCTGCCTGGTGATTTACAACAAAAGGTTGACCCATATTTGCGTCCACTTTATGACGCGCTTTACGATATGTTGGGAGCCGAAAATTTTCAAAAATGTCAGGAACGCGGCGATATTGAGGTAGCGCCACTAGCGTACATGCGTGGCAGAACGCTTGACGACAGCTTTATTATTCTTGACGAGGCGCAAAACACCACACATGAGCAAATGAAAATGTTTTTAACCCGTCTTGGCTTTAATTCAAAGGCGGTTGTTACCGGTGATATAACACAGATTGACTTGCCGGGTGACAAAAAATCAGGACTTAAACAGGCGGTAAAAATACTTAAAGGAATTGATGATATAGCAATCGCACAGCTTAGCGGTAAGGATGTTGTCCGTCACCGACTTGTGCAGGAGATAATAAAGGCATACGAAAGGAATGCGGAGAGAAATGAAGGTAAAGGTTAATATTACAAATACCCAAAGAGATACTGCGATACCTGTTGGTACAAAATTGCTTGTGAGAAAGGCTTGTATCGCAACCTTGGTTGAAGAAAATTTCCCCGACAACGCCGAGGTAGACGTTACGTTTGTAAACGACGAACAGATAAAAGAATATAACAACCAGTTCCGCAATATCGACAAATCTACCGACGTGCTGTCTTTTCCTTTAGGTGAAAACGGTGTCTATGACGTAAACCCCGAAACTAACAATAAAATGCTTGGCGACGTGGTAATTTCAATTGACCATGCGCTTGCCCAAGCCGATTTATTCGGTCACGGTTTACGGCGTGAGATAGGTTATTTAACTGTTCATTCTATGCTGCATTTACTTGGTTACGACCACGTAAACGGCGGTATGGAAAAGACCGTTATGCGTGAAAAGGAAGAAACAATCCTTAAAAAATTAGGACTTGCAATCACAAAGGTATAAGGGTGTGAAAAATGGAACAAAAATCTGCATTTATAACAATTATAGGTAGACCAAACGTTGGTAAATCATCTTTGCTAAACAAAATTGTCGGTCAAAAGGTGGCAATCGTGTCGGACAAGCCGCAAACTACACGCACAAAGATTATGGGCGTTGTAACAAACGGGGAAACACAGTTTGTTTTTATTGACACGCCAGGTTTTCACAAGCCGCATAATCTTTTGGGCGACAGTATGATAAAGGCCGTAAAAGACGGTATGAGTGACGTCGATGCCGCTGTTTTGGTTGTTGACGCATTCCCTGATTTTAAGCTCGATTTTGAAAATCTACCGCCTGCGGAGCTTGCTTTAATTGAAACTGTCAAGGCAAAAAAATTAAAATGTATTTTGGTAATAAATAAAATTGATTTACTTAAAGAAAAAGAAGCTTTGTTTGGTATTATAAGCGCGTATTCGCGTCTTTACGATTTTGAGGCTGTCATTCCGCTTTCGGCAAAAAGCGGTAATGGCGTGGATATTTTGCTTGACGAAATCAACAAATTCGCAAAAACTTCACCGCACTTTTTTGCAAGCGATGATTTTACCGACCAGCCCGAAAAGGTTATGGTTGCCGAAATGATACGTGAAAAGCTACTTCGCTGTCTTTCAAAAGAAGTACCTCACGGTGTGGCTGTCGATCTTGAAAAGTTTTATGAAAGCGACACTTCAGATGGCGAACCCGTTTTACACGTTGATGCAGTAATATATTGTGAAAAAGATTCACACAAAGGAATTATAATCGGCAAGGGTGGGGAGATGCTTAAACGCATTGGCACATATGCCCGTAAAGATATTGAAAATTTCTTTGGTATAAAAGCATCAGTAAAGCTTTGGGTAAAGGTAAAAGAAGATTGGCGCAACCGTCAAGGCATTATTCACACATTTGGTTTGGATAACCTTAATTAACTAAAATTACCTACCATATTATCGACCCAAATTCTCATAATAAATTTGTGGAGGTTGATAATATGCAACAAAATAAAGCATGGCTTAAATTTTTAATTACAGGTAATCCAAAGGATTATATGAACTATAAAAACAAAGCAACGGAACAAGAAATATATCGAGGTGAGGATACTGCGTATTACGACCGATGGCCTTGTAATAAAGGAAACAACTATAAGGGATAATGACCGAATGATTACCATTATCACGCGTGATATGGGTGTCATAACAGCCTTTGTAAGAGGTGTAAAAAGCTTTAAGAGCAAACGTGGCTCTGCTACGAGCTTGCTTAGCTTTTCAAACTTTAACCTTGAGTCAAAAGGCGATACATATACAGTACTTGAGGCCTCCGTAAACAAAATGTTTTTTGGCGCGGGCAGTGATATTGTGACACTTTCTATCGCACAGTATTTTTGTGAGCTATGTAATATTTTTCGTCCTGTTGAAAATGAATCAGAAGAATTTTTACGCCTCGTTTTAAATTCCTTGCATTTTTTAACCGAAAACAAACGCAGTCCCGAGCTTATAAAAGCAATTACCGAACTGCGTGTTGCAGTAATCGCTGGCTATGCTCCAAATCTTGTGGCTTGTGACGGTTGCGGCGAATTTGAAGATGCCGTTATGTATTTCAAACTTGATGACGGCACACTTTATTGTAGTAACTGTCGCAAAGAAAACTGTGTATCCATCACACTGACTGTATTGCAGGCAATGCGACATATTGTCTATTCAAAATTTGAACAGCTTTATTCTTTTGAAATACCCGAAACCGCCGCAAAAGAACTTTCAATTTTAACCGAACGATATGTTACATATCAGACCGAGCATAAATTTACAACCCTTGAATTTTTAAGAGGAATTATTTAAATGAAATATGATATTTTAAAACACGCAAAAACGCTTGAACTTGATGCAGTACTGCAAAAGTTGGCGGCTGAAACCGCAAGTGAAGATGCGTACAACAATGCGCTTAACATTGTTCCTGATACCAATATAAATATTGTAAAACAAAACTTGGCCGAAACAGAATCGGCTTATTTACTCATTTCTAAATTTACTTCACCGTCGTTTGGCAGCGCGGTTAATATATCGGGCAGTTTATCACGCGCGGCTTTGGGCGCTACACTTACAGCAGGGGAATTACTTAAAATTGCAAACACATTGCGAGTAATACGCACTGTACGCGCTTGGAAGGACAATTCGTCTGCCGAAAAGGAAACCGCCATTGATTATCTTTTTAACGCATTGACACCTAACAAATTTTTAGAAGAAAAAATTTATTTTTGCATTAAGTCTGAAGATGAAATTGCCGACACCGCTTCAAGCGCACTTGCAGATATTCGCCGTAAGATTACCTCAAAAAGCGCTAAAATACGCGAAAATCTTGATAAGATAGTTCGCGGACAGCTTTCAAAATATTTACAGGATACCATTATCACGCAACGTGACGGTCGGTTTGTTGTACCATTAAAAGCCGAGCATAAGGGTGAAATTTCAGGTATTATTCACGATACATCATCAAGCGGTTCTACATTATTTATTGAACCGATGTCCGTTGTAGAAGTTAATAATGAAATACGAGTATTAAAATCTAAAGAAATTGACGAAATCAATCGCATCCTATCCGAGCTTTCTGCCACCTGCGCAGAATTTGCCGATAGCATAAAACAGTCATATAATGCGCTTGTTGAACTTGATTTAATTTTTGCCAAGGCAAAACTCGCTTATAAAATGGGCGCAATTATGCCCAAAATTAACGATAAAGGCTTTATTTACTTAAAACGGGCCAGACACCCACTTATAAACCAAAAGGCTGTAGTACCAATTACGGTAACACTGGGTGGGGATTATGACACACTTATAATCACAGGCCCTAACACAGGCGGCAAAACTGTAGCGCTTAAAACATCTGGTCTTATGTGCCTTATGGCTATGTGCGGACTTATGATTCCGTGTGATGATAACAGTGAGATTGCTGTATTTAATAAAATTTATGCCGATATTGGCGATGAACAAAGTATCGAACAGTCACTTTCTACTTTTTCTTCTCATATGGTAAATATCATATCAATCCTTGAGGATTGTGACAGTAATTCACTCGTATTATTTGATGAGCTTTGCGCAGGTACCGACCCTATAGAAGGTGCCGCTCTTGCAAAATCAATTCTCATGACACTTTTAAAAAAAGGTGTAAAAACCGTTACTACAACTCATTATCCCGAACTTAAGGCATATGCGCTTGATGCCGATAGGGTAGAGAACGCAAGCTGTGAGTTTGACGTTTCAACACTTAAGCCAACCTATAATTTAATTATAGGTCAGCCAGGTCGCTCGAATGCTTTCGCAATTTCAAAAAGACTGGGACTCGATGAAAATATAATTTCACTTGCGAGCAAACAACTTACAGAAGATGATTTACGATTTGAAAATGTTGTAGCAAGTCTTGAAAAAGCGAGACAAGATGCCGAGCGTGACCGACAGGAAATTTCAAAAATGCGTACTCAGATGCTCGAAAGCAAAAAACGCAGTGAACAAGCCGAACACGATTTTAAACTTAAACAGGACAAACTTATGGAGCAGGCTCGTGAAAAAGCCTCGTCTATAATAGAAAGTACGCGCTATAAATCAAGTCTGTTACTTAACGAGCTTGAGGAAATGAAAAAACAGCTCAACGCACAAAATGCTACACAAAACGTAGATAAAGCTCGTCGAGATTATAAAAGCTCACTACAACAAATGGAAGATACCGCCAATCCCGTTATTGAAAATAACAGTGACGATGGACTTAAAAAAGCGCCAAAGGTGAATGATATTGTTATTCTAACAGCATTTAACCGCGACGCTACCGTCGTAAAGGTAGAGGAGGACAAAAAACGTCTTTACGTTATGTCAGGCTCTATGAAGATGTGGGTGGGCTTTGATGAGTGCAGACACAAAAAATCCAACGCTCCATCAACCGAAGCCCCTAAGTCACGAAAAGTATCGGGGGTTACGTCACGAGCCGACCGTAATGTAAGCGGTGAAATTGATATACGTGGTCTTGCTACTGACGAAGCGCTGTTAGAGCTTGATAAATACATCGATGAGGCGGTTTTGGCAGGAATAGGTACAATTACTATAATTCACGGAAAAGGCACAGGAACGCTTCGTAAGAATGTGCAAGCGCATCTGCGCCACCACAGAAATATTAAAACCTTCCGCGTAGGACTTTTCGGCGAAGGTGAAAACGGTGTAACTATTGCAGAGATATCTGACTAATCAAAAAAGACAGGGTAAAATACCCTGTCTTTAATTTCTCCTCGAACACTTTTCAGCATCAATAGCAAGGACTAACATTAGTGCATTTAATGCGTCTTGCGGATTATAAACCTCTATAGAATATGTATCGGTCCAATTAAAAAGTTCTTTTGATACAGTGGCAACACCCGCGCCGTTAGAGTCAATTATCTGATAATCCCACTCAAAAAAGTCGCCCTGAATATGCCAGCCATTGCAATCAATGTTGTATCTTGGCCTAAAGAATGAAAATTCCTTACTGATACAGCCAATATATCGGTCACCGTAATACATTTCAAATTTAGGCAACCAAGTTATAATTTTTTCCTTTACGGTACCAACCTCATAACCGTTTACGTCAAATATCTTTAAGCAATGTCCCCAAGAAAATTGTCCTTTTACGACATATACAATATTTCCATATTCATCAAAAATATCATAGCTATCAAACCACGAAAAAAATCTTTGCTTAAATAATAGTTTCATAAAAAGCCTCTTTCGGACGTGCATTGCACGTCCCTACATAGTGAGTCTATCGATTTATCGTAGGGGCGACCATTGGCCGTCCTTAAATTTTTACATCACATATCCGCCGTTTACACCAAGCACCTGACCCGTTATATAGTCGGCGCCCTCGGATGCTAAAAACAATGCTGTTTCAGCTACATCTTCGGCATTACCCATACGGCCGAGTGGAATATCTTCTACAAAAGCGTTAAGGTCTTCTACGCTTATATTAGAGTTCATACTTGTATCAATAAGACCGGGTGCAATACAGTTAACTGTAATACCGCTTGGCGCAAGCTCCTTTGCAAGAGCTTTTGTAAGACCTATAACACCTGCCTTTGCCGCAGAATAAGCAACCTCACACGATGCACCGACTTGACCCCACATAGATGAAATATTTATAATTTTACCGCTCTTTTGATTAACCATCGTCGGTGTAACAGATTTACAACAATTATACACACCTTTTAAGTTAATATCAAAAATACGGTCAGAGTCGAACTCATCAGTATCGGTAATAAGACCGTTGTGCGCAACACCTGCGTTATTGATTAGTATATCAACGGCGCCGAATTTGTAAACCGCTTCTTTTATCAAAATATCCGTTTCTAATTTATTTGTTACATTTACCTTAATCGGCATAACACAATAACCTTGAGAGGATAGGGAAGAGGAGAGCATCTTTGCAAGCTGATAGGAATCGTTATATCCAATAACAACATTAAAACCCTTTCTCGCAAACAAAATCGCCATAGCAGCGCCAATGCCCTTAGATGCGCCTGTAATTACTACTGTCTTTTTCATATATAAAACACCTCACAGATTTATTAAAATAATTATACCATAAAAAATTATTTTTTAAAGGGGTAATTTACAATAAATTGTGGTTTACATAAAGTGCTCATCAATACATTTTGTGTGGTTTACATAATAAGTTTACATAAAACTTTAAAAGGTTACAAAATTGTAGTTGACATAAAATTATATTTATAGTATAACTAATAAGCGACTTTTTAAGTCGGCATTGGTTTTGTGCGCCATAATTGCATAAGGACAGTTTACATAAAACAATAGAGTCACTATATATAGATATTACTTCTTATATCGTTGCAAAATATAGTAGAACATATCTTGTCCGTAAGTCTCATATAATGTCTTAAAGGAGATGTTATAATGAGAAAAGGAATTATAGTAAATTTAAAGCGCTTTAAGGTGCTTGATTATGTAACCCTTAACAAGATTTTTCTTATGTTGTGCATGTTATTTATAGCGGGTATAGCAGTAGGCTCTGCAGTGTTTAACAAGAACAATTGGCTATCTGACACAGCCGAGATGTTTTTTAACCATTACATAAGCATACATACTGACGCTAACTTTTTAAAAAAACTATGTGTTTGCTTTTTGTCGTATCTTTTTGTTTTAATTTTTTATTTTTTGTCAGGCACTTCAATACTCGGTGTCGCGGTCACACCCTTTATAACGGTATGGCAGGGGATATTGTTTGGCGCAGTATCGTCATATTTGTATTGGTCGCACGGGCTTAGCGGTATCGCTTTTAATGCGATAATACTTATTCCGCCTGCGGTGATTTTTACCGTTTGCTGCTTTTTTGCAGCGCGATACGCTATTGATTTTTCACTTTCGACAGCACGGCTGACACTGCCGCGTAGCAAACCTGCAAGCCTTTATATTAACTTTAAAAACTATTGCGTTAAATACCTGATTTTTATTGGCATTTTACTTATTTGCGCAACACTTGAAATTATACTTAACTTATTATTTTTAAATTTTTTTAACTTTTAACACAGGAGGTGAGTAAGTATGAGTAATGAATGCTTAGAGCTGTTTAAAAATTATCTTGTATCAACTAAAAAATGCTCTAAAAACACTTTGGACGCGTATTTGCGCGACGTTAATCAATTCTTACTCTACTGCTCGCAAAACGGCGCTAAAAGCATAGAAAAGGTTAATGAGAATTATATTACTAAATATATTGAGTACTTGACTTTTATCGGTAAGTCTGATGCTACAAAAACAAGAACAGTAGCCTCACTTCATTCCTATTTTAGTTTTTTGGTTGCGAACGGCACTATTTCGTCTGACCCCACCAAAGATATCAAAGGACCAAAAACTGCGCGAAAGATACCGGACGTGCTTGATTCTAAAGAGATTATGCTGTTGCTTTCACAGCCCAAAAGCAATGATTATAAGAGTATTCGCGATAAGGCAATGCTTGAGCTACTGTATGCGACAGGTATTAAGGTATCAGAGCTTATCGAACTTACCGTAAGCGACGTAAATCTGCAAATCGGCATTATACATATGCACAACAGCAAGCATGAGCGCATTGTACCGCTTTATCCTGCGGCTACAAAGCACCTTTCCGAGTATTGCACCATAGCTCGACCTGCGCTTGTTCAAAACAGCGCAGAGGAAAGGTTGTTTACCAATATGAATGGACAACCTATGTCACGTCAGGGCTTTTGGAAAATTATAAAACATTACGCGGAAAAGGCGGGTATAAAAAAGGATATTACACCGCACACGTTGCGTCATTCATTTGCAGCTCACTTGCTTGAAAACGGGGCGCAGCTTAAGGATATAAAGGATATGCTCGGTCACTCCGATATATCATCAACGCAAATCTACGCGCAACTAATCAAAAGCAAATACGTGCAGTCATACGCAAAATTTCATCCGTTTGCAAAATAAAAGCACAACTCTAAATTATAATGAGTTTGTGCTTTTTGTTTAAGTATATTATAGCAGGGAATTAAACAAAACAGATTATTTGCGAAATAAAAGCAACCCTCAAAATCTAATTGCCAATTATACAAAATGAATATTTTGTATAATTGAGGGTAGTGGTTAAAAGGTGCTGATATAGGTTTTGGGCGGTTTTGTCGCCCTTTTGCACAAAACATACTATTTGCATAATTTTTATTTTTCGTAGATACATTTTGATATATTATAAAGAATTGTTAATATTTTTGTGTTAAAGTTGCGTTTCTGTTTTTTGCAAATATATTTTGTTTCTGCAAAAAAATCTCATCGAATAATTTTTTCTCAAACGATACATTGTTTGCCAGAAAAATTTCTATTCGATGAGAAGCGTCGTATTTTTTTGCTAATATACTTAAAATTATTGTTTTGGTAACAATTTAGTTAAATAATTGCGTTGGTAAGGAAAGTTTTATTAAGATAACGAGTTCTTGGCAAACTCAAAAATTTGTTATCTTAATGAATTAATTTTTCGATATGGTTTCACTATGTCACCTAATATTCTGTGTCTTAATCTGGTCATATCGTTTGTTACTAACTGTTACAAGATTTAAAGCAGCATCACATATTTTTGTTAAACATTTAACAATATATTTATGCCGCTTTAAACTATCCCAACATTACATCAAGTAGCATCATAACCGCAAATCCGCTTATAATACCCATTGTAGCCATGTATGGTTGTTCTGATTTATTCTGCTGACATTCAGGTATAAGCTCGTGTACTGCTACGATTATCATAGCGCCTGCGGCAAACGACAATGCAAACGGCAAAATTGTCTCAACCGTAGATACAAGCAAGGCTCCAACAACACCGGCTATTGGCTCAACAACAGCGGATAATTGTCCGTAAAAGAAGCTCTTTTTTCGTGAATACCCTTCCCTTCTGAGCGGTAATGATACCGCCGCCCCTTCTGGAAAGTTTTGTAACCCTATACCAATCGCAATAGAAACAGCGCCCATCAGCGCACTCCAACTGTAATTTTCCTTAAGTAAACCAAAGGCAACGCCAACAGCCAAACCTTCGGGTATATTGTGTAAAGTTATTGACAAAATAAGCATTAAAACACGGCTTAATTTACTACTTTTCGCAATATCGACAGAGTTTGTCTTTATAGCATAAGAGATAGCTTTATCCGATGCCCAGATAAAAACCGCGCCAACCAAAAAGCCCGTTGTTACAATTATATATGAAGGGATTTTAAGCGTTGCCTCTGCGCGCTCAATTGCAGGTTGCAACAGCGACCAGAACGACGCTGCAATCATAACACCCGAGGAAAACCCTAACATCAGGTTTAAAAGGCTTTGTTTCGGCGCCTTAAAAAACACAACAACCGCAGCGCCCAGCGCTGTAAGACTCCACGTACCTATGGTAGCAATCAAAGCCCAGAAAATCGCAATATCCATATTACACCCCCTAAAACAGTATATTAACAGTTGTTACAGACGGTGACGAATATAAAATTTATCTAATATAGTTACATAAGGAAAATTTTTAAAAAAATTGCAAAAATTTATAATTTTTTCTTGACATAGCGATATAATATTGTTATAATATTTAGGCTGTCAAAAAGCAGTATGATTCATTAGCTCAGCTGGCAGAGCACATGACTTTTAATCATGGTGTCCGGGGTTCGATTCCCCGATGGATCACCAAAAATCCCTTAGACGAAAGTCTAAGGGATTTTTACTTATTACATTATGCTACATTCAGGAATGTTAAGTATTTTCATCAATTGCTCTACAGCGTCGTCGTACGTATCAAAATTGATTACGTAATCACAAATTTCCATATTCTTTTGCTCGTATTCGATTGCGGTAAGACGGTTTACTTTGTCCTCGATTGATGAATTTTTGCGCAAAATATTTGCCATAAGCGCTTTTTTATCACGCTTCATATAAATTGTTACTACGTTTTTAAAATATGTTTTAAGCGACATTGCTCCGCAGATATCCATAGTAGTAAGCACTCGTTTGCCACGTGATAAAATTTCTTTAACATCGCCTCTTTTAGATCCGTAGCCGTGTCCTGCATACATAGTTGACTGAAACATTTGTCGGTTATCACACATTTCTCTAAAAGTTTCAAGTGATACATAGTTGTACCATGAATTTTCTTCAATTGCGGTCGGGTCCTTGGTTGTGTAACTTGTTAATTTTTCAAAGCATTTAGCCTTTTCTAAAAACTTTGTAGCAATTTTAGATTTACCACTACCTGACGGTCCTACAAGAACGACAATTTTAGGGTCTTCGGCTACTGCATCTTCTTTTACCGAATAACTATCAGCAATAACCTCAACCAGCTTTAAAAATTCATCATAATTGTTTACAGCAAGCATACCTGTGGCTTCTTGATTCCAGGGTCTGCGCATTAAAATCGGATATTTTGCCTTTGAATTTAAAATATTGTGCATCGCATCGTCAAACAAAATATCGGTGGCAATATTGTCCTTTCTAAATCCCATATAGATATGGTCTTGCGGAATTTCAGGAAATTCCTCTAAAATACGCTGCGCGCGAATACCCATAAATTCGGGCGGTACGGCTGTGCAAATATATACATCGGTCATTTGTGTAAGCTTACGCACAAATTCTTTTGCACCCTTGTAAACCGGCTGTGTGCGATAAAATTCAGCATCGCTGAAATACGGATAAATGGCATCAGCGCGTGTACCAACCAAACCCCAACGATCCTTTTCATAAATAGTCATTGGTGGGTCAAATTTATATTTTTCATTTGCTAAACGGATTGCGTATGCCGTGCATTCCATCAACAAATCATCAATATCAAGTGCTGTTGATAATCTGTATTTTCTGCTCATTGTAGGTCCTCACCTTCTTTAGAAATAGTCTTTTTGCTAAAAACAGCTTTCCGCGTTTGATACAGAAACACGGAAAGCTGCTTAATTTGCTAATATTATACAATAATTTAGATAACAAATCAAGAAATATTTTTAATATACCCTTTATTCTTCATCCAACGTGCAATATACACTATCGGAGTGTCTAATAGACTAGTGGCTATATATATAATATAACTTGACAGCATAATAGAAATAAATGTTTTTGTTTCATACATCCCCCAAAATGCTATCGAGGTAAAAATCACGGTATTTAGAATTTGAGAAATAAGGGTTGAACCGTTATTTCGTAGCCATAAAAAACGTTTACTGTCCCCTGTTTTCTTTGAGGTTAAATCCCACCATTTATGATAAAGCCATACGTCAAAGCGTTGTGATACGACATAACCTATAAAGCTTGCGGCAAGCAAACGCGGTGTTGTACTGAAAATTGCGGTTATATGTTCCTTTGCCCAGTCGGTTGTGGCGGGCGTATAAAGCAACCAATATTGTGTAAACAAAAGCATTATAACCGAGGTAAAAACACCAAGCCACACAGCATGCGAGGCGCTTTTTTTACCTTCATTTTCACTTAATATATCGGTCACAAGATAGGTAGATGCAAACATAACGTTACCAAGCGTCTGCTGCATGCCAAAGCCGTCTACCAGCATTAATACTTCAATGTTTGCAAGTATGGTCGCAATGACCGTCATAACGTACATACCTATTTTACCAAACAGACGGTATGCTACAAGCACGACGCCGTAAATAAGTATTATGGAGCCCATAAGTAATAATTCATTTTTCATAAAAATTTCCCTTTCAATAGGGGCAAAAAAGGTACACCTATACTATGGGTGTACCTTCAAAGTTTTAGCCCATAGTTTTGTTTAAAGACAGGATGGTTTCGAACTGTCTTATTAAATTTTATTATTTTACTACAATATTTACAAGACGCTTTGGAACGTATAATTCCTTAATTATCGTCTTGCCCTCAATTTCAGCCGCTACGGCGTTATTTTCTTTTGCCAAAGAAATTGCGCTCATGTTGTCAATATCGGCAGGAACCTTAATTCTCGCTTTGATTTTGCCGTTTACTTGAACTGCAATCTCAACAGCCGAGTCAATACACTTAGCGTCATCATACTTAGGCCACTCAGTTGCGTTAAGCATACCGTCAAAGCCTGCAATTTTCCATAGCTCCTCGGTAATATGAGGCGCAAATGGGTTAAGCAGTGTGATAAATGTTTTAAACTCAGCACGGTTAATGCTACCTGTAGCAGCAATAGTGTTAAGCAATGACATAAGCGCCGCGATTGCCGTGTTCATCTTGAGACCCTCGATATCATCGGTAACCTTTTTGATAGTCTTGTGAATTTCAGCCTCTATTTCAGAGCGGTAGCTGTCACCGTCAACCAAAACATCCTGTAAAGCAAATACTTTGTCAAGGAAGCGCTTGCTACCCTTAATAGATGACTGACTCCACGGAGCTGCCTTTTCAAAGTCGCCGATAAACATTTCATAAACACGCATTGTATCTGCACCATAATCACGAATAATTTCATCGGGATTTACAACGTTACCGCGTGACTTAGACATTTTTTCGCCGTTTTCACCTAAAATCATACCGTGGCTTGTGCGCTTTGCATACGGCTCTTTATTGGGCACTACACCAATATCGTAAAGGAACAAATGCCAGAAACGGCTGTAAAGCAAATGAAGTGTCGTATGCTCCATACCGCCGTTGTACCAATCGACAGGTCCCCAATATTCGAGCGCTTCTTTTGAAGCTAACGCATCGGGATTATTTGGGTCACAATAACGTAAGAAATACCATGATGAACCCGCCCACTGTGGCATTGTGTCGGTCTCGCGAGTTGCGGGAGCACCGCAGCAAGGACAAGTAGTATTTACCCAATCAGTCATTTTCGCAAGCGGTGATTCGCCGTTGTCGGTAGGCTCATAAGAGTCAACGTTAGGCAGTGTAAGCGGTAACTCATTTTCAGGCAACGGTACGTAACCGCACTTTTCACAATAAACCATAGGTATTGGCTCGCCCCAATATCTCTGGCGTGAGAACACCCAGTCACGAAGCTTGTAGTTAGTCTTACGTTTACCTAAGCCATTTTCGGTTAACCATTCCTGAATCTTAACCTTTGCATCTTCTACAGACAAGCCGTTTAAGAAATCAGAGTTTACCATAACACCTGTGTTACAGTCAGTAAAGGCTTCTTGCTCTACATTACCGCCTGCAACAACCTCAATTATCGGCAAACCAAATTTCTTAGCAAAATCCCAGTCGCGAGTATCGTGCGCGGGTACCGCCATAATAGCGCCTGTGCCGTAAGAAATAAGTACGTAGTCGGAAATAAATATCGGAATTTCGGTATTGTTTACGGGGTTTACAGCCTTAATGCCCTTTAGCATTACACCCGTCTTATCCTTTGCAAGCTCGGTACGCTCAAAATCAGATTTTTTTGCCGCTTCTTGCTTGTAAGCTAAAACCTCGTCATAGTTCTCAATTTTATCAGCCCATTTTTCAATTAGCGGGTGCTCAGGTGACAACACGGTGTATGTAGCACCGAAAAGTGTGTCAGCACGGGTGGTAAATACCTCAAAGGTGTCGCCGATTGTACTGCCAAAGCTTACAAGAGTACCGTATGAACGGCCAATCCAATTTCGTTGTTGGGTCTTAACACGGTCGATAAAGTCAACCTCATCAAGACCGTCAAGCAGTTTTTCTGCATAGTCGGTGATTTTAAGCATCCACTGACTCTTTTCACGATGCACAACCTCACTGCCGCAACGCTCACAAACGCCGTTTACAACCTCTTCGTTAGCGAGTACACATTTACACGACGTGCACCAGTTAACCGACATCTTGCTTTTATATGCAAGACCTTTTTTGTAAAGTTGTAAGAAAATCCACTGTGTCCATTTGTAGTATTCAGGGTCAGTAGTATTAACTTCCCTATCCCAATCAAATGAAAAACCGAGTGATTTTAACTGACGCTTAAAGTTAGCGATGTTATTTTTGGTAACCTCGGCAGGATGAATATGATTTTTTATTGCAAAGTTTTCGGTAGGTAGACCAAATGCATCCCAACCCATAGGATAAAGCACGTTATAGCCTTGCAAGCGCTTTTTACGCGCAACAATATCAATCGCGGTATATGAACGTGGATGACCTACGTGCAGACCCTGACCTGACGGATACGGGAACTCCACAAGTCCGTAAAATTTTGGCAAGGTGTAGTCGTCTTTAGCCGCAAAGGTTTTATTTTCATCCCAGATTTGCTGCCATTTTTTTTCAATTTCGGTATAATTGTATTTCATCTTAATCGCCCTCTGCTTCATCAAGAATTGTTTCTAAATTTATATCCGTAGCGTCACTCCACATACTGTCAAGGTTGTAAAACTCACGCTCTTGGGGTGTGAATACGTGAACTATAACAGACGTGTAGTCAAGCACTATCCAGCCTGTAGATTTGCCCTCAATGTGATGAGGCTCTACCGATTGTTCCTTTAGTTTTTCTTCGACCTCATCAGCAAGCGCGCGAACGTGGGTTGAAGAGGTTGCCGTTGCGATTACAAAGTAATCTGCAAGAGTTGTAAGGTCATCTATCTTAAGCGCTTTTAGCTGACGCGCTTTTTTGTTGTTAAGCGCATTTGCGGCTATTTTTAAAATGTCTTGTGAATCCATTATTCATTTCCTTTCAAAGCGTTTTCGTTATATGCATTTACAGTATCAAGGTGAAGCGGTTTACCACGTGATACTAAATCGTTTATTGTATATGAAAGCGCGTAATTAAGCGCTGCTTCCATAGATATCTCAACCTTCTGTCGCATTATGTCAATATCGTCATAATCACGGTCTGCGGACGTAAAATCAGCAAGATATAAAATCTTTTCAAGCTGAGTCATACCGGCTCGTGCCGTTGTATGATAACGCACCGCCGTGATAATCTCTTTGTCATCAATACCAAGTATGTGTTCTATATATGTGGCGCCCGATATTGCGTGCCACAACTTTTCGGCATTTTTTTCAATATCGTTTAGCATTATACCAAATTCTGTAAAGATATGCAAGTGTTCTTGTTCGGTTGCGTTTTTTGTTATATCGTGCAACAGTCCTGCAAGATATGCTTTTTCAGTATCACCGCCATATTTTTTCGCAAGCCTTGCTGCCTCATCTGCGACACAAAGTGAATGGTAATACCTTTTAGGCTTAAGACGTTTTTCTAAAAGTTGTTTATATTCTGCATATTCATTCATTGTAAATACCTTTTTTAATTATATAATTATAAACCTTTTCGGGTAATAAATTTTTATTTAAATTTTCACGCAGCTGCGTAGAAGATACCGAGATTATTTTTTTATCAACCGCTATAATTTCGGCGCCGAGATGTTGCATACGTTTAATATGATGCTCAAAATTATCCATACCGTCACGGTCAAAAGCTATAAATGCGGTATCAATTATCAGCTCCTGCCACTTGTACCAGGTATCAAGTGTTGCCAACATATCACCGCCGATTACTATATAAAACTTATCGGATGGATATTTGGTTTTTAACAGCTTTATTGTATCGGCCGAATAGCTTTTGCCCTCTCGCTCGAATTCTATAAGGCAAAGCTCCGCTTTATAAAAATCCTTGCACACAAGCTCGCACATCTTAATTCGGTCGGCATTGTCTGCCAAAAAATCACAGGTTTTATGCGGCGGAATTTTATCGGGCATAAGAAGTACACGGTCAATAATATCTAGACCGCATACACATTCGAGCATCTGATAATGCCCTATATGAAAAGGATTGAACGTACCGCCAAAAACTGCAATATTTGCCATTTACTTCACCAATTTTATAGTCTTATTATTTTTACTTTCACGGTAGAGAATAAAACGGTAGCCAATAACCTGAACTACGTCAGCGCCAACACGCTCTGCAATTGTATCAGCCGCAACACGTGACGTATCGGGACAGGTCTCAAGCACGCGCATTTTTATAAGCTCACGCGCTTCCAAAGCCTCGTCAACCTGCTTTATAAGCTGGTCGTTTATACCGCCTTTTCCTACCTGAAAAATTGCCTCATAGGTATTTGCCATACCGCGAAGCTGTGCTCTTTGTCTACTGTTTAACATTATTTTTCCTCATTTGTTTCAATATATTTTTTAAGTTCTTCTTTAAAAAGTTTGAGCGCTTTACCGCGATGGCTGATGCTGTCTTTTTGCTCAGGAGTGAGTTCTGCCATATACCCGAGTTCGCTTATAAAATACGGGTCATAGCCAAAACCGCCGTTACCGTGGGGCTCAAAAGCAATTTTGCCCTCACACTCACCTCTTACTGTAAAATGTCTGCCGTCGGGAAAAACACAGGCGATTGCCGCAACATAGCGCGCGGTGCGCTTCCCTACAGGCACGCCGTCTAATTCTTTAAGAAGTTTTTGATTGTTGGACTCATCATTGCCGTGCTCGCCCGAATAACGCGCGGAATATATACCGGGTGCGCCATCAAGATAATCAACGCATAGACCCGAATCATCAGCAACCGAGATAAGCCCTGTGTTTTTAAGACCGTCCTTTGCCTTAATTATTGCATTTTCTTCAAATGTAGAGCCATCCTCTATAGGCTCAGGAAATTCTTGGGCGAAGTCTTTTTGACTTAAAACCACAAAACCCATAGGAATTAAGATTCGTTCAAGCTCGGCGAGTTTCTTTTGATTTTTGGTCGCAATAAAAATTTTCATACTATTCACCCAAATCAAAAATACCGTCAGCAAATTCCTTTGCATCAAAGGGTTGCAAGTCATCAATACCCTCACCCACGCCGACGTATTTTACGGGAATGCCAAGTTCATTGTGAATAGCAATCACAATACCGCCCTTTGCCGTACCGTCAAGCTTGGTAAGCACAATGCCCGTAATATCGGCAACGTTTTTAAATTCGCGCGCCTGATTTACGGCATTTTGACCCGTAGCGGCGTCAAGCACCAACAAGGTTTCAATTGAAGCATCGGGTAATTCACGCTTTATAATGCGATATATTTTAGCAAGCTCATCCATCAGGTTTTTCTTGTTGTGTAGTCTGCCAGCGGTATCGCAAATGATAACGTCAGCACCCTTTGATTTTGCCGATGCAATTGTGTCAAAAACAACCGACGCGGGATCAGAGCCCTCTACGCTTTTAACCATAGAAACCCCTGCTCTGTCTGCCCATACACCAAGCTGGTCAATAGCAGCCGCGCGGAAGGTATCGGCAGCGCCAAGCACTATCTTTTTGCCCGAGTCCTTAAGCATTAAAGACATTTTACCGATGGTTGTTGTTTTGCCGACGCCGTTAACACCGATAACTAAGATTACCGACGGTTTTGTGTCAAGCTTTAACGCGGTATCGCAACCCAACATTTCAACAATTATATCGTGCATTATGCCCTTTGTTTGTGAGGGGTCGGTAATACCGTCGCGTTTAACACGCGCACGCAACTCCTCACAAATTTTAAGTGACGTTTCAACGCCAATGTCTGACATAACAAGCAGTTCTTCAAGTTCTTCAAACAAATCTTCGTCTATTTTTGTAAAACTGTTGATTATGTTTGTGATTCCATCGGAAATGCTCGCCTTGGTCTTTTGCAGACCCGCTTTTATTTTACTGAATAAACCCATTTTATGCTCCCTGATTTTCAAGTAATTTCTTTTCAAGCTCGGCAACATTTAGCTCAAGCAGCTTTGTAACACCCTTTTCCTGCATTGTTACACCGTAAAGCATATCAGCGGCTTCCATAGTACCGCGGCGGTGTGTTACGCAGATAAACTGTGTATTAAAGTCAGAGCGCTTCATATAGTCTGCAAAACGGTCAACGTTTATATCATCAAGCGCGGTGTCTACCTCATCGAGAAAGCAGAACGGAGGCGCGTTAACCTTCATAATTGCAAAGTAAATAGAAAGTGCTACAAGCGCCTTTTCACCGCCCGAAAGTCCGTTAAGGCTTGGCACGTTTTTACCGGGCAAACGAGCCTCGATATCAATACCGCTTTCAAGAACATTGTCGGGGTCAGTAAGTTTAAGTTCGGCACTACCGCCGCCAAAAAGTTCACGGAAAGTTTTTGTAAAGTTTTCATTTATTTTATTAAAACCAACAACAAACATTTCCTGCATCTGAGCGGTAAGCTGATTGATAAGCTTACGAAGCTCTGCGCGTGCTTTTTCGACGTCATCTACCTGAGCATTCATAAAGTCGTAACGTTCTTTGACCTCTTTGTATTCTTCAATAGCGGATACGTTAACGTTACCAAGTGAACGGATTTTTGACTTAGTTTCGGCAAGACGCTTCTTTGCCTCGGCTGGCTTGTCAATTTCTATGCCAATATTTTCCGCCTCACTCTTGGTCAGCTGATACTCGTCGTACAACTGACGTATAACGTCGTCATACTCTTTCATCATAACGTCTTTACGCTCGGTAAGACGCGCAAGCTCACCACCGATTTTCTCACGCTCTAAGGTGCGTTCGCGCTCGCTTGAACGAAGCTCAACACCCGATTTTTCAACAGCATTTCGCTCGTTCATAAGATTTTCAATATCTTTATTATACTCGGCAATTTTTTGCTTAATATTATCAATCTCATCTATGTGAGTCGCGATATCGGTTTTAAGCTGTGAAATCTTAAAGTCTACCGCAGCAATTTCAGCATCAATACCGCTTACACGCTCGGCGCGGTTTGATATAGAATTTTGTATATCATCTGCCGACGCGATAAGCGCTGTCATATCCTTTTGATTTTCAATAATCTGCAGTTTAATATCGGTTATCTCGTTAGTTAGTGCCTCGCGATTTTGAGATAACGTATCTCTGCCGCCTGTCATTTGGTCAATCTCTGCCTGAATTGATGATTTCTGCGCTTCAAGCTCTGCAATCTGTTTTGCGGCATAATTTGATTTATCGTTAAGCAGCTTGATCTTTTCATCACTGCCGTCACGCTCTTCTGTCAAAGAGGAAATAGTAGCATTTACGTTGTTTAACAAATCATCAATACGTTTAAGCTCTGCCAACGCGCGTATTTTATCCTCGTTCGCATTGGTCAAATCAGCATTTACAGCGGTAATATCGGCATTAACCTCTGCCACAGCAGAAACCGCAGTGTCCAATTCTTTAAGAGTTGCCTTTTCTTTCTCGGACAATTTTTCTATTTCAGACTCAAGGCGTTTGATATCTGCCGCGCGGCTGAGCATACCTGCCTGTTTTACAAGTGAGCCACCCGTAAACGAACCGCCAGGATTTATAACCTGACCGTCAAGAGATACGACCTTTACCCTGTAATTATATTTTTTAGCAAGGGTTGTAGCAGAATCAATATCCTCTGTAACAACGGTACCTGCAAGCAGATATTTAATTATAGTTTCGTACTTTTTATCTACAGTTACAAGGTCAGATGCAATTCCAACAAAACCGTATATATCGTCAAAACCGTTTTCTTTAAACTCTCGGGCACTTATTGATGATATCGGCAAAAACGTAGCTCTACCCGCATTATTGGTTTTCAGATAATTGATAGCGCGTTTGGCATCTGCTTCGGTGTCAACAACAACGTTCTGAATTGCATTGCCAAGAGCTGTTTCAATAGCAACCGAGTATTTTTTATCAACAGAAATAAGTTTTGAAAGTGGACCGTGCACACCGCGTAAAATACCTTTTTCAGACTCGGAAACCACTTCTTTAACCGCGTGAGAAAAGCCCTCCATACTGTTTTCAAGTTCGGTAAGAATTTGCACTCTGCGACGTTTCGCTTCAATATCAAGATGCAGCTCATTGCTCTTGTCAGTAAGTTCTTTCATCTCGGTATTGCGGTTTTCAAGCCTTAGTTCATATCCTTTAATTGAATTTTGTAAAGAAATAATTGTATCCTCGGTTTTATCTAAAAGTTCCTTAGTTTCATCAAAATCGTTTGTCAGAGTTTCTTTTTCACACTCGTTTTGGCTTAGTAAATCTTCGATAATACCTCTGCGTGAATTTATTTCATCGATTGAGGTATTGGAGGTTGTCATTTCAACACGTAAATCCGAGGTCTTAACCGACAACAAATTAAGAGTCTTAATCTGTTCCTCAATTTTTCGTGAAATGCTTTCACTGTCGCTTAAAAGATTATTAAGATTGTTTTCGAGTTCGGATAATTTAACGTTCAATTCTTTTATTATTTCTTGCTTTTGGGCAGCCGCAGCGCGCTTGCTTTCAATCTCAAGCTTTGCGGTAGTATCTGATTCCTCTAAAGCAATTTTTTCAGCGCCGAGACGCTCAATCGTTTCATTATTATGTAAAATATCGTTATTTAAAACCGAAATTTCGCCCTCGAATTTTACCGTTTCTTCGTTAGAAGACGATATCCTTTGACGGATGTTTTCTATCTGTGACGTAATAAAGGTAAATTGTGCGGTGTTTTGCTCTGATTGTGTGTCAAAATCAGCAAGTGCTTCCTCAATCTCTTTGTACTGCATTTGCGCTGTTACGATTTTGCTTTCTTGCGCACGCAAAGCATCTTTTGAATTATTAAGAGTATAAAGCCAAAGACCGATTTCGAGTTGTTTTTTATCCTCGGCAAGCGCTAAAAACTTTTCCGCCTTCTTGCTTTGCTCTTCCAAAGGTCCGACACGTGATTCAAGTTCGTCCAGGATATCTTTAAGGCGCAACAAATTATCCTCGGCAGCGGTAAGCTTACGCTCTGCCTCGGTCTTACGATATCTGTATTTAGAAATACCCGACGCCTCTTCAAAAATATCACGTCGTTCGTCAGATTTTGTGCTAATAATATTATCAATCTTACCCTGACCAACCATCGAATAACCGTCGCGGCCAAGACCCGTATCCATAAAGAGTTCATGAACGTCTTTAAGACGAACGGACACGTTGTTTATAAGATACTCGCTTTCGTGAGAACGGTAAAAGCGGCGGGTTATTGATACAAAATCGTTATCAAAATTAAGTGTTCTATCGGCGTTGTCTATGTTGAGCGTTACCTCGCAAAAGCCGTGAGCACGGCGCGTATCGGTACCACCAAAGATAACGTCCTCCATTGATTGACCGCGAAGACTTTTGGTAGATTGCTCACCCAAAACCCAACGAACAGCGTCGGAAATATTACTTTTACCGCTACCGTTAGGGCCAACGACCGCAGTAATACCACGACCAAATTTCAGTACGGTTTTGTCGGCAAAAGACTTAAATCCCTGTATTTGTATTGAACTTAAAAGCATTTTTATCTCCTTTCGACCCTGATGTCATAATCGCCGAGTGAAACATCGGATTTTACAACACAATCAAAGCCGAGATTTTTTAACGTGTTTATATTTTCCTTACGTTGTCCAATCATTTTTGAAACAGATGACGGATTAACGTATAAAGTGTAACTTCCCTTTTCGGTAATTAAATTTTCTGCGTTTTTTAAAAATATTTTTGAATAGCAGATTTCGCTGAAAGCGGGATGCCACGGACCTGCTATATAGCTGTCTTCTTCAATGGAATGAAGTCCCAGACGGATAACCTTAATGTTCGCTTTACCAAACATTGAAAGCAGTTCTGAGCACAAATCGGCGGATTCTTCAAGTGTTTGCGGTTTATATTTATTATCGCTGTAAAGCGCCGCCAAATCGGTATTTTTTAAAACAATTGTTGGATAAATTCTTACGGTATCGGGATTCAACTCAATAATTTTTTTCGCGGTATATATCGCAAATTCATCAGAGTCGTTATAAAGCCCCGTCATCATTTGAAGTCCCAAACTAAATCCATACTGTTTTATAAGCTTTGATGCATTGATAACATCCTGCGCGGTGTGACCGCGATTATTACTTTGAAGCACTTTGTCATTAAGACTTTGCGCGCCAAGCTCGATTGCCGTTACACCGTACTGCTTTAAAAGTATTAAAATTTCATCATCAATAGCATCGGGACGTGTTGAAATACGAATACCCGATACAACGCCGTTTTTTACAAATTCATAAGCCGTTTTTAAAAGTTCAAGCATATAATTGCGGTTAATTGCCGTAAAACTACCGCCAAAAAAGGCAATTTCGGTGCTTGCTGGCTTATAGTTTTTAGATTTTACCGCGATATTAACTGCATCTACAACGTCATTTGTTGTCGGTGCCTTATGCACACCCGTTATATAACGCTGATTGCAAAAACTGCACATATTAGGACACCCGATATGCGGCACAAATATAGAAATATTCGAGTGTGCAATGCTCATACCGACTCACCCATAAGTTTAAGAGCCTGACGCGCCGCCATTTGTTCTGCCTGTTTTTTGCTTTTACCGCTACCTTGTCCGATAACATTAGAGTTAAGTTTTACCGCAACGGTAAAATGCTTATCGTGGTCGGGACCAAATTCATCAACCAGAATATACGTAACGCTCTCTTCGGGATTGCGCTGTATAATTTCTTGAAGAGTGGTTTTATAATCCTTGAAAGTATCGTCATTGCCGTGATGCTTAAGGTCACGCAAAACCGTATTCATTATATGCGTTTTTGCAGCATCCATACCACCGTCAAGATATATTGCGGCAAGCACCGCTTCAAATGCGTCAGCAAGTATGGAATCACGTTCTCTGCCGCCGTTTTTATCCTCACCGCGACCAAGCAACAGATATTCGCCTATTCCCAATTCACGCGACAGCGCGCACAAAGACTTTTCGCAAACAAGAGAAGCACGCAGACGTGTAAGCTCACCCTCGGGCATATTGGGATATTTATGGTAAATGTGGTCTGCAACAATAATTGACAAGACCGAATCTCCCAAAAATTCAAGCCGCTCGTTAGAGTGTGTATTACCACGCACTTCGTTTGCATACGAGGAATGAACAAGCGCGTTTTTTAAAAGCTCTATATTATTAAATTTGTAGTTTAATTTTGTCTCAAGCGACTCCATTTAAATTACTCCGATTTAATTATATTTTCACTGATAGTGTTAATAACGTTCTTCTCTGTAAAAATAATTGCCTGACGGATGGCGTTTTTGATTGCCTTAGCATCTGAACTGCCGTGCGCTTTAATAACAGGCTTGCCGACGCCCAAAAGGGGCGCGCCGCCAACCTCAGAGCTGTCCATCATTGATTTAAGCGCATATAAATCTTTTTTAAGAACCAATGCTGCAAGTTTGTTTTTAAGATTCTTGTAAAGTGATTTTTTAACCATTTTAAAGAACGTTACAGCAGTGCCTTCAATAAGTTTAAGTGCGATATTGCCGGTATATCCGTCGGCGATTACCGCATCGCACACGCCTTTAGGCATTTCACGCGATTCAATATTACCCACAAAGTTGATTGGAGCTTGTTTTAGCAGTTTATATGCTTCGACACGAAGTTCGTCACCCTTTGTATCCTCAACACCGATATTAAGCAAGCCAATTTTAGGATTTTCAATACCCTCAACCTTTTCGAGATAAACGCTTGCCATAATGCCGAATTGCGCGAGCATTTCGGGTCTGCACTCTGCATTTGCGCCCATATCCATAAGCATATAATGACCGTCAGGCGATGGTATAAGTCCACCGAGAGCGGGACGCTTAATACCCTTAATACGCTTAACGATAAGTGTACCTCCCACAACGATAGCTCCCGTAGAGCCTGCTGATACAAAGGCGTCAGCGCGTGACTCACATAGTTCTTTAAAAGCCAGAGCCATTGATGAATTCGAATGCGCTTTTAAAATAGTTGTAGGATCATCATGCATAGAGATTACGTCATCGGTATCAACGATTACAAGTTCACCAAAAAATTCAAGATTATTATCATTGATTATTTTTTTAATAGTGTCCTTATTACCTGTAAGGGTAATCTCGGTTTTAAATTCCGTAGATGCCTGCGAGGCACCTTTAACAATTTCAAACGGAGCATTATCTCCGCCAAAAGCATCGACAACTATTCTCATATTTTCACACCTCAATAGTTTTAAAATATTCTAACGATCTGTTTGCAAGCGCCGCATATCTATCACGCTTGTCCCTTATGTGAGTTTCAAGCGGCGGTAAAATGCCAAAATTTGCGCCCATTGGCTGAAAATTTTGTATCGTTTCGTCGGTTATGTAATCAAGTAACGCGCCTATCATTGTGGTCTTGGGTAAAATTAAAGGCTGTTTATCAAGCAATTTATTAACTGCATTGATACCAGCAACAATACCCGATGCCGCCGATTCCATATAACCCTCAACACCCGAAAGTTGACCTGCAAAAAACACGTTATCTGCGCGTTTTAGCGAAAGGTTACGGTTCAATATTTTGGGAGAATTTATAAAAGAATTTCGGTGCATTACGCCGTAACGCATAAATTCGGCATTTTTTAGTGCGGGAATCATAGAAAACACTCTTTTTTGCTCGCCGAATTTAAGATTGGTTTGAAAACCTACAAGGTTATAAAGCGTACCGTCGCGGTTTTCTTTTCGAAGTTGTACGACCGCCCAAGGTCTGTGACCTGTTCGCGGGTCACGTAGTCCTACAGGTTTCAGCGGGCCAAAACGGATAGAATCTGCGCCGCGACGTGCTAAAACCTCAATAGGCATACAGCCTTCATATACCTTTAATTGCTTGTCAAATTCATGTAGTGGCGCACCCTGAGCCGATATAAGCGCCTCGTGAAAAGTCTCGTACTCTTCCTTGTTCATAGGGCAATTTATATAATCGCCCTCGCCACTCTCATCACGATCATAACGCGACGCAACAAACGCAGATGAAAAATCAATGCTATCTGCTGTAACAATAGGCGCCGCGGCGTCGTAAAAGCTAAGATTGCCTTCGCCTGTAAATTCCTCAATCTCTAGCGCTAACGCGCCATCAGTCAAAGGACCTGTTGCCACAATACAAACGCTGTCTACGGGCAGTTTGTTAACTACACGATTTATAACGTTTATATTCTTGCAACCTCTAATTTTTTGAGTGATATGCTCAGAAAAAGCATTGCGATCAACTGCCAGAGCGCCACCTGCGGGAACCTGTGACAAATCTGCGGCTTCAAGGCAAAGTGATCCGAGATTTCGCATTTCTTGCTTTAAAAGTCCTGCGGCAGAATCAACACGGTTTGCCTTTAATGAATTAGAGCAAACAAGCTCGGCAAAATTATCGGTTTTGTGCGCAGGCGTTTTCTTAGTAGGCTTCATTTCAATTAAATCAACCTGAACCCCAAGTCGCGCGGCAGTATATGCCGCCTCACAACCTGCAAGTCCCGCGCCTATCACGGTAATTTTATTCATATTACTTTTCCTTTTTGCTCTTTGTAGCGGTTTTCCTTGAAGGACATTCAGAATTCATACAATATTTACGATTTCTAAGTCCTAAAATTATATATCCGCCGCATTCGCTACAAATTTCTCCTGTAGGTACACCCGGAGAAGCAAAATCACACTTTGGATAAGCGGAGCATCCGTAAAATTTCTTGCCTTTTTTTGATACCTTTTTAAGCAGTTTTGCACCGCATTTGGGACAGGGCTGTTTAACCTCATCCTCGGGCATAGGTTTAGTGTTTTTGCACTCGGGATATCCAGGGCAAGCTAAAAACTTGCCAAAACGACCACTTTTTTCAACCATTTTTCTACCGCATTTTTCACAAACGATATCCGTTTCAACTGCGGGTACTTTAACACGCTTACCGTCAAGTGACTGCTCGGCTTTTTTCAGATGTGAATCAAAGTCGTCGTAAAAATCGGCAATTGTATCAATCCATTCAAGTTCGCCCGCGCCGATTTTATCAAGCTTTTTCTCAAGACCTGCAGTAAATTTTGCCTCAAATATACGGTCAAAATATTCATTAAGCAAATCACATACGGCAAAACCTAATTGCGTAGGCTTAAAAGTTTTCTTTTCCTTTTCGACGTAACTTCTGTTAGAAATTACAGCAAGAATAGACGCAAATGTAGATGGTCTGCCAATGCCGTTTTCCTCGAGCGTCTTGGTGAGAGTGGGCTCGGTATATCGCGGTGGAGGTTGTGTGAAATGCTGATTAGGAGTAAGCGCCTTAAGTTTTAAAACATCGCCCACCTTCATTTGAGGCAATTCAGCACCATCGGTAGAATTATCGTCTCTTCCCTCTTCATAAAGCTCGGTAAAGCCTTTAAAATCAACCGAATATCCGCTTGCTTTGAACATATAATTATTGGCAATTATATCTACGGCAACGGTTTTTTGAATACAAGCCGCCATAAGAGAAGCGATAAAACGCTCCCAGATAAGCTTATAAAGATTATATTGCTCGGTGGTAAGCGCGCCCTTAATCGCGTCAGGTGTCAGGAAAATATCGGTAGGACGAATTGCCTCATGCGCGTCTTGCGCGCCGCTTTTTGATTTGAAATAACGCGGTTTAGAGGGCAAATATTTTTTACCGTACTTTTCGTCTATATATTTCGTAGCCGCAGCGCGCGCTTCCTCTGAAATACGCAGTGAATCGGTACGCATATAGGTTATAAGACCAGTCGCGCCGTGACCTGGAATATCAATACCTTCGTAAAGCTGTTGCGCTATACGCATAGTACGCTGACCCGTATAATTCAGTTTCCTTGATGCTTCCTGCTGTAGGGTGGATGTAATAAACGGAGGAGCGGGCTGTCGTGTTCTGGTGCCGCGCTTAATATCGCTTACCGTGTACACAGCGCCGTCAAGTTCGTTTACAATTTTTTCTGCCGCCTCGGCAGTGGGAATTATATCAAGCTTATTACCGTCAGCAGTACCGTAAAGTTTGGCGTCAAAGCTTTTTCTTTCGGCCTTTAGCTTTGCGTCAACTGTCCAGTATTCTTCGCTTACAAAGGCTTCGATTTCACGTTCGCGTTCAACTATAAGGCGAAGCACCGCCGTCTGAACTCGACCTGCAGAAAGACCGCCTTTTACCTTGCGCCACAAAAAAGGACTGAGTTTATAACCCACTATTCTGTCAAGAACACGTCGCGCCTGTTGCGCATTAACGAGGTCAAGATTGATTTTGTGAGGATTGCTAATACCCGCGCTTACACCCGTTTTGGTAATTTCGTTAAAAGATATACGGTTTTCCTCATTTAAATCAAGACCCAATATATGCGCGAGATGCCATGATATCGCCTCACCTTCGCGGTCGGGGTCGGTTGCAAGAAGAACCTGCTCGCTGTTTGCGGCTGCCTCTTTTAATTGCTTTATAACGTCTTTTTTATCAGGCATATTGATATATTGCGGTTTGAAATTATTATCTATATCAACACCAAGCTTTGATTTTGGCAAATCACGCACGTGACCTACCGAGGCCATAACGTTATAGCCTGAGCCAAGATATTTTTTTACGCTCTTGATTTTACTTGGAGACTCAACAATAACAAGTTTTGACATCTATATACTCCTTTAGTGGTTAATTACTTCATACATACCGCCGGGCAACGCCCTTACCAGACCCTCAATCTCGAGCTCGGTAAGGGATGAAAGCAATTGCTCATCGCTCAAATTCAAATCAAGCAAATCGTCAGCGGTGAATTTTAGTTTATTCAAATTATTATACACTATTTTTGCGTCATTTGAAAGACCTGATTGCAAATTTTTTCGAGAAATTTTTTCTGTCTTTACAGTTTCTTCAGCAAACGCCTTCTCAATATCAATCTTATCGGGATACGCGGTGATATATTGATTGAAAATATCTGCGGCATTCAACAACGGAATAGCGCCGTCCCGCAGTAACGCGTTTGAGCCCTTATAATTATCAAGAGTTGGATTACCCGGTATTACAAAAACGTCTCTCCCCTGTTCGTTTGCAAGACGCGCCGTGATTAGCGAGCCGCTTTTAAGCGATGCCTCAATTACAACAGTTCCCATCGAAAGCGCTGATATAATACGATTTCTTATGGGAAAGCTATATTTAGTGGCGGGTGCGTAAGGCGGATGCTCGCTTATAAGGCATCCGTTTTTACTAATTTCATCACGCAGAGCGCGATTTTCGGGCAGATAATCATAGCAAATACCACAGCCTAATACAGCTATCGTTTTAGTTTTTGCGGCTAACGCTCCTTTATGTGCGCAGGTATCGGCTCCAAGAGCCGCCCCGCTTACAATTATCATACCCGCGCGTCCCAAGCGTTTTGCCAACGAAAATGCAGCTTTTTTACCAAAATCCGAGATTTTACGTGGACCTACAACCGATATCAGCGGCATATTGTCAATATCAACAAACTCGCCTTTTATATATAATACAATCGGGCAATCGGAGATATTACGTAATCTTTCTGGGTAATTACTATCGCAAATTGTAACTGTATAAATATTATTTTTTAAACAGTCGTCAATAATCTTATAAATCTTATTTATATCAATTTTTAAAATTTTATCTGCGTCTTTTACCTCAATAATGCCTTTGATTTCAGACTCTTTAAACGCTTTATCTAGCAAATCGGCATCACGCAAGCAATTAAAAATCTTTACAGCCTTGATGCTGCCTGCGCCAAAACACTGTTGAATCGTTATAAGATTTACAAGAGTAATGTTTTCCTTTGAAAGCAGCATACTATCTTTCCTTTACCATTTCCCACATTGCAATTGCGGCAGCAGCGGCGGCGTTAAGTGATTCGGCTTTGCCCTGCATTTTTATTGTGATATTACAGTACGCTGCTTGCTTAGCATCGCTGGATAAACCGTTTGCTTCGTTACCGATAAGCAGAACGTCACCGTCCCTAAACTCTTGAGTTGTAATTGATGAGGCGTCCTTATCTACAACGCAAGCAAAAGCTCGTAAATTATTTTTATTGATAAATTCGACTATATCATCGACAATATATACGGGAACACGCAACAATGTACCCATAGAACTGCGCAACGATTTTGGCGCATAAGGGTCGCAACTGTCAGCTGACAGAATTATACCGCTGACACCCAACGCCTCAGCTGTGCGGGCAATCGCGCCAAGATTTGACGGGTCCGCAAGATTTTCAAGCGCGATGTATCTACCACTGCTCGATATATTGCCGTTTATTTCAGGTATTTTTGCCACCGCAATAATACCCTGTGGAGAGCTTGTATCACTGATTTTTTTAAATAAATCATCACTTAAAATGAAACAGCTCTGACTAACGGTTGCAAAACGGTTTATATCTTCGTAATGCTTTTTGGCTGCCGATTTTGTTACAATCAGTTTATCAAATCTGATATTATTCTGGTATACGTCGTCACAAATTCGCAGTCCTTCGAGCACAAAAAGATTATGCTCTTTTCGGTGCTTTGCAGAGGATTGCAGCAGTCTAACAAACTTG
This sequence comes from Clostridia bacterium, assembly GCA_017442225.1. Lineage (GTDB taxonomy): Bacteria > Bacillota > Clostridia > Oscillospirales > Acutalibacteraceae > UBA737. The sequence continues at coordinate 61,990 of JAFSAR010000001.1, forward strand.
ATAAGCGGATTGTCTTTAGACGAAATTTCTATAAATTCAGGCATATTTTTCTCCTAAAATAAAAGCAAAATTCGCCCGAGAAACAGTTGTATCTCGGGCGAGGTAAAATTATTTTTCTAATGCTTTTTGAGCGGTTTTTACAAGATTTGCAAAACCAGCCTCGTCGTTTACGGCGATATCTGCAAGCATTTTACGGTTGATCTGAACACCGGCTTTATTAAGACCGTTCATAAACGTTGAGTAGTTCATACCGTTAAGCTTTGCAGCGGCAGAAATGCGGGTAATCCAAAGGCGACGGAAATCGCGCTTTTTAAGTCTACGACCGATATAAGCGTAGTTACCTGATTTCATAACTGCTTCTTTCGCAGTTTTAAAGAGCTTAGATTTAGCGCCAAAATAACCTTTGGCAAGTTTTAAAGTCTTTTTTCTTCTTTTGCGTGTTGCTAACGCACCTTTTACACGTGCCATTTCAAGTTTCCTCCAATTTCAAATTTCAATTACTTATAAGGAATAAGTTTCTTTACTGTTGCAACATTGGTTGCATCAGCGCATACGACCTTACGCAGATTTCTCTTACGCTTTGTAGTCTTTTTGTTAAGGATATGAGACTTGAAAGCATGAGCGCGTTTTACCTTGCCGTTTTTGGTGAGCTTAAAGCGCTTTTTAGCGCCGCTATGGGTTTTGATTTTAGGCATAATTTTATCCTCCTATAAATTTTTACTTACTAGATTTTGGGGCTAAGAACATAAGCATATTTCTGCCTTCGAGCTTAGCCTGTTTTTCAACAGTGCCATATTTTTCGCATTTCATAGCAATTTTTTCCATTAAAGCTTGGCCGTTTTCTGCATGACCCATTTCGCGACCTCTAAAGCGAATTGCAACCTTAACCTTGTTTCCTTCTTTAAGAAAACGATTAGCGTGATTACATTTTGTGTCAAGATCATGGTCATCAATACCCAAACCGATAATACGAATTTCTTTAATTTCAATTATTTTCTGGTTTTTCTTGGCCTCTTTTTCGCGTTTCATTTGTTCGAATTTATACTTACCATAGTCTAAAATCTTACAAACGGGCGGATTCGATGTTGTGGAAACGCAAACAAGATCAAGATCTTTTGCTTCTGCTGCGTTAAGTGCCTTTTCAATGGATATAACCCCAAGTTGAGCACCATCGGAATCAATAACGCGAACTTCTTTAAATTTAATGTCTGCGTTGATGAGAGTTTCTTTTGTAGCGATAGTTAAGCACCTCCGTAAATAATAACAAAGACGTGAGCACAATATACCCACGTCAAATAAAACAAAACTTTACAAATCTTATCTTATTAACCTTACGATAACACACGTTAAGGTGAGAAACATAGGTATGCTCTTCTTCATTGTCTAACACATTATAACACACAAATTTGATTTGTCAAGCACTTTTTTATTCAATTGTTAATTCCTTAATAGAACGCAACTGATAGTTAACGTGCTTTAGCAGTTCGGGTTTTCGAAGCGCCACCGCCGCGCCGCGTACGACGCTGTGTGTCGGGTCTTCGAGCATATGCACCGCAGTACCCGTATACTCTGAAACGAGGCTATCCATACCGTGAATCAGCGAACCGCCGCCTGCAAGATACAGTCCATCGCTGTTGATATCTGCCACAAGGTCAGGGTCGGTTTTAGAAAGCACCAGACGTATGCAATTGCATATTGCGTCTGCTGTCTCTTTGATTGCATCGTAAACCTCGGTAGAGGTGATTTCAAAGCTTTCGGGCAGACCAGTAAAGACGTTTCTTCCCCTTGCAACCATAGCGATTTCAACAGGACGCGGCACGACGGTACCGATTTGTTTTTTTATAGACTCAGCCATAAGGCTACCAATCTCAATGTTATATTCTTTGCGTATATAGCGCATTATCTGCGCATCAAAATCAAACGACGCCGTTTTAAACGATTCGCAAGTCGCAATACCTCCCATAGATATGACAGCAATATCGGTAGTTCCCGCGCCTATATCCACAACCATATATCCGTGAGGTTTTGAAAAATCGAGTCCAAGTCCAAAAGCAATTGCCAAAGGGCTTTCAATAACTGATACGTTCCTGCCCCCCGCCGCCTCAACGACGTTTGACAGCGAGTGGTGCTGCAGTTCGGTAAGTCCAACGGGTAACGTTGCCATAATTTTAGGACGTACTATTTTATTGCCAAAAGCCTTTGTCATATACTCTTTAAGCATAGCCTCTGCTATATCATATTCAGCAATGATGCCGTGTTTTATGGGAAACACGCACTCAAATGACTCTGGGGTACGTCCAAGAGTTTGCTTTGCTTTTTCACCGTAATAAAATGGCTCATAACTTTCGCTATCGACAGTAACAATGCTTGGCATTTCAAGCACAACTCTTGAGCTTGAAAAGATAACCGTCTTTGATGAACCTATATCAATACCTATTTCCATAGCCATAAAACCACCGCCTCACAAATATTATACTACAACATAAATATTTTTTCAATTTTTGTTTTTTGATTTTTCCGTAGCGCCGAGCACAGTCGCACAATAAACACAGTCAGCCCCCGCAAAAAGCAATGTTTTTGCGCACTCATCAAGGGTGGCTCCCGTTGTTTTTATGTCGTCAATCAACAATACTTTTTTATTATCAAGACAGCAATTTGCGAAATATTTTCCGTCAACGTTATGCAGACGCTCTTTAATTGTCGATTTATGCTGTTTCTTGCTTTTTTTAATGCAAAATAACAGTTTATCATTAAAAGGAATACCAAGTTTTTCTGCCACCAATTCAGCAACGTAACCGCTGTGGTCGTAACCAAACCTTTGATATGCGGGTACAGCGCACACAATGTCAAAGCGGGTACCGTCATAGCAACGTTTTATCGCGTGATAAACTTCTTCGGCAAAATAGTTGGCATAGTGCTGTTTTTTACCAAATTTGTACGAATAATACGCCCTGCGCGCAAGGCCTATATTCTTAAAGACGCATACGAGCGCATTAAACCTAAAAATATTATATTTACAAACGCAGTTTTCATTTTCGCGACCGCAATCAAGACAAATATCATCAAGGTTAATACGTTCTATTTTAACGCTACAATTATCACAAATATAAGCGCCCTCGTCAAGTATTTCCCCGCAACAAATACATTTATTTGGATATATGGCGGAAATCAACGTTTTAAACAAAGATTTAACGTTCTTCATTTTCTATCAAAAAATCCTTTAGCAAGGTGTATCGCAAGGTTTTTCGGTCATTCGCCGCCATTTTTTCATACACCGATTCCAAACCTACTATAATAAGCAGTTTTTTTGCGCGGGTCACAGCCGTATATAAAAGATTGCGGTAAAGCAACTGCGGAGGCGTATCGATAAGCGGCAATATAACGCAGTCAAATTCACTGCCCTGACTTTTATGTACCGTGACCGCATACGCAAGCTCAAGCTCGCCTATGTTCTCTACAAAGTAAGTTGCTGTGCGATCATCAAATTTCACTTTGACAATGCCGCCTTTTATATCAATCAACGAAATATAACCCACGTCGCCGTTGAAAACGCCATATCCTATATCTCCGTTATCGCGCTGCCACTGCAAATCATAGTTGTTTTTAATCTGCATAACCTTGTCGCCTGTCCTAAAATATACGCCCTTGTAAGCAAGCTGTGGCTCACCGTCTTTTTTTGGATTAAGCGTTGCTTGCAGTAAATTATTAAGATTCACCGTGCCTGTTTGCGCCTTTCGCGACGGACAAAGTATCTGTATATCGGTAAGTGGATTAAAGCCGTATGCATCGGGCAAGCGTGTTTCACAAAGCTCCAGAACAGTATCGCAAACGTCTACCGCATAATCACGATGCATCATAAAGAAATCTTTTGTTTTATTCGATAGGTCAGAAGGCTCGCCATTTATAATAGCGTGAGCGTTTGTGATTATAGCGCTTGTCATAGCTTGTCTGAATACTTTTTTTAGCGAAACTGATGAATAGACGCCCGAACTTAAAATATCGTTAAGCACGTTACCCGCCGAAACGCTCGGCAATTGGTCGGTATCACCTACCAGAATAATTCTTGTAGAAATTTTAAGCGCGTGCAAAAGACTTTCAAAAAGCAAAGAATCAAGCATTGATGCTTCGTCCACAATTATGACTTCACATTCAAGCGGATTTTTTTCATTACGGGCAAAGCTTTGTTTATTTTCGCTTGTCCACTCTACCTCAAGCAAACGGTGAAGCGTTTTTGCCTCTCTTCCTGTAAGCTCGGTCATACGTTTTGCCGCTCTGCCGGTCGGCGCTGCAAGCTGTATTGTGGCATCTCGCTGTTCAAATAATTCAATAATCGCGTTAAGCGTTGTGGTTTTACCCGTACCGGGTCCGCCCGTCAGCACGAAAACACCGTTACAAAACGCTTTTCTTATGGACTCGCGTTGTAATTCTTCGAATTTAATACCAAGTTTGTTTTCTACGTAGTCAATCTCAAGCTCATCAATAATGTTTGACTGATTTATATAGTTTTTAGCGGCAAAAAGACGCGCTGCGATATATTCCTCAGCATTATAATACTCAGGCAACATAAGAAAATCAGAATCGCCAACGGTTTTACTTCTTAGCCTCAGATTCTCAATCATCCTGTCGCATATTGTATCAATACGGAATTCATCACTCTCGAGCAATGATGCGGCTACAGGTATCAATTTTTTTCGCGGCAGACAGGTATGTCCATTAAGCAGATTTTTTCGCAACACATAGTCAACGCCCGCCGCAAGACGCATTTCGTTATCCTGCGATATTCCCAAATCCAAAGCAATTGACTCAACCTTTTCAAATGGTAAATCAATATCGTCCGTGCATAAAATATATGGATTTTGCTTTATTTTCTCAACCGATGCCGTTCCCAATCGCTGAAATATGCATATGCACTTCTCCATCGAAATCTGATAAGGATTTAACATCAGCATCAAATCGCGGATACCAAACTGTTTTTTATATTCTTCGGATATATTTCTCGCCTTTTCCAAGGAAATACCTTTAATAATCGCAAGATCGTCGGGGCTGTTTTGTATTATATCAAGCGAGTCTGAGCCGAATTTTTCTACAATACGCTCGGCAGTTGCAGGACCAACGCCCTTGATGATTCCCGACGATAAATAGCGCAAAATTGCTGCCACGGTTTTTGGCGCTACGGTTTCGTAACATTCTGCTAAAAATTGCTCGCCATAAATCGCGTGAACGGTGAATTCCCCTGTGAATTTAACGTTATCGCCAATAGATATAAACGGCAACGTGCCGACAACGGTTATATGTTCGCGTCCAGCCCTTACAGTGCATACGGTATAGCCGTTTTGTTGGTTTTTAAAGGTTATTTTTTCGACAATTCCGCTGATTTCCCTTTTCTCGCCTGTGTTAGCGATTTCCATTTGAGTTATCTCCTTTGTAACTGCTCGCATTCCGCAATTGATGCTGTAGTACACAAAATAATATTCTTACCTTTAATAAAATTATCACAATCAAAAAGCTCTTTTGCTTCAATATTATCGGTTATAGCAATAATACCTGCGGCAAATCCGTCGCCGTGCCATCTTATTTTTTGCCAAATATAATTTAATTGCCTTAATGCAAATCCATTTTTTAAAACAATTAAAGAATAATTTTCTACACGCGTATTAGGAAAATAAAAAAGCATTTTCAGTATGTAAACAAATTCGCATATACCTGCGACGGAAAAAAGAATTATAAAGATAAGTAAAAACGTTTTAACCACAAATACCACCTCATTACATAGTATGCAATAAAGGCGGTATCTGATATGATATAGATATAAATGTAGATATACTAGTATAAGGTAACCGACGTGCTGTACGTACCTACTTGCCAGATGTTATCGTAAACGTCTGATTTAATAACAGCCTCAACGGTATAATCACCTGCTGTTTTGTCGGTTAAATCAATAACTGCAAACAAATCGCTTGCTTTAATGTTTTTAATAACATTTTGCGGTCCGCATAACTTAACACGAATACTTTTATCGGTCTTGGCTTTAAGGTCGCCGCTAAGTCCCAAGCATCTGATATTTTTAATCTCCAAGGTTGTTTCTGCATAACCCGAAACGTTAATATCCACCGTGAAAAACTCAATATTTTCAAGAATCTTAACACCGTCAGGCAGACTTGCTGAAACTTCAAAGCTACTCGCCGTGGTGGAAACCGTTCTGAAATCAATCGGCGACAACGATATATTTTCGATTTTGTCGATAATTTCAGGAGTACCAATAACCGTTACTTTGCTTTGACTTAGTTTGTACTTGATATCTTCATCGGTCATGCCCGCAGGCAAATTGCTAAATACCGCTTTGCAGTTAACAGTCTTTTTCTTAGAAATCGGCTGTGTAACTTTTACGTTAGTAAATGACAACGTCAAATATGAGTTCGTAATAATATTATCATTTGAATCATAAACCGTACCGTCGGCGGTATAGCGATATAAAATTTTATCATTGCTGTCATACAGCACAACGTCGGAATTAAAGGTCTGAGACGTTGCAAGCGTATTGTTTACCTCGGCAATAGTACCAACCGTTGCTATCTTTTCAATTGTAGAACGCGGTCCCTTCACGGTAACTGTGCTTTGCTGAGAATTAGCTACAACGGGAGTTTCTGCCACAAGGCCTTCGGAAGCGCTCACGCCAATTAGTTTTGGTACAATCGTAAATTCCTTTGTATCAATAAAATCAACCGTAACGTCAATGTTGGATGGAGAAATAGACGTAATCGTATATCCCGATTTGTTTGTATTACTGGTAGCTGTAACCTCAAGATTAAACGTTCCCGCAGAGTTTATATCAATTGTTGAAGCCGAAAGTGAAAAATCCTCCGCTTTAAGCGAACTTACGATATAATTCGGTCCGCTTACGGTAACAGAAAATCTTTGAGAAGCAACGTCGGATATTATTCCAAGTCCCAAGTCCGAAGCTGCAGTCCCCTCAAGTGTGACGGATGCGCTGATATCAGTAAAGGTCTGCTGGCGGACAGGATTTTCAACCATAGCAATACCAAGCCATAGCGCAAACGCCAAGACAATCGAAAGAATAACTATAAACTTTTTGTTGTAAAGCAACGTGCCAAGTCTGTATTTTTGAGGAATACTAAATTTCATCTTTTTCTTCCTCCTTTATTTCTGTTTTGGCTTCTTTTTTGTCATTACCATGAAAAAACTTTTTGAATGCTTTTTTTAATAAAGAATCATTTTCCTGTTCTTTATCATTGACAAGCTTATCCTTAATTTCGTTAAAAGCCGACTCAACCGTATAATTTCTTGTGATCTGACCGTTAAACGCGATAGATATCGTACCCGTTTCCTCAGAAACAATAAGCACAATTGCGTCTGAGTTTTCGGTCATACCGATAGCCGCGCGATGACGCGTACCAAGTTGTGAAGAAAAAACGGTGCTCTGTGTAAGCGGCAAAATACAGGATGCAGCACATATTCTGCCGTCGCGTACGATAACCGCGCCGTCATGAAGCGGAGATTTTGGATAGAAAATATTATTAACAAGTGACTCGCTGACCGCGGCATCAACTACGGTACCTGTATTGATAATCTCACCGAGCTGTGTTTTTCTTTCAAAAACAATAAGCGCGCCCGTTTTGGTCTTTTGCATCTGTCCTGCGGCTTTACAGATTTTATTAACAGAGGCTACAATTTCCTCGGACTCATCGCCACCAGATTGCAAACTACCAATTCTGGTCTGTCCCACTCTTTCAAGTAAACGACGTAGTTCGGGTTGAAAAATAATCGCTATCGCAACGATTGCCGAACCAAACACAGCCGACAACAGCCAACGCAAAACAGCAAGCTCAAATGCTATTGAAAAAGCATAAAGCGCCAACAAGAATACAATGCCTTTTACAAGCTGTCCCGCGCGTGTTTCACGCAAAAATTCAATAGCCTTATAAACGATATAAGCAATAATCAAAATATCAATTATGTCAAATACGCGTACGTTTGAAATTGTATAGACAAACTGGTTCCAAACCGTGTATAACGTGTCTAAAATCTCGCTCAAAATATCAGTCCTTTACTAATAATATATATCATTAGTTTTATTTTAACATAACAATTCGTCCCAATCAATAGCGATTTTAATATTTTTTTAATTTTTTTATTTGCTGCGCTAGCAAATCAACCTCGTAAGGCGTATTAAATACCGATGGGGAAAATCTAACAGTCCCCTGCTTTAACGTGCCGATTTTTTTATGCGCTGTCGGGGCGCAATGAAGTCCGGAGCGTAGTGCAAAACCTTTCTTGCTTAAAAAATCTGCTATTTCTTCCGAAGAAAAACCTTCAACATTAAATGAAAGTACAGGCGCATAGCCGTCGTTATTAGGGTTTGTATAAAAAATAACGTTACTACCCTGTAATGTGTTATATAATTTTTTTGTCAGATTATTTTCATGCTTTAAAATACAATTCCAATGCTTTCTTACAAAGTCAATCCCAGCATTGACTGAAGCTATTGCGGGTAAATTAACAGTTCCGCTTTCAAGCATTTCGGGTAATGTGTCAGGCTGAATAAATTGCACCGAATCCGTACCCGTTCCACCTTCTATTATCGTCCTTTTAATAGGCCCACGCGCTATTAAAATTCCAAGCCCCATCGGACAATAAAGTCCTTTGTGCGCCGCAATACATAAATAATCAACCTTCATATCTTTCATATTTATGGGTATGACACCCGCTCCTTGAGCCGCATCCAACCCAAACAATATGCCCTTTTGCTTGCAAAATTCTCCGATTTTCTTAATTGGTAATATTTTGCCCAAAACGTTTGATGCCGCCGTGCAAAAAATCATTTTTGTGTTTGGTTTTGTTGCCTTTTTAAAGTTGCGCAACGTTTCCTCGTCGTCCGTCAAAGAAACGTTTGCTATTGTAAAATCAATGTTCATAGTCTTTAACGGTCGCATAACTGCGTTATGTTCTAAATCGGATATAACAATATGGTCACCCGCCGATAAAACACCTTTTAAAACGTAGTTTATACTTGCGGTACAGTTTGGCGTGAAAACTACCGTTTCTACCCCATTGCTGCCAAAAAAATCCGACGTTTTTTGTCGCACTTCAAAAACTGTCATCGCCGCCTTTTGAGACAATGAATGTCCACTTCTGCCAGGATTAGCGCATAAATTTTTTAAAGCGTAATTTACGGCACCCAGCACGCTTTGCGGCTTGTGTCCTGTTGTTGCCGCGTTATCAAAATATATCATAAAATTCACCTTTATTCTTTCTGTTTTAGAAAAGCAGCCCCGCGGGGCTGCTTTTTACTTTACCTATGCAATACTGTTGATTTGCAATATTTTAACGCCCGAGTTCATTAAGGCGTCGCTTATCTTTTGTCGGTTACCGTCTGCCACTATCACATAGCCACAGCCTGTATTACCGTTACTGTTCGTTTTTCGTTCAATATATGCTCTGAATCCTTGTTTTCTCAGCAAATCTCTGCCCTTTATAGCATAGGTAATTGAACTCACCGAAATAATATGACGTTGCATAATTAACTCTCCGACTAAAATTAAATAGAAAATATCTACAATACATAGTATGCAACTTCAATTCTTTCGGTCAATTGTTATCTAAAATCTGCCTGCGAAAATAAGTGAACAAAACCGTTAATACTACTGGTAAAACCAACATACCCATTATTCCGCCCAAACGCAATCCCAAAAATATAAAAACAAGCGTAAAGAGCGGATTTATACCGATTTGTTTTCCGATAATTTTAGGCTCGGCAAAATTTCTTATTACGGTAATTATGAGATAAAGGATTACAACTCCAAACCCTAATTTATAATCGTTCTGAAAAAACATAACTAGAGCCCAAGGCAGTAAAATCGTGCCCGTTCCAATTACGGGCAGCATATCAAGAAATGCCACTAAGAAAGCCAAAATAAAGTAGTGTTTTATGCCAAGTAATAAAAAGCCGACAAAGAGTTCTGAAAAAGTAATCAAAAAAAGCCAAAAATATCCCAGAATGAATTTTAAAAAGCACTCGGCAAATACATTTTTTATATCAACAACTCGTTTGTAAAAACTTTCATTTAAAAAACCTTTTGCAAATTTTAAAAGTCTTTCATAATCCTTTGAGATATAACAGGTTGCAACAATTGTGACAACACAGGTAATAAGCAATGTGGGCAAATTTTTTATAAAGCTTGCGACACCGTTTGATAAAAAAACACTGATTTTTGCAATAAAACCGTTTATTGTATCGTTAGAAAACTTTTTTAGCGCGCTATTAAATTCGGTTTTTTGAATTAAACTTTCAATGTAAGTATAAAGTTTTTCAATATAGTGACTTATATTGTTATTTTCACTTGAAAAGTATGAAATCAATTTGCTTAGTTGAGCATATAAGAACCAACCTATTAAAGATATCAAAATAATTACCACAACAAACACTAAAATTGATAAAATCCCTGCGCAGTTTTGTTTTTTAAATTTTGTCTTTTGAGATATAAATGCGGCAGGCTTTTGCACTACGTATGCAATAATTATGCCTATTAAAAATGGCAAAAGATAGATTGCTGCCACTTTAAAAAGAAAATATCCAATTATTATTAAAACAAGAAAATAGGCAAAATTTATAATAAATTTTTTCTTTTCCTCTAAATTCATTAAAAATTTCACCGCCTTTTAAATATAATATCACCAAAAATTGCGCTTATATATAATTAAATATTGATTTTTTAGAAAGTGTGTAGTATACTTTAAAAATGCCGATTTGTATAGTAAATCGTGTAATTTCAGGAGGTTTAAAATGATCTACACCGCAATTATGGGGCACGGTGTTGTCGGCTCAGGCGTTGCCGAGATATTACTCGGTCATAACTCTTTGATAAACCAAAAAATTAAAGACGAGATTGACGTAAAGTATATTCTTGACCTGCGCGATTTTGACGGACTACCCTACTCTGATAAATTTATAAAAGACTTTGAAATCATAGCAAACGACGATGAAGTAAAGATTGTCGTTGAGGTTATGGGTGGTGTAAACCCTGCTTATGATTTTGTAAAGCGCTGTCTTATGGCAGGCAAAAGTGTTGTAACATCAAACAAGGAACTTGTTGCCGCAAAGGGTGCTGAGTTGCTCGCTATTGCAAACGAAAAAAACGTTAACTTTCTTTTTGAGGCAAGTGTTGGCGGTGGAATACCGATACTAAGACCCATTGCGCAATGTCTTGCCGCAAATGAAATTACCGAAATTAAGGGTATTCTTAACGGAACAACAAACTACATTTTAAATAAAATGATAGTAGACAATATGGATTTTGACTCTGCTTTATCACTTGCTCAGGAAATGGGCTTTGCTGAAAAAAATCCCGCCGCTGATATAGAAGGTCATGATGCCTGTCGAAAGGTTTGTATTTTGGCTTCTCTTGCATTCGGTAAGCACGTTTATCCCGAACAGGTTAAAACCGAGGGTATTACAAATATCACACTGACTGACGTTGAGTATGCCGATTCTTTTGGCTGCGCGATAAAGCTTATCGGCAGCGCAAAAAAACTCGATAACGGCAAAATTACCGCCACGGTTAAACCAATGCTTGTAAGCCGCAGTCATATTCTTTCGGACGTTGACGGTGTATTTAACGCTATTATGGTTACGGGCGACGCTGTAGGAGACGTTATGTTCTACGGCAAGGGCGCGGGTAAAATGCCTACCGCCAGCGCGGTGGTTGCCGATGTTATTGATTGCGCCAAGCACCTACACGCGCGCAAATACGTCGACTGGTCTGAAGGCTCAACTGATTACGTCGTTTGCCCCGACGAAAAGGTTCGCCTTTATGTATATATTCAATCTGATAACTACGATATGATATGTCAGCAGTTCACCACCCTGTTTTCTGATAATACCTGGCATATCAAAAACGATTTCAAAAAAGAAATTGCATTTATCACCAACGAAGATTATGAAAGCACTCTTATGGAGAAAATCAACTCTATAAAAGCCGATACAGTTAAGGTTATGCACACCTTATTTTAAGGAGGTTCCCATTTATGGCACTTATAGTTAAGAAGTTTGGCGGCTCGTCGGTAAAAGACGCCGAGCACGTAATGAACGTTGCCGGTATTATTGTTGACGAATATAAAAAAGGCAACGACGTAATAGTTGTAGTATCAGCACAAGGCGACACTACCGATGATTTGATTGAAAAAGCTGTTGAAATAAATCCGTCAACCCCTCTTAAGCGTGAGATGGATATGCTGCTTACCGCAGGCGAACAGATTTCTATCGCGCTTCTTGCAATGGCGATTGATAAGCTTGGTTGTCCCGTAATTTCGTTGCTTGGCTGGCATGCAGGTTTTTCTACCGACTCGCACCACGGCAAAGCAAGAATTAAAAAAATCAACACCGAGCGTATGAAGACCGAGCTTTCAAAGGGCAATATCATTATTGTTGCCGGTTTCCAGGGTCTTAATAAGTATGACGACCTTACAACACTCGGTCGCGGCGGTTCAGACACAAGCGCGGTTGCAATTGCCGCAGCTATGAGCGCAGATCGCTGTCAGATTTATACCGACGTTGACGGTGTTTATACCGCCGACCCGCGCAAAGTTAAGGGCGCTGTCAAGATGGACGAAGTGCAATATGACGAAATGCTTGAAATGGCAACACTCGGAGCGCAGGTACTTAACAACCGTTCGGTTGAAATGGCTAAAAAATATAATGTTGAGCTTGAGGTTCTTTCAAGTCTTGAAAGAAAACCAGGCACTATTGTAAAGGAGCACGTTAAAATGGAAAAAACTTTAATTCGCGGAGTTGCAAAGGATACAAGTGTTACCACCATCTCGGTTGTAGGTCTTAAGGACCAGCCAGGTGTTGCGTTTAAGTTGTTTAATAAGCTTGCGCAGTACAAGGTAAACGTTGACATTATTCTGCAGTCGGTTGGCCGTCACGGTACAAAGGATATCACCTTTACCGTTTCTCACGAACAGCAGGACGACGCTGTAAAGGCAATGGAATCAATGAAGGGTGTTTTTGAATATCAGGATCTTAAAGTCAACAACAGTTTTTCAAAAATTTCTATTGTTGGTGCGGGTATGGAAAGCAATCCCGGTGTTGCATCAAAAATGTTTGAGGCTCTTTATGATGCAGACATTAACATTCATATGATTTCTACAAGTGAAACAAAAATCTCGGTGCTTATTGATACCGAGCTTGCTGACAAGGCTGTTCAAGCAGTTCATGACGCATTTATTGGTTAATTTGATATTATAAAACCGCTGCTCTAAAAAAGCGGCGGTTTTTAATAATTTTATTAAAAAATCTCTTGACAAATCGTTTTATTATGATATAATAAACTGCGTTACGGTGGTTGTAGCTTAGTTGGTTAAAGCGCCAGTTTGTGGCACTGGAGACCGTGGGTTCGAATCCCATCTACCACCCCACAAGTTAACCTCGGTACAAAAAAACGATACCGAGGTTGCTTTTTTAAAAACTAAATATATTGGGGTGTCGTCAAGCGGTAAGACACAGCACTTTGACTGCTGCATTCGTAGGTTCGAATCCTGCCACCCCAGCCAAATCAAAACACTTACCTTTACGGTAGGTGTTTTGATTTTAATTATGAGTTGCGGCAGGATGAGAACCGTAGGGTCGTCGAAGCAGCCGCAAAGGCGCGTCAGCCTTTACGGACTGTGAAGTCACGGGCAGCGAAGATTTTTAGGGCACCGCTCGCAGCGGTCTAAAAATCAAGCAGCGCAGTGTACCCTGCCACCCCAGCCAAAAATTCCAAGTACGTTAAGTTCTTGGAATTTTTACTTATTACCTATTACCTCTTCACTAAATGTTTTAATATTCTTCTATAAAACTATGCCTTTCCCCGCTGTCACTATCGCGCCATCCGGGTATTGTGGCTAAATTAACGTTGTGTAACGAACGGAAAATATTATCATCTGCATCGGGATTTTTAAGCCGCAATGATTTTACAAGTTCTTTCATCTCTTGTCTTTTTGAAAGCATCTCATCGTCTGCGCTATCGGCAGTAAATTTACAAGCGCAACGCAAGAAATGTAAATCATTATAGTTTGCCCAGGAAATGATATCTCGCTCTTTAACCTTGTATAGCGGACGTATCAGCTCCATCCCCTCAAAGTTTGTACTATGCAATTTAGGTAGCATTGTTTTAATTTCAGAGGAATAAATCATACTCATAAGGGCAGTCTCTATAGCATCGTCTAAATGGTGGCCTAATGCAATTTTATTGCAACCTAATGACTTTGCCTTGGCATATAGCGCGCCACGTCTCATACGTGCGCACAGATAACACGGTGAGCCACCAGCAGTATATGCCACGTCAAAAATATCGCTATCAAATATCTCAGCATCAATATCAAGGGTTTTTAAATTTTGTTCAATAAGTTGTCGGTTTGGTTTTGCATATCCGGGATCCATAACAATATACTTTAATTCAAACGGTATTTTACTATGTCTCTGTAACAACTCCATACATTTTGCGAGAATCATTGAATCCTTGCCGCCTGAAATGCAAACAGCAATACAATCATTTTCTTTTATAAGCTCATATTCCTGTACAGCGCCCACAAAACCGTTCCAAATGCTTTTTCGGTACTTTTTTATGATGCTACGTTCAATTTCCACGTGTTTTTCAAAAACTCTATCCAAAATATCACCTAAAAAAATAAAGTCGTTACCTGTATTATACAGGTAACGACTTTTAATTTCAATACATTTTATTTATGCAGTCTTTTTGCCGGTTATTATTTTAATTACAAATAAGGTAGCAATTGTCATAACAATAGCGATTGGAAGAACAATGAGCCAATTATTAATAAAGCCAGCAATTATATATGCAACAAATGAAATTGCCGCAACGGTAATAGCATAAGGCAACTGTGTTGATACATGGTTGATGTGGTTGCATTGCGCGCCAGCTGAGGCCATAATTGTAGTGTCAGAAATCGGTGAACAGTGGTCACCACAAACCGCACCCGCAAGGCATGCTGACATACCAATAATACCAAGCTCACTGCCAACAGGGAATATTGAGATAACAATTGGAATAAGAATGCCGAAAGTACCCCAAGATGTACCTGTAGCAAAAGCAATAAGGCAAGCAACAATAAAGATAATTGCGGGTAAGAAGTTTTGCAATGAACCTGCCGAGCTTAAAAGATTTTGAACAAATGTATCAGAATCAAGCAAGCTTGTTGTGTTTTTAAGGGTTGTAGCCATTGTAAGAATAAGGATTGCAGGCACCATTGCGATAAAGCCCTTTGGTATGCAAGCCATAGCCTCTTTAACACTCATAAGACGACGTGCTACAAAGTAGATAATTATACCTATAAGCGCTATTAGACCGCCCCAAGGAAGACCTACCGTAGCGTCGGTGTTTGAGAAAGCGTCTATGAAACTTAAAGATGCATCATAATTCTTATAATCGAATACCCATTCTTCACCCATACATCTACCAACATAGAATAACGAGAATACGCATACGCCGATAAGGAAAACGATAGGAAGAATAAGGTCGATTACTCTACCCTTACTTGTTGCGGGTAACTCTTCTTCCTTAGCGATATCGTCACTACCGCTTGTAAATAAGTCACCGTTTTCGGCATTGAGCTCGTGCAACTTCATTGAGCCGTAATCAAAATTCATAATGCCGATTGCGATAATAAATACAAATGTCAGTAATGAATAGAAGTTATAAGGTATTGCCTGACAAAAGAGCTTAATACCCTGACCATCAGGTGCATAGGATGAAACCGCCGCAGCCCAAGAAGATATTGGCGCTATCATACAAACAGGCGCTGCAGTAGCATCGATTATGTAAGCGAGCTTTGAGCGTGAAATTTTTGCCTTATCGGTTACAGGACGCATAACCGCGCCAACAGTAAGGCAGTTAAAGTAGTCATCAATAAAGATAAGAATACCAAAGAGGAATGTAACAATCATTGCGCCAAACTTACCTTTAACGTGCGCTGCTGCCCAACGACCAAATGCCTGTGAGCCGCCCGCTTTGTTAAGAAGAGCTACGATGATACCAAGTATAACCAAAAAAATGAATATACCTGCGCTGCCAGATACTGCCGAAATAAAGCCGTCATTAACTACAGCGCCGACAGTATGAATGGGGTTGAATTTTGTAGCGAGCAAGCCGCCTGCAAGAATACCTATAAAGAGTGATGAATACACCTCTTTGGTAAGCAGAGCAAGTCCGATTGCCACTACAGGTGGGAATAGTGACCACAATGTTCCAACGGGGCTGGTTACATCGCCTGTGAATGCACAAAGCACACCAAAGCCCAAAATGAAAACAAGTATGAGCACCTTAGGGATAATCTTTTTTGCTGTCATAAAAGTTTCCTCCAAAAAAATTTTTTCAAATAAAAAACACGGTAACGCAGAGTTACCGTGAAAATTACAACACAGATAGCGCTCCACAAAATGTGACAGTATATTACATATTTTGCAACATACCAACTGTAAACTCTCGGATAAAAGTTTACAATTTCGGCGGCCTCCCCTTTTGTATTGCGGTATATCCGTACTAAACGCATTACAATAATGTCGGTCGCACCTCTATCGATATTAAGTTATATTGTATGTTAACATATATTTAACAATTTATCAATATATGTTGTCGAACTATGTTATCCAATACAAGATTTGCAGGGCGAATAACCAAGTTTTTCTAATTCCTCTTTAGTTTTATCGCTTTCCTTTTTGTTTTGAGGCTTCATATCTATAGCAGAGGAACAGGTAGGAAGATGAAACTTTTTAGTGTTTTTATTAATAATATATGTAGTAACCGTTTCTTCCTTTGGCGAATCATCGATTATATTATAGTTTAAACTGCTTTCCCCTGTTGCATAATTTATAGTAATTCCAGGTTGAGCGTTATATGCAAATACATTAAAACAAATTTCTTCCCCGTTATCTTCTACAGAGTAACCTTCCATTTGTACACCCGTAGCTAAAAGATTATCACCCTCAAATATAGGTGTTACACGGTAAAGCACGTGATTATTGGTCTCCTCAACATATTCGGCAATAAGGTTTTCGAACGGCAGCATACCCTCAATATTTAAATATCTTGTGCCTGTTATAAGATTTTTACGGTTTGCATTTTCACCGCTCAACTGATAACCAATTAAATGACAGCGGTTATAAAGGTATTTACCGTCTACGTTATCATATTTTACAGTGTGCCAACCTGTCGGCTTTACCATACCGATTTCACCGCGCTCCTCAGTAGGCATAATCTCGGTACCGACACACGCCATAACATAACCGCAGCGACCCAAATCATCAAGCTCGGAATAAAACTCATACGCTTTATCCGACATCATATCATCCGTAAAATACGGCTTATTATCGTTAAGTATTACATAAGGCTCGTCACAGAACTCAGGTGTATCAGCGAGTGTATCAACACGGGTATCTGTAATACCGATAAATAATCCGTTTTGTCCGCCGATGTCATTAGTGAACCAAACACCACAGCCTGAAAGGAAAATGACAAAACATAATAATATGGATAATATTTTAAGTTTATTTTTCAAACCAATCTCTCCTTATTTTATTAAAAATTTTTCAAGAATTTTGCGTTCTAAAATCTGTCCTTCAAGTTGTAAATCTTTTGGAGATTTGTAAACAAAATTACTTTCGCTGTTAATATTACCGTGATAATTATATTGTCTTAGAGCATTTTTAAAATCTTCCCAATCAAAGCGTCCTTCACCGGCAAGAAGATGTAAATCCTGACCAGGTATAGAGTCGTGAATATGTAGTGTTTTGACTCTATCGCCAACTGCGGCAAAAAAGTCGGTAGCTTTACAGTTTTGACTGATAAGATGGCCTGTATCAAGGCATACCATTAAATTGTCGTCGCCGACGTCGGAAAGCATTTTTGCCATATCATCACCCGTTCTGATAACACCGCCCTCGCCAGGCATATTTTCAAGGCATATTGTGGTATTCGTAGCACATTTGCAGATGCGACGAATATAATCAACGTTAAACTGCCATAATTTTTCAGGGTCTTCGTCCTGCTTGTTAAAAGCAAAAACAAACGGATGAATTACTGTGTACGGTATATTAAGTTTGCTAACCGTTTTAACGCAGTTTTCTATAGCAACAATTCTTTGCTCTACCTCATCGGGTGTAGAGCACCATAATGATATAGAGTGTGGCGCGTGACATTGACCGATTTTAAGCCCTACACTTAAAATGTTATCAACTGCGTTTTTTACAAAAGCAAATTGTTGGTCTGTGCTTTGTAAAAAGATTTCAGGCTTATGTGATGTATCGTTTATATCGACCGCATCATAGCCTGCATCGACCAGCATTTTGCAATATTCTTTATCAGTGCCGAAACACGTTCTGCTAAGCAACATGATTATTTCTCCTAATCATTAAATACTAACATAAATTTATTAAATTATAACATCAATATATTTCAAAAACAACATATCCGTATAAAAAAATAATTTTAAAATAAATCTTGACATTATCGCTTTATTATAATATAATAATGTGGTCGCAAAAATGCTGCTATGGCTCAGGTGGTAGAGCACGTCCTTGGTAAGGACGAGGTCACCAGTTCAAATCTGGTTAGCAGCTCCAGAAAAAAGTCCTGTTCTTTCGAACAGGACTTTTTTCAACTAAATCCACCCTAACGGGTGGGTGAAATATTGCTTCGCAATGTGAAATTCTCGCTTCGCTCGAGTGAAATCG